>NZ_JAFCWZ010000005.1:0-444291 GCF_049897785.1 Pseudomonas sp. TSRC2-2
ATCGATAGAAATCTATAACCGTAAGCGACCTCATTTGTCCCTGAAATACAAAACGCCCGATGCGGTGCATCGGGCGTTTTGAAACTGAAACAGGTGTAAACCTATTTCAGGACTAGACAAATCAAAAGCCCCTCACCACTCAACACAATGAGCGTTAGCTCGAGTACCGCTTTTGATCTTGCCGTGCCAGCGATGTCGGAAGGCTGAGTGGCGGGATTGTTCCGGGCGTGGGAGCGCAGCGACCGTCTGGCGCAGCCAGACACAGCGCAAGGAGGTGCAGCGCAGCAAACCGTAGCCGCTGCGCCCGGATCAGTCCCGGAGCGAAGGTACCCCGAGCCCCAGCGAGCGGGCCGAACGTAGGAGCTAGCGTTTTTTGCTGACTTTTTTACTGGGCCGGCATTCCGGGCGTTTGTAAAAAAGTAAGTCGCCGTAAGGGCGAAACCCGAAACAGCCGTTACCGCAGCAACGGATATTCACCCAAAACCCCAAGAACCTGGTCCGCCCCAAGGCCGCCAAGCCCCTAAAACAACCTCAAAGCAACCCCTCACTCTCCGGCAGCTCATACGCTACAGCCACATTGCTCCCGCCCACCGACTTCCCGGGCCGACCCAACGTCGGTTCCTTCTGCAAACACTCCACCAGATAATCAATAAACACCCGCAACTTCGGCGGCAGATAGCGCGTCGGCGAATGCAGCAACCACAACCCACCATGATAGGAAGCAAGAAACGTCCACTCCGGCAGCACCTGCACAATCAGCTGCTGCTCCAACGCATAACGCGCGGTGAAATACGGCAGGCTGCCTATTCCGATGTGCTGCAACACCGCCCCTAGCCGCACACCGGTGTGATTGGCGGCATAGCGCCCGCGCACACCGACGGTCACCGCCTTGCTGCCCTGCTTGAATTTCCAGCGCGCATCGCTCGGCGTTTCACCCAGATAAATACAACTGTGATTGAGCAAATCGTGAGGATGTGTCGGCGTGCCATGTTCGGCCAGATATTGCGGCGTCGCGCAGAGCATATGATCGATCGTCAGCAACTGCCGGCCGACCAGACCGGCCGGCGGACGATCGGTGATGCGAATCGCGAGATCGACATGATCATCGATCAAATCGACCTGACGATCCTCCAGCAACAACTCGACATCAACCTTGGGATAGCGGCGAAGAAACTCCGGCATGTGCGGATGAATCACAAAGCGCCCCACCGCTTTCGGCACGCTGACCCGCACCAGCCCCTCCGCTTCGTGGGTGAACTGACCACTGATTTCCATCACCGACCTGGCCGCACTGACCATTTCCTGGCAACGCTTGAACACCTCTTCACCACCATCGCTCAAGCGCAATTTGCGCGTGGTGCGTTGCAGCAAGCGTGTGGCCAAGGCTTTCTCCAGACGCGAAATGCTGCGGCTGATCGCCGAGGGTGACGACCCCATCTGCCGGGCCGCTTCAGAGAAGCTGCCGGTCTCGACAACCTTGACGAAAATCGCCATTTCACCCAGCAGAGGCAGCGGAAGATTGATGCTCACAACGCACAAGTCCTTTGATGTTCGAATGGATTATCACGTTATTGCACGATTCATATAATAAAAACAGAACTTCATCAGGGCATGGAATATGACGCTTCGCCTGTTTTTTCACAGTGATGATCTCAAGGCGAATGTCGAAGTCCTCGACTGCACACCCTGCGAGAACGAATTCGCCGTAGTGCTGCGCGCTACCCTGTTTCACCCGCAGGGTGGCGGCCAGCCCTGCGACACCGGCTGGATCGGTGAAAGCCGGGTGTCGCGCGTGGTGCAGGAACCGGAGCGCATTGTTCATTTCGTCGACCGCCCGGTCCCGCTTGGCATGACCGTCATCCGTGTCGATGAAGAGCGCCGCCGCTTCAATACCCGCATGCATTCGGCTGGGCATCTGATCGGTCATTTCATTCAAGCCATGGGCTGGGTGCCGATCAAGGCGCACCACTGGCCGGACGAAGGTCGGGTGCAATTCAAGCCGGGCGATGGCGCTGAAGAAGTCGATGCGCCAACCGTACAAACCGGCATCGAGCAGTGGATCGAACACGATCTGCCGCGCCTGACTTCACTGCGCGAGGGCGCACGGGAAATCAGTTTTGGTGAACTGCCGGCCTATGGCTGCGGTGGCACCCATGTACGTAGCCTGAAGGATTTAGGCACAGTCACGATCGCGTCGCTTTCGCAGAAGAAAGGCACGCTGTCCGTCCACTACAGCGTGGGTTGAGCATTTCGGACGATGCCATCGCGCAGCGTCCACAGCCGGGAACCGCATTCGCCGGTTCCGTTGACTATCGATAGATGGACCTAAAAAATGATGCTAGACGTCGAGCGTCTCGATGAGACGTGCATAAAAAAACTGGCCAACGAAGAAGTCCTCGCCATCCGCGTCAAACGCTTTTTGCCCGAGCCGCTGGCGATCGAGATCGGAGACAAGATTCTTGCTCCAGGTTTTGAAGGCTACATCAACGCGCCGAGTATCGGCCGCATCGGCATGGCCTTTTACGAAGCGGAAAATCAGCCGCTGCTGATCGAGGATTACTTCGAACGCGCCGCCCGCAATATCGATGAATTACGCCAGCGCTGCGCGCCCTACTCCTCACCGATCGACACCCTGCGCTGCATCCTCGACGAATCCTGGCCCGCCGGCGCGCATCTGGAAAACCTCTACGGGCGCAAGATGTATGTCGGCTTGTCGCGAGTGGTCAAGCCCGGCGTGTGCTTTCTCGCCCACCACGACATCTTCGCCAAGGACGCCCCGGACAGTTTTCAGGCGCGCAGTCTGGAAGCGCAATTTGCCTGCAACGTCTACCTGAACATGCCCACCGAGGGTGGCGCCTTGCAGATGTGGAATGACCACATCACCCCGGATCAATTCGACGAAATGCGCGGCGACAGTTATGGCATCGAACCTTCGCTGCTGGGGCCGCCGGCGCTTGAAGTGCGGCCGCAGCCGGGCGATTTCATCATGTTCAATTCGCGCCGTATGCACTCGGTCACTCCGGGCGTAGCAGACCCGCGTTTGAGCCTGTCGTTCTTTGTCGGTTATCGCGGCAATGCTTCCCCCCTGACGTTCTGGAGCTGACATGCTTTCCAACTACCTCGGCGAATTTCTCGCATTGGCCACCATCCACTTCCTCGCCGTGGTCGCACCCGGCCCGGACTTCGCCGTGACCATCCGTCAGAGTGTGCGCTTCGGCCGCCTCGTCGGAATCTGCACCGCGCTGGGCATCGGCGCGGGCATTTCCGTACATGTGCTGTACACCCTGCTGGGCGTCGGCGCCCTGATGCATACCACGCCTTGGCTGCTGACTGTGGCTAAGGTTGTCGGCGGTGCATACATCCTTTATCTGGGCGTCAGCCTGATTCGCAGCAAACCGAAGAGCAGCGTCAATAGCGAGAAAAACGCTGAAGAGCCGCTGATCGAGCAGTCGTTGTTCAAGGCGTTCGGCACCGGTTTTCTGACCAATGCGACCAACCCCAAGGCCACGCTGTTTTTCCTGGCGATTTTCACCACGATCATCAGCGCCAGCACACCGCTGCAGGTCCAGGCGTTGTATGGATTGTGGATGTGCTTCGTCAATGCGCTGTGGTTCGTTATTGTCGCGGTGTTTTTTTCCAGCAACAAAGTGCGCCTGCTGTTCATGCGCCTCGGACACTGGTTCGAACGCAGCATGGGCGTGATCCTGATTCTGTTTGCCGGACGCCTGATGCTGTCGATGTAACTCACACAAAAAAGTCCCGGCATCAGCTGCCGGGACTTTTTCATGTGTGCGCCTCTTTTGCATTTCTGTGCGACAGATCAAGTTTGTGACTCCCTCTTCACCTGCTCATGGTGGTAGGTTGCAAAATGTTTCTGCCGCAAGCGTCAGACTATTTTCCCAATCTCTAGCAAAGGAATGCCTGTTCCATGGTCTTTTCCCTGAAAAAACTGGCCGCTGCCACGCTCGTCATGGCCAGCCTCACCGCGTTTACCAGCGCCGCACAAGCCAACATCACTGCCGAGCAAAGCGCGGCGATCCTGAAATCCTTCGACGGCAAGAGCTTGACGGATTTCCGCAGCTTCCTCGGTAGCCTGGCAAAAAGCGACGTGGCCAATGCAGATAACCTCACCCCGTCCATCAGCGCCTTCCTCGACAACAAGGCCTTGAACGATGAACAGCAGAACGAAATTCACCGTCTGCTGGGCATTTACACCCGCGTGAAATATGGCAAGTCTGCACTGGAAACCCTGCGTCAGCTCGTCGAAATCCCGAGCTTCCGCAAGGATGGCGTTGAACAACATGACAACCCGGAATTCATCAAGATTGCCGGCGAGATTCAGAAACTTGCTGAATCCTTCGGTTTGAAATTCCGCAATGTCGATAACCGCGTCTATGAAATCTCTCTGGACGGCAAAGGCGACGAAGTCGTTGGCATTCATGCACACGCCGATGTGGTGCCAGTAACTCCGGAAAACTGGGTATTGAAAGACGGCACCAAGCTCGACCCGTTCAAGGTCACGCTGATTGGCGATCGGATGTACGGGCGCGGCACCGAGGATGACAAGAACGCCATCGTCGTCGCCCTGTACGCCATGAAAGTGATCAAAGACGAGAAGCTGCCATTGGCGCGAAACTTCAAGTTGCTGGTCGACACCACCGAAGAAACCAGCGGCGATGCCATTCCTTATTACTTCGAACGCAACCCGACGCCGAACTACAACATGGCGCTGGACGGCGGTTATCCAGTGGTAATTGCTGAAAAAGGCTACGGCACCGTCATGGCCAACTTCGCCAAACGCAAAGCCGAGGGCAACGGTGCAGAAATCATTTCGATGACCGGCGGCAAAGCGACCAACCAGATTCCATCGGCTTCGGTGGTCACGCTGACAACCGACAAGCCTGCCGAGCTCGCCGCCAGTTTGCAAAAAGCCGGCGACGCCTACGCCAAAGCCAACGGCGGCGACTTTGAAGTTGCGGCAAAGGTTGATGGCAAAGGCGTGAAACTCACCGTCACGGGGGTTTCTGCGCACTCTTCCGAACCAGAATCCGGCGTCAACCCGGTTGCGCGGATGCTGAGCTTCATCAACAGCCTGGACGGCAAAGTCCCGCTCAAGCACAACCAGTTCACCGATGCCGCGCGTTACGCCGATGACAACTGGGGCCTGGATTATCTCGGCAAAAAACTTGGCGTGGGCTTCTCCGACTCGTTCATGGGACCACTGACCACCTCGCTGACCTATGTCGGTGAGGACGACAAAACCTTCAAACTGGCAGTGAACTTGCGGGTTCCGAAGGGCAAGTCGCCTGAAAAGCTCAAAGCTGAGATCGCTGAGAAACTGGATGCATGGAGCAAAAAGGCTCACGTTGCGGTGGCATTCGACTATTCGGTGGCCGAACCGATGTATCGCAATCCCGAGGGTGAGTGGGTCAAGGCGCTGCTCGCCGTGGCCAGCGAAAACCTCGGCATGAAGTCTGAATTCGGTACATCCGCTGGTGCGACTTCGGTTCACGAATTGCCGAACGGCGTGCAATTCGGCCTGGCGCGGCCTGAGGCCAAATACACCGGCCATACCGACGGCGAATTCAAGACCGTCGAGCAGTTCCTGCTGGATCTGCAGATCGTCACGGAAATGATGGGGCGTGTCGGGCAACTGCCGAAACTGTAATGCAGCGCCTGAGTTTGGTCACCGATGACCGGGATCGAGATAAAAAAGGACCTGTGAAAAGGTTCTTTTTTATCGCCCCTATAAAACGCGCACAAACAAAAACGCCGATCATCGCTGATCGGCGTTTTTGTGAAATTGGAGCGGGAAACGAGACTCGAACTCGCGACCCCGACCTTGGCAAGGTCGTGCTCTACCAACTGAGCTATTCCCGCAAATGGCGTCCCCTAGGGGACTCGAACCCCTGTTACCGCCGTGAAAGGGCGGTGTCCTAGGCCACTAGACGAAGGGGACACGCTACCCGGAACACATGGTGTGTGTTTCGGTGTCCAGATCCGCATCCGAAGACTTGGTTCTGGTTTCACTCAGCACCGCCCGAAAGCACTGCTGTTTAAAATTGGAGCGGGAAACGAGACTCGAACTCGCGACCCCGACCTTGGCAAGGTCGTGCTCTACCAACTGAGCTATTCCCGCATTGGCGTCCCCTAGGGGACTCGAACCCCTGTTACCGCCGTGAAAGGGCGGTGTCCTAGGCCACTAGACGAAGGGGACACACTACAACATTCACTCCCTGCCGCGTTTCGCTGTGTGCTTTACGCTGCAAGTGGCGCGCATTCTATGGATGGATTGAGAGGTCGTCAACCCCCTGATATAAATTTATTTAAATCAATGACTTCGACCTCGATTAAGCGTCGGGCAGGTCTTTTCCGTCGTCCGAAACCTGACGCCTATATTCCGCCACTCGCCAAGACGTTATAGTCACCGCACAGTGATGGCAATCTGCACATCAAGCGCCAGCATTCATCTATACAGCTGGCGGCCGATACAGATTGCAGCAGCCGATCAAACCCGTCGAGCGGCGCTAGGCGCCTAAATGCCCAGCCACTACACTCGCATGCGAACCCTATAAAGAGGTCTTACCGGTGACACCACTCATGATCACCCTGCTAGTCGTAGCCGGGATCGCAATTCTGATCGCCATTGGCTACATGAACCATGTGGTGGAAAACAACAAACTGGAGAAGGCCCGCACCAAAGTCGAACTCAACGACCGCCTGCGCCGCTGCGGCGAACTGACCGAAACCTTCCCCGGCCAGTTCATGACTCCGGCACTCAAGCTACTGCTGACACGCCTGGAACTCAACGTGTGCCAGCGTCTGCTCAATCTGGAAAAGACCAGCGCAACCACCAAGGCCCGCATCACCGAACTCAGCGCCTTGGTCGCCCAAGGCGAATCGATCCCGGTGAACAACCCGCCCGCGCCGATCCTGACCGAAGCCAAGGCCAAAGATGTGCGCTTCCTCCTCGAAGCCCTGCACGGCCAGATCACTCGCGCCGCGCACGACGGCTTCCTGCCACCGAACGAAGCCAAGCAGTGGATCCGCGAAGTGCGCCACATCCTTGTGCTGCTGCACATCGAGTTCTTCAACAACCTCGGCCAACAGTCCCTGCAACAAAACCAGCCCGGCCAGGCCCGCCTCGCCTTCGAACGTGGCGTGCAATATCTGCGCAAACAGCAGGACCCACAGATGTACGCGGAGCAATTGCAGTATCTGGAAAAACTGCTCGCCCGAGCCAATGCCCAGGTCATGGACAAGATTGCCCCGGTTGAAGGGGACGAAAACCAATTGACCGCCGGTTTGAAGGATGTCGAAGCGGATGCGGACTGGAAGAAGAAAGTTATTTACGACTGAGGCGCGAATGCTGGGGAGAGAAGCCACCTTATTGGTGGCTTTTTTGTGGGCGACTTGGAAGAGGATGTGAATTGAAGACCGCTTTTGCGAGCAGGCTCGCACAGAAAAGCAAAAGCAAAAGATCGCAGCCTTCGGCAGCTCCTACACACGATGAGCGTTAGCTCGAGGACCGCTTTTGATCCTGGCGCCCGTCGGCAGGCTTAGTGGAGGGATTGAGCGACCTTACGACGCAGTCGTACACACGCAAGGAGGTGCAGCGAAGCAAACCGGAGCCGCTGCGCCCGGATCAGTCCCGGAGCGAAGGAACCCCGAGCGCCAGCGAGCGGGCAGAACGTCAGGGCGCAGCCTTTTGGTTACTTTTTGCTGGGCCGGCATTCCGGCGTTTGAAAAAGTGACCCGCTGTGAGAGCGGAACCGCCCCAAGGCTCAAAGCCGAAAATGCCCAACCATCGAGCGCAACTCCCCGCCCAACTGCGCCAGCTCAACACTCGAAGCCGCATTCCCGCGCATCGCCAGCGAAGAATGATCCGCACTCGCGCGAATCTGCGTCACACTGCGATTGATCTCCTCCGCCACCGAACTCTGTTGCTCGGCCGCCGCCGCAATCTGCTGATTCATCTGTTGAATCAACGACACCGCCGCCGCAATGCTCCCCAGCGCACTCTCGGTCTGCAACGCATCGCTGACCGCCAGTTTTACCAGTTCGCCACTGCTGCGGATCTGCTGCACCGACGACTGCGCCGCCGCCCGCAAGGCGCTGACCAGACGCTCGATCTCCTCGGTCGATTGCTGGGTACGCCGCGCCAGCGCACGCACCTCATCGGCCACCACCGCAAATCCCCTCCCCTGCTCCCCGGCCCGCGCCGCTTCGATTGCCGCGTTCAGCGCCAACAGATTGGTCTGCTCGGCCACGCTCTTGATCACTTCCAGCACCGTGCCGATATTCTGAATCTCGGCGCTGAGGCTCTCGATGCTGGAACTGGCCGAGGTCGCCGAATCCGCCAACTGCTCGATCCGCGCCATGCTCTGGCGTACCACCTGCTGACCGCTCTCGACCTTGTCATCCGCCGTCTGCGCCGCCAGCGCCGCCTCTTCGGCATTGCGCGCAACATCATGCACGGTGGCGGTCATCTGGTTCATCGCGGTGGCGACCTGCTCGGTTTCTTCCTTCTGACTGTTGACCTCCAGGTTGGTCTGCTCGGTCACCGCCGACAAAGATTGCGCGGAACCGGCCAAGCGCTCGATCCCGGCCTGCAAGCCACTGACAATCGTGCCAAGGCCGACAGCCATTTGCTGCATCGCCAGCATCAACTGACCCATTTCATCGCGGCGCGTCACCTCGACCTTCGCCGTCAGATCACCCGCGGCAATCTGCTGCGCCACACGAATCACGCTGCGCAACGGCGCCACGATCAGGCGCGTGATCACCCATGCGGCGAGTAATCCGACCAACAGCGCCAGCGCCGAAGAGCCAATGATCAACAGCGAATTCTTTTTCAGCTCGGCCTGCATCGAAGCGTCTTCGGCGACGTAAGCCTGATTCACTCGATCCACTACCTGCGCGGCACGCTCATGCAGTTGGTCGTAGACGGTTTTTTCCTGAGCCAGCAGGCCGGTGTATTCGGCGAGTTTTTCGTTGAACCCGGCGATGTGCCCCGACACTTCATTGAGCACGGTCAGATAGCCCTCGTCCTTGACCGTGGTTTTAAGCGCTTCGGCCTGCTCCTGTGCCTGTGCGGCCTGCTCGATGTTGCCCTGACCGGCATTGTCGGCATCTCCCTTGCGGCTCTGATCCAGGCGCACCCGCGCTTCGTTCATCGCCTGCAGCATCAGCCGCGCGACCTGACTGACCTGATTCGCCTGCTCGATGAACTGGGCGCCGTCCTTGCCCTCGGTGTCTTTCAACGTATAGGCGCCATCATCCGCGAGCCCGGCCTGCAACACGTCGAGGTTATTGGCCACGCTGGACACCGACCAACTCGCCATTTCCAGGGCGAGATCCTTGGCCTGGCTCAGCGAGACGAACTGATCGAACGCCTTGCGATATGCGCCCAGCGCTTGCTCGACATCGCTCATCACCGGCCCATTGGCCGGCGCTTGCGCCTTGAGCTGCCCGGCGAGCACGACCAGTTCATCAACGCCTTCGCGCAAGGCATCGGCTGTTTTCGGGTTGCCGCGCAGGGCGTACTCTTGCTCGAGCAGGCGCACCTTCAGCAGGCCGCTGTTGAGCGCGGACATCTGCTTCAAACCCTCGAAACGCAGACTGATGGCTTGCAGGGACCAGACGCCGATCGCCGCAACCAATGCAGTCAGCAACAAGACCAGCACAAATCCGATACCCAGTTTTTTCGCCATACCGAGGTTGGCAAAACGTCCCTGCACGGCCGAAATCATTGCGCGTAGCCCCCTGCCAAAGTCTGTGGATGGAGATTCGCAACGGGCTCGAACCAGCACAAGTCTCAGGCATCGGAATAATGGCAAAAAGCTACGCCAGCGTCGTTTTCAGAATGCTGGAGGTCGATCCACGCACGTATTGCGAAAAAACTGCCGGGCACGTGGGTCACAGGCACAGGCCACATTGATGCGCTGCCAGTCACCGGACTCACCACTGGGACTGAATGCATCCGCTGCCGACAACTCCAGCCCGCAACGCTGCGCCTGCCTGCGTACCGATGCCTGATCGCCCAACCGGGCGCGCGCCCAGATGAACAGCCCGCCAACCGGCTTGCCGAACACTTCCCACTCGGCATCTTCCAGAGCCTGCAAGGCCGCCGCGCGATCAGCATTCAAGCGTTGGCGCTGACGCTGCACCAGTTTGCGGTACGCGCCAGTCGCCATCAGCCTGGCCAGCACCGCCTCGGCCAATCTGGAACAGCCGAGGCCGCTGACCATCTTGACCTCGGCCAGACGTGTCAGCAGTTGGCTGTCAGCCAGGACGAAACCGACCCGCAACGAACTGCTCAGTGTCTTGGAAAAACTGCCTACGTAGATGACCCGGCCCTCATGGTCCAGCGCCGCCAGCCGCGTGCCGCTGCCGGTGTGCAAATCAGCGTAGACATCATCTTCGATCACGTGCAGCTCGTAAGTCTTGCTCAACTGCACGATGCGCTGAGCCACGGCGGGCGTGAGACAACTGCCAGTGGGATTGTGGTGATGGCTGCCGATGAACAAGGCGCCGGGACGAAACTGACGCAGCAGCGATTCGAGCATGTCGATGTCCGGCCCGCTCGGTGTACGCCGCACTTCGAGCATGCGTACGCCGTGCAGGCGCAACAGGTCAAACAACGGTGCATATCCGGGCGTTTCCACCACTACGCAATCGCCCGCCCTGAACAAGGTGCGCACGATCAGATCCAGCGCATGACTGGCACCACTGGTGCTCATGAGCCGGGTACTGCAGGCATCGATATTCATCAGCTTGAGGCGCTTGGCAATTTGCTCGCGCAACGCTGGCAGGCCCAGCGGCGAGCTGTAGTTGAACAGACTGGCCATGTCGGTGCGCGCCACCTCGCGTAACGCGTAAGTTAGGTCGTCGGGCTCACGCCAGCTCGGCGGCAAGCCACCCTGCCCCAATATCAAGCGCCCCCTGGAGTCGCTCACCTCATCACGCCATGCATGGCGCCCCTCGAATACTGGCGATTCCGAGTCCGCTTCGAGCAACGTCGGCGAGGCCGCGACGATGAATCCGGCCCCCTGACGTGAAGTCAACACACCTTGCGAAACCAGGCGTTCGCAGGCTTCGACGACGCACGACTGGCTGAGCAGATTACCCCGTGCGATTTGCCGAACGGAGGGCAATCGCGTGGCCGGAGGGATACCGCTTTGAACGATCCAGTCAGTCATTCCGTCGACAATCTGCTGCACGACCGGCACCATTGCCTGTCGGTCAATTCTCAGTTCCATGAGCACGCAAACTCCTGTCCGTTTTGCTGGCAGCAGTAAATCACAGCCGCGCCGCCGAGGCTGTGCGACAACGCCGCCAAATGCACCAGTTCTAACTATTTGATACACATTGTTGAACGGTCTTCACGGGGACAAACAGCGAGGCACAAAAAAACCGCACGCAGGCGGTTCTTTGTATAACAGCAACGGTCAGAACGCGGTCACGCCGCCATCCACCGCCAGCGAATGTCCCGTGGTAAATGCTGCACCGTCGCTGCACAGATACAACACGGCACTGGCGATTTCTTCGACCTTGCCGATGCGCCCGACCGGGTGCATGGCGTTGGCGAATTCGCCCTTCTTCGGATCGGCTTCATAGGCACGGCGGAACATGTCCGTATCGATCACCGCCGGGCACACCGCGTTGACGCGGATTTTCTTCTTAGCGTATTCGATCGCCGCCGATTTGGTCAGGCCGATCACCGCGTGTTTCGACGCCGCGTAGATACTCATTTTCGGTGCCGCGCCCAACCCGGCTACCGATGCCGTATTGACGATCGCTCCACCGCCCTGTGCCAGCAGCAACGGCAGCTGATACTTCATGCACAGCCAGACGCCTTTGACGTTGACGCCCATGATCGCGTCGAATTCGTCCAGCGAACCGTCGGCGAGTTTGCCCTTCTCGATTTCAATCCCGGCGTTGTTGAAGGCATAGTCAAGACGACCGTAGGTATTGATCACCTCGTCCATCAGATTTTTTATATCGCTTTCCAGCGTTACGTCACAGCGTACGAAGGACGCTTCGCCTCCAGCTGTACGAATCAGCGCCACTGTGCCTTCGCCACCTGCCGCATCCAGGTCAGCCACTACCACTTTCAGGCCTTCAGCGGCAAACGCGAGGGCAGTTGCACGGCCGATGCCGTGTGCGGCTCCCGTGATTACAGCCACCTGACCGGAAAACGTCATGCTCATGGGTGTGTCCTCGAAGGCAAACAAGCTGGGGGGATATTGGCGTTGCAGCATAGCCAGCTGCGGTGGCAGCGTGTCAGCACTATCCAATCGCTGTTTACTTGTCCATGCATGGCGGTGATGTAACCCCACCAACGACCATCACTGCACTGGATCGAGCTGCATTCGCCGCATCAGCCAACCTTGCGGCATCGGCCCTGAAGGGCTATCAACAAGGCTTCATTCCGTTCGAGTGCCTGTCATGACCAACCAGACCAATCGCCAGTTCCTGCTCGCCAAACGCCCGGTAGGCGCCGCAACCCGCGAGACCTTCACTTACCAGGAAGTACCGGTCGGCGAGCCACAGTCGGGACAGATTCTGGTGAAGAACGAATACTTGTCCCTCGATCCGGCCATGCGTGGCTGGATGAACGAAGGCAAGTCCTACATCCCGCCGGTCGGGATCGGTGAAGTCATGCGCGCACTGGGCGTGGGGAAAGTCATCGCCTCGAACAATCCCGGGTTTGCCGTGGGCGATTACGTCAACGGTGCCCTCGGTGTGCAGGATTATTTCCTCGGCGAGCCGCGCGGTTTCTACAAGGTCGACCCGAAACTCGCACCATTGCCGCGTTACCTGTCTGCACTGGGCATGACCGGCATGACCGCCTATTTCGCCCTGCTCGATGTCGGCGCACCGAAAGCCGGTGACACCGTGGTGCTGTCCGGCGCGGCAGGTGCGGTGGGCAGCGTCGCCGGGCAGATCGCCAAGATCAAAGGCTGCCGCGTCGTCGGCATTGCCGGTGGCGCCGACAAGTGCAAATTCCTCATCGATGAGTTGGGCTTTGACGGCGCCATCGATTACAAGGCTGAAGACGTTGTCGCCGGCCTCAAGCGCGAATGCCCGAAAGGCGTGGACGTGTACTTCGACAACGTCGGCGGCGACATTCTCGACGCGGTGCTGAGCCGCTTGAACATGAAGGCGCGAGTGGTCATCTGCGGCGCGATCAGCCAGTACAACAACAAAGAGGCAGTCAAAGGTCCGGCCAACTACCTGTCACTGCTGGTCAACCGTGCACGCATGGAAGGTTTCGTGGTAATGGACTACGCCGCGCAATTCGCCAGCGCCGCGCAGGAGATGGCTGGCTGGATGGCCAATGGGCAGCTTACAAGCAAGGAAGATGTAGTCGAAGGGCTGGAGACGTTTCCGGAAACCCTGATGAAACTGTTCAACGGCGAGAACTTTGGCAAGTTGGTGTTGAAGGTTTAAGGCAGGATCGCAGCGTTCCGCAGCGCCTACAGCTGTTCGCATAACGCTGTAGAAGCTGCGGAACGCTGCGATCTTTCAGGCGATTTCGGCTACAACCGCGGCCAACGCCTGCGCCGGATCTGCCGCCTGGCTGATCGGGCGGCCGATCACCAGATAATCGGAACCGGCATCCAGCGCCTGACGCGGGGTCAGAATGCGGCGTTGATCGTCCTGCGCGCTGCCCGCCGGGCGAATCCCCGGGGTGACCAGTTGCAGCGACGGGTGCGCGGCTTTCAGCGCCGATGCTTCCAGCGCCGAACACACCAGACCGTCCATCCCGGCCTTCTCGGCCAGTGCCGCCAGACGCAGCACTTGTTCCTGCGGCTCGATATCCAGACCGATACCCGCCAGGTCCGCGCGCTCCATGCTGGTCAGCACGGTCACGCCGATCAGCAACGGTTGCGGACCACTGCGCTTGTCCAGCTCTTCACGGCAGGCGGCCATCATGCGCAGGCCACCGGAGCAGTGCACGTTGACCATCCACACGCCCATTTCGGCAGCGGCTTTCACGGCCATTGCGGTGGTGTTGGGAATGTCGTGGAATTTCAGATCCAGAAAAACTTCAAAACCCTTGTCACGCAGGGTGCCGACGATTTCCGCGGCGCAACTGGTGAACAGTTCCTTGCCCACTTTGACCCGGCACAGCTTCGGGTCCAACTGGTCGGCCAGCTTCAATGCGGCGTCACGGGTAGGGAAATCCAGGGCGACGATGATAGGAGTCTGGCAGGCGGACATGAATGGGCTCTCAGGCTGGTCGAAAACGGCGCGCATTGTAGCAGAGTTGATTGACCGCCAGGACGCCATCGCCGCCATAACCGCAGCAACGGATCTGCTTGCACAACTCAAACAATGCCGCTAGGCCCGAGCCTGACTCTTGCTCCAATCCGTCAGCAAACTATAAGCCACCGCCAACAACGTCGGCCCAATGAACAACCCGATAAAGCCAAACGCAATCAACCCGCCAAACACCCCAAGCAACACAATCACCAACGGCAGATTCCCGCCACGGCTGATCAGATAAGGCTTGAGCACGTTGTCGACGCCGCTGATGATGAACGTCCCCCAGATCCCGAGAAACACCGCCATCCCGTACTCGCCCTTCCACGCCAGCCAGGCCGTGGCCGGCACCCACACCAGCGGTGGCCCCATCGGAATCAGACTGAGCAGGAACGTGACGATTCCCAACACCAGCGCCCCCGGCACCCCGGCAATCAAGAAGCCGATCAACGCCAGCAACGCCTGCGCTGCCGCCGTACCGATCACGCCGTTGACCACACGTTGAACAGTTCCGGCCACGAGCTCGATGTAATAGCCGGCACGATCGCCGATCAGGCGCTCCAGCAGACTGTGCACGAACGCGGCCAGTCGCGGCCCGTCACGGTAGAAAAAGAACACGAAGACCAGGCTCAGCGTCAGTTCTAGAATCCCGCCGCCGATCTGCGCACTGCGCGCCAGCAGCCAGTTACCGACCTGCCCCAGATAAGGCTTGATCGAGACCATCAACGCCGCGCCCTGCTGATCGATGCTGTCCCACATCGCCACCAGACGCTCACCAACCAAAGGCACGCTGCCAAGCCAGGTGGGCGCTTCCGGCAAACCGTCGACTTGTACGTCCTTGATGAAGGCCGTGGCATCGCGCACATGATCGGCGAGGTTGAGACCCAACCACACCAATGGCGCCGCCACCAGCAACATCCAGCCCAGTGTCAGGATCAAAGCGGCCAGCGATTCGCGGCCATTGAGCCAGCGGGTCAGAAGACGCATGAGCGGCCAGCTGGCGAACGCCAGCACCGCGCCCCAGAACAGCGCCGACCAGAACGGCGCCATTACCCACAGGCTGGCACCAAACAACACCAGCAGCAGAATCTGCACCAGCAGGCGATCGTTATTGAGCATGGAAAGTCCCGGCAAAGTCAGTCAGCGAAAGAGTAGGCGAGCACTGTGTTCGTGCCCGCCCGGCACAGCTTATCGCAACAGATCAATGCGCAGGCCCGGGCCTTCGAGACTGCCCATTTCCATCCGCGCTGCCCGCACGCCCTGACTGATCAGCGCCTGGCGCCAGGCTTCGGCCCTGGGCCCGGAAACCGTGACCCGCAAGGTTGTGTCGAGATTAAGGCCACGGGAAATCAGGCGCAGCCAGGTGGCATCCGGCTCATCCGCCAGTTTCGGGAAATCCAGCTCGCCGGTGCTTTTCAACTGGCGCAGCAGGGTCGCCGAGGTCGGGAGTAACTCGCCCAATGGCGCAGTCGCCTCGAATTGCTCGACATGCAGATAGGCTTTGCGATTACCGCGAGTGATGCTGTAAAGCGCCACCAGAGTGTTGTCCTTTGGCGCGGCCAGCCTGAGCAACAGATAGGCCTGCTGCTCATCGGAACCGTACAACTTGGCGTTGCCAAACACCTCGTTGGCCCACAGGCTGCTTTCGCCGCAGTCACGGGCCTGACACCAGAACAGCAATTCGGCGTCCTGCTTTTGCAAGGCTTCGCGGGCGGCGGTGAAGGCTTCGGTGGCGGAATGTTCCGGCGGCAACTCATAGGTCACCGAGGTGGTCTGGCCGCGGGCGGTGACCTGCCCGTCGAAACGCAATTGGCCGCTGATCTTGCGGATCGCGCCCAGCGGATAGATACGTTCCAGCTCGGCGACCGGGCGATAGTCGACGATTTGCGCATCGGCCAGACGCGGCACGATTTGCAGGTCATGGCTGCCCGGCACATCGGCAGCAAACGATAAGGAGCTGAAGCAGCACAGCGCGAAGAGACTGAGTGACCGCATAGTCAGCCTCACCGGACGGTCATGGCTGGGCGGGTCGGGGTCGCAGCGGTATAGAAATCCATCGAGTTTGTCTCCCATTTCAACCCGCCCAGCCTCGACAGTTGCCCGCAGCAAGTCAAGGCATGGAGAAGAAGCGATTGAAACAGTCTGCTACAAGACCTGCGCCAGCCTCGTCATTCAGGTGCAGATGATGCCCGCCCGGCAACTGTTCCTGGCTGAAGGGCAAACGCTCCAACAGCGCAGGATGTTTGGCCAACATGCCATCCGCCGCGACCACCAGATGGGCCGGGCAACTGACGCGCGAGGCAAACGCCATCGCCTGCTCTTCAGTCAGGCGCAGCGGCGATGGCAAGGTCAGGCGATTGTCGGTACGCCAGGTATAACCGCCGGGCACCGGCATCAAACCGCGCTGGCCCAACAGTTCAGCGGCCTCGCGACTGACTGCCACCAGCCCCTTCATCCGTGCTTCGATGGCACGGTCGAGGGTGCTGTAAACCGGTTTGCGCTTTTCCCGCAGATCCAGCTGCGCCTGCAGAGCCATGCCCATGCGCTCGGCAGCGTTTTCGCCTTTGTCTGTCGGAGGAATTACTCCATCGATGAGCGCCAGATGACTGATGCGCTCGGGCAGCGAACCGGCCAGCACCATGGAGACGATCGCGCCCATCGAATGTCCGAGCAGGCCGAAACGTTTCCAGCCAAGTTGTTCGGCGACTTGCAGCACGTCATGAGCGTAGTCCCAGAGGGCATAACCGGCGCCGTTCGGCCGATGCCCGGAATGACCGTGGCCGGCCATGTCCAGGGCAACAATGCGCAAGCCGTTGAGCTTGGGTGCAAGCCGGGCAAAGCTGTTGGCGTTGTCGAGCCAGCCGTGCAACGCGATCACCGGCAAGCCGTCCTCGGGGCCAAAAAGATGCGCGGCCAACTCGATGTGCGGCAGGTTCAGCCGCACTTCTTCGCAGGTCGGGCTCATGCGCAATCCTTGTTCTGGCGCTGTTCCCAGCGCATGAACAGGCTCTTGAGCAGCCGCGCCGTGTCCTGCGGGCGCTCCAGCGGGAACATGTGCCCGCCGGGCATGCTCAACGCCTCGCCTTGCGGCAGCCGCGAGACGAAACGTGTGTGATGACGCATGACCACGCGGCTCTTGTGCCCGCGCACCATGGCCAGCGGCACCTGCAACTGACGGGTACGCCCTGGGCTGGTGTGCGGCACCCCGCGATAAATGCTGATTTCGGTGGCCGGGTCAAAACGCAGGCGCAGCTTGTCGTCGACCTGATGCAAACCATGTTGCAGGTAGGCATCGAAGCATTCCGGATCGAAGCCGCGAAACAGGGTCTTGCCGGAAAAGTAATTGCGCGCACTGTCGAGATCGGCGAATTCCTCACGGCGCCCGAGGGTGCGCCCGGCCGGGGTCAGCCGGTCGATGAAACCAAAGCGCTTGGCCGCGCGAATCACCCACTGATCGGTGCGGGTCAGCACTGGCGAGTCGAGCATGACCACGCCGCGATACAACTCGGGACAACGCAACGCCGCGTGCAAATGCAGCAGGCCGCCAAAAGAATGGCCGACGCCCCACACCGGCTGCTCCTGCTGCTCAAGGTGATGGATCAGTTCATCGACGAGGTTGTACCAATTGTCGTCCGCCGGAAAACGCGGGTCATGGGCGTGCTGCTCCAGATGCGCGACCCGATACTCCGGCGCCAGCGCCGCGAACAACTTGCCATAGGTTCCCGAGGGGAAGCCGTTGGCGTGGGCGAAAAAGATCGGTTGCGACATTCGGGTAAATCCACTGGGCGGGAACGTGGCGTTGATTGTCCGCAAGACCCGGCGCCGCAGCAATGACCATAACTGCCAGAAATGGTGGTGGAGACGCTTCACAAGCAAAAGATCGCAACCTTCGACAGCTGCGGCAGGTACACGCATTTTGATGGGGAGCTGCCGAAGGCTGCGATATTTTTGATCTGCAACCGGTCAGCGCACAGGCGGCTGCTCCCCCAGCGGCACCACCGCCATGGTCAGGCGCGACACGCAACTGGCCTTGCCTTCATCGCTGGTCAGGCGGATGTCCCAGACATGCGTGGTGCGGCCTATATGAATCGGGCTGGCCACCGCCGTCACCCGCCCGCTACGCAAGCCGCGCAGGTGGTTGGCGTTGATTTCCAGGCCGACGCAATAGAATTTGCTCGCATCGATGCACAGGTAACTGGCCATTGAACCAACGGTCTCAGCCAGCACCACCGACGCGCCGCCATGCAATAGACCGTAAGGCTGGTGGGTGCGATGGTCGATGACCATGCTCGCCGTCAGCGACTGTTCGTCGAAGGCTTCGAAGCGAATATCCAGCACTTCGCCAATGGTGTTCTTCTGGATTGCGTTCAACTGTTCGATGTCGGGAGTAGTACGCCACAAGCTCATCGCAGACTTCCTTTGTTGTTGTAATCGACGCTCAATCCTGCCACAGCACCGCCTCACTGCGCGCGCTCCATTCTTCGAAGCGAGCGCCGTATCGGTCTTCGATGACGTTGCGCTTGATTTTCAGGGTCGGCGTGAGGAAGCCGTTGTCTACCGCCCAGTTGTCCTTGACCACCACCAGCCGGCGCAAGCGTTCGTGTTTGTCGAGGGCTGCGTTGACCTCTTCCAGAAGTTTTTCCAGGCTCGCGTGCAGGCTCGCCCGTGGCTCCTGCTGATTGACCGTCGACAGCACACACAACCCCAGCGGTGCACTCAGGCCATCGCCGACCACGCACACCTGTTCGATGCGCGAATGCACGGCCAGGCGGTTTTCAATCGGCGCCGGGGCGACATATTTGCCTTTGCTGGTCTTGAAGATTTCCTTCAGCCGCCCGGTCAGGCGCAGGCGCCCTTCGCTGTCCTGCTCGCCCTTGTCGCCCGTGCGCAGAAAGCCGTCTGCGGTCAACGTCTCGGCGGTCTTCTGCGGTTCCTTGAAATAGCCGAGCATGTTGGCCTGGCTGCGCACCTGCACTTCGCCGGTCTCAGCGATGCGCACCTCGACTTCCGGGCACGGCTGGCCAATCCAGCCTTGCTTGTATCGCCCCGGCAGGCAGATATGCGAATAGCCGCAGCCCTCGGTCATGCCGTACACCTCCAGCACATCGAGGCCGAGTTTCTGATACCAGGCAAGCAGGGTCTGCGGCACTGGCGCGGCACCGGACAACGCCACGCGCAAGGCATCCAGTCCAAGCCCGGCCAGCACTTTGTGCCCGACCCGCTTGCCGATGAAGGGCAGCCCGAGGAGGAAATCCAGGCGCTGTGCCGGAATCTTGCTGTACACGCCCATCTGGAATTTGGTCCAGATACGCGGCACGCCGAACATCGCGGTCGGCCGCGCGCGCTGCAGGTCGGTGATGAAGGTGTCGAGGCTTTCGGCGAAGAACACTGTCTGCCCGGTATAAATCGACGCCAGCTCGACAAACATGCGCTCGGCGACATGGCACAGCGGCAGATACGACAGCAGCCGATCGTTCTCGTTGAGTCCGAACAACTGTGTTCCACGACTGGTGGCGAAGCCGAGATTGGCGAAACTGTGCATCACGCCTTTGGGCAGGCCAGTGGTGCCGGAGGTGTAGATGATCGTCGCCAGATGCTCGGCGGCCGGACGCGGATCGTCCTGGATCGGCGACCAGCGCTGCAGGTCCGCCCAACTGAAATCAAATTCGCCCGGCGGGTGCAGCGGCAGGCTGATGGTCGGCAGATCTGCCGGCACACCTTGCGACATGCCCGCCCAGTCATCGAGTTTGCCGATGAACGCCAGCGCACTTTCGGAATGAGTCAGCACTTGCGCCACGGATTCGGCGGTGAGGTTGGGATACAGCGGCACGGACACATGCCCAGACATCCAGATCGCCAGATCGGCGATGATCCAGTGCGCGCAGTTTTTCGAGATCAGGGCGATGTGGCTGCCGGCCGGCAAGTCCCTCGCCCGCAACCAGTGGGCGGCGCAGCGTGCCTGATGGCCGACATCCGCCCAGCTCAGCGCCTCGACCTGCCCGCCGCCGATCGGCTGCACCAGAAAGCGCTGGCGCGGGTGCCGGGCTTCCCGTTCGTAGAACACGTCCAGCGGCAAACGGAAGGCGGCAGACATGCGACTCGCTCCTGTTTTTTTGGTCTGGAGCAAGCGTAGTCAACCAAGCAAGTGCTTGGTTGGAAATTTCAAACAAATAATTTCGTGAGGTTTGCGCAGATCCAATGTGGGAGCGGGCTTGCTCGCGAATGCGGTGGATCAGACACATCAACTGTGAATGACACACCGCATTCGCGAGCAAGCCCGCTCCCACAGCGATATGGCGTTAAGGGTGTTTCAGGCTATTGAGCTTCATCGAGCCAATCAGCAGTTCACTGTGCTCAAGCTCCGCCAGCCCCGCTGTGCTTACCCGTTCCGGCGGGTGTCCGGCGCCATGCTGCAGATAGCTGAGCAGGTTACCCACCAATGGGTTGTGGCTGACCAGCAGCACATTGCTCACCGCGACCAATTGCTCGGCGACCTTGTCCGGATCACTCTCCGGCGTCAACCACTCGACCGTGCGGATCTCAGGCTCGAAACCCAACGCCTCGCGCACGATCTGCGCGGTTTGCTGCGCGCGCACATAAGGACTGGCGTAAATCGCTGTCAGCGGCTGGCCCATCAGATGCGCGGCGCTGCTGAGAACTTCTTTACGGCCATGCTCGGTCAGCTCGCGCTCGGAATCGATTTTAGAGCCGTGAGGCACCGCCTCACCATGACGCAATACCCAGAGTTTCATAGCTTGGGCTCCTCATCGCGCACCGGATGCGCGGCCGGGGCGACGGTGTGTGGCGCCTCACCTTCCGGGGTGCGCGGCGCCGGCCAATCAGCAAACGGCCAGGGCTTCTGGTCACTGTGGAACGTGCCGAAGCGGCCGATCTGCGCAAGAAACTGGCTCAGGCTGTCGCCAAAATTCATCAGGCTGGCGCTCGGTGCGCCGTAGATCAGACGGTAAATCAGTTGCACCAACACCACCGCGCCGAGGATGAACTGCGCGACTTGCCAGACCAGCAGATAAACGATCATCCACAACACCCGCAGGGGGAGGGATTCGTACTGGGTTTCGCTTTTCGGATCGTTCATGGCTTGCTTCCTGTCCGTGTAACAGCTGAATCAGTTGAAACCGCTGGTGGAAATAAAGTCGACGTCGGTTTTCGGCTCGGCCCGCATCAGTAGACCAATCACCTGCTCCAGCGTGCGGCCTTCGAACAGGATCGCGTGCAGCCCGGCGACCAGCGGCATGTACACGCCGACTTCCTGGGACTTGGCCTTGAGCACTTTCAGCGTGTTGACCCCTTCAGCGACCTCGCCCAGACGCGACACCGCTTCGTCGAGGCTCAAGCCCTGGCCGAGGGCAAAACCGACCTGATAGTTGCGGCTCTTGGGCGATGAGCACGTGACGATGAGATCGCCAACGCCGGCCAGGCCCAGGAAGGTCATCGGATTGGCACCTTGATTCACCGCAAAGCGGGTCATCTCGGCCAAGGCGCGAGTGATCAGCATGCTCTTGGTGTTCTCGCCCATCTCCAGCGCTACGGCCATGCCGGCGATGATCGCGTACACGTTTTTCAACGCCCCGCCCAGCTCGACACCGAAACGGTCGGCGCTGGCGTAAACGCGAAAAGTGCGACCGTGCAGTGCGGCTTGCACCGCTTTGCACAGTGCTTCGTCTTCGCTGGCGACGACCGTGGCGGTCAGTGCATGCTCGGCAATTTCCCGAGCCAGATTCGGCCCGGATAACACGCCGATCCGTGCCTGCGGGGCGATCTCTTCAAGGATCTGACTCATCAGTTTGAAGGTGTGCGCTTCGATGCCTTTGGTCAGGCTGACCAGCATCTTGCCGCTCAAGCGCTCGGCGTGGGCGGCGAGCACCGTGCGCAAGGCGCTGGATGGCAGCGCGACAAAGCACAGATCGCAGGCCTCGAGGGCCGCTTGCAGGTCGGTGACCGCGGTCACGCCTGGCAGAATCTTGATGCCTTTGAGGTAACGCGGGTTTTCGCGATTGACCCGGATGGCCTCGGCCTGCTCGGGGTCACGCATCCACTGAAGGACTTGATGGCCGTTCTCGGCCAGCAGATTGGCCACGGCGGTACCAAAACTTCCGCCTCCCAGGACCGCAATCGGGCGCTGTTCAGTCATATGCAATCCGTTAATCCATACCAGTGGCGATGGCGGGCATTATACGGGGCCCCCCGGTGGCGGCCAGCCCCAGCAACAATTACCGTCAGTTGTAAGAAGAAGACCAATAAAATCAATGAAAATGCCTGCAACGTCACTGGAAAAGTGTCGGCCCTCGGTTAACATGCGCGCCAACTCCTCTCTCTACAGGCTGCGTCGTGCTTTCTGGCTCTTCTCCCCCGCGCTCGCCCCTGCTACTGGCGCTGCTGTTCAGCCCGCTGGTGGTGGCGGACGACCTGTTCGTCGACAGCCAGACGTTGCCGCAAGTGCTTACGGCCACGCGCCTGAAACAGACGCCGGCGGAAGTGCCCGGGAGCATGACCGTCCTCGACAGTGAATTGATCAGCGCCAGCGGTGCTCGCGACTTCAACGAACTGTTGCGGCTGGTGCCGGGGATGATGGTCGGCAACATCAACGGCAATCAGCCAGCCGTGAATTACCACGGCACCAACGCCAGCGAAGCACGACGCATGCAAGTTTTGATCGATGGCCGCTCGGTGTACCGCGCAGGTCTGGCCACAGTGGACTGGAGCGATATTCCAGTGGCCATGGAAGATATCGACCGGGTCGAGGTATTTCGTGGCCCGAACACCGTCAGTTACGGTGCCAACGCGCTGATGGCGGTGATCAACATCATCACTCGTCACCCGGCCGACAGCCACGGCACGCGCTTGAAAATCACCCGAGGCCAGCGTGGCATCAACGACTTTTATGCCAGCCAGGGCACCGGTTGGGATGGCGGTGATTTGCGCCTGTCGCTATCCGGCCAGGAAGACGACGGTTTCGACAGCGACCGCAACGGCGCCGATTATCGCGACAGTCGGCGCTTGAATCGTCTGAGTCTGGCAGTCAGCCACAACCTCGACGAAGGGCAGAGTCTCGACTGGCAGCTTAACGCCAAGGACGGCAGCAATCAGCGGCCTTACACCTACCGCCCAGTATTCTCGGGGATTACCGACGCAGGGAACAATTCCGACGTGGTAGCCAAGGATTACGCCGGTTCGGTGCGCTGGAATCTCGATATCAACCCCGAACACAGCCTTTATGTACAAGGCTCGGCACAGCACTGGGATCGCCAGCAAGTCTGGCGCGCCTGCGATGCCGAGGTGTCGTTCAGCCCTGAGCTGACGCAGCTGTGGCAGCTCGACCCGAATTACACCGAGCGGCTGGCGCGCAACATCAACCAGTTCACCGGGCCCGGCGCGGCGCCCGGCACGCCACAGCAAATGGCGCTGGCCAATCAGGTGCTCGAGCAATGGCGTAACGGCGCCAGCCAGACCTTGTGCGGCGATATCGACCAGAGCGCCCGCGAGTCGCGCTACGACCTCGAATTGCAGGACACCCTCAGCCTGTCCGACGACCTGCGTCTGGTCAGCGGCCTGAACTACCGTTACGACCGCGCCGATTCGCAGACCTACTTCAACGGCACCCTCGACGACACCACTTGGCGCGCGTTCGGCCAACTTGAATGGCGCGCTACCGAGCACTGGCTGGTGCAGGGCGGTGCGATGTTCGAAGACACGCAATTGATCGGCAGTTCGCTGACCCCGCGCTTCGCAGTCAACTACCTGATCAACCCGCGTCACGGCCTGCGTGCGGTGTACTCGGAGGCGATCCGCTCGCCGGACATGTTCGAGAACAACGTCAACTGGAGCTATCAAGTCAGCAACCTGCGGCCCTCGGCCTACGGCCAGTCGTCGGCGCGTTATTTCGTCAAGACCCGTGGCCCCGGCGATCTCGACCAGGAGCACATGCGTTCGCGCGAGTTGGGCTACAACGGCTACTTCGCCGAACTCGGTCTGGCGGTGGACGTAAAGCTGTTCTACGACGAAATCACCGGAATGATCAGCGAGCCGCTGCGCAACAACCAATACATCGCCAGCAACGCCAACCGCTCGCGCTTTCGCGGCACTGAAACGCAACTTGACTGGCGCCTCAGCAGCGCCGACCGTTTGCGCTTCACTTATGCCTTCGTCGATGCCGAGGCGAGCAATCCGCTGGATCAGCAATTCACCTCACGCAACAGCGGCTCGGCCGGATGGCTGCGCAACTGGGGGCATGGCTGGAACAGCGCCCTCTTCTATTACGGCGACAACGCGCTCAATGGCTATCGCTTCGAACGCGTCGACACGCGCATCGCCAAACGCATCCCCATCGGCAAAGCTCAGTTGCAATTGGCAGGCGTGCTGCAACAGCGCCTCGACCATCAGCCAAACACCTTCGTCGACAACAATTACGACGAACGCCGAGTGATGTATTTCAGTGCCGAGCTGGAGTTCTAGGATGCGCAACGGCCCGTCACGGAAGACGCCAACCCTTGGCCACTGGCTGGCCGGGCTCTGCCTGTTTTTGACCGCGTGGCTGCACGGCGTCGCGGTGCAGGCGGCCGATATTCTGTTGACCGGCGCCGAGGAAAGCCCCGGCGTGCAGGCTTTTGTTCAAGCATTGAGTGAATTGCGCCCGACCGACAACGTGCGCTTTCAGCCGCTGGCCAGCCTGCCCGCACCTGGCAAACTGCCGACCAGCCTGCGCCTGATCCTGCTCGATCTGCCGAGTCTCGACTGGCGCCTGCAGGACTCGCAAGGCCCCTCGACGCTGGTGCTGCGCATCAGCCGCTTGCAGGCGCGCCAGCGTTTCGCCGATGCCCAGCCGGCGCGCTTGAGTCTGCTCTGGAGCGATCCGCCGCTGGGCCGGCAATTGCAATTGATCCGGCGAATCCTGCCGCAGGCCCGGCGCGTCGGCGTCCTGTTCGATGAGCACGGCGAATTCCTTCTCAACGAATTACGCGTGGCTGCGCGGCCCTTGAATCTGGAGATTGTCAGCCAGCGCTGGGACAACACCCACGACAGCCGTCCGTTACACGCTGTGCTGAAAAACAGCGACGTATTGCTCGGCCTCGACGATCCCGATCTGTACAACTCGCAAACGGCGAAAAACCTCTTGCTCAGCAGCTACGCGCGGCAGGTTGCGCTGATCGGCCCGACCATTGCATTCGTTCGCGCGGGCAGCCTCGCCAGCACCTACAGCGACCAGCGTGACTGGCTGGCGATCCTCGACCATTTGCTCGACCAGCCGACCAGCGCATGGCCGCGAACGCTTTATCCCGCGCGTTTCAAAGTTTCAAGTAATGCGCAGGTGGCTCGTTCACTGGGCATCGAACCGCTGAATGAAGCATCTGTCGCCACTGCCTTGGCCGAAGGAGAGCGCCGCCCATGAATTTCCGTCGCCGTTGGGACATCAACACCCGCACACAACTGATCAGCCTCGGGCCGGCGCTGTTGCTGACACTGCTGTTGATCAGTTTCTTTACCTTCGTGCGTATCCAGGATTTGCGTCAGGAGCTGAACCACACCGGTCAGTTGATCGCCAACCAACTCGCCCCCGCCACGGAATACGGGGTGATTTCCGGCAACAACGAAGTGCTGGAAAGCCTGCTCAAGGCGACACTGGCCACCCCCAATGTGCGCTTTCTCGAAGTGCAGGACAGCGCCAACCGGATTCTGGTGTACGTCGAACAACCGGCCGATAGCCACAGCCGCCCGCATCAGGTCGAAGTGTTCCAGGCGCCGGTGCGTTTGCAGCGTATCGCCTTGCACAATGATTTTTTCCAGGACGGCAAAGTCAGCAACGGCGCCGCGGGCGAGGATTATCTGGGGCGGGTGATCGTCGGGTTGTCCAATGACGCTTTCAGTCAGCGCCAGCAGGAAATCCTGTTCAAGGCCGCAATCCTCGCGCTGTTTGCTCTGCTCTTCACGTTCGTCGTGGCGCGGCGCCTGGCCGGCAGTCTGTCTCAACCGATCCGCGACATCGGCGACGCGGTCAAGGCCATTCAGGAAGGCGACTACAAGACGCCGCTGCCGATTGTCGATGACACCGAACTGGGCGCGCTGTCGCAGCACATCAACAACCTCGCCCACGCGCTCGAACAGGCCAGTCGCGAACAGCAACAGGCGATGGCGCAACTGATCCAGACCCGCGAAGAGGCAGAAAAAGCCAACAACGCCAAATCGGATTTCCTGGCGATGATGAGTCATGAACTGCGCACGCCCATGAACGGCGTCCTGGGCATGCTGCAGTTACTCGAAACCACCGAGATGACCGATGAGCAGATCGAATATGCAGCACTCGCTTCAGAGTCGACCGAGCACTTGCTCAAGGTCATCAATGACATTCTCGACTTTTCGCGGATCGAGCGTTCGGAGCTGGAGCTTGAGCACATTCCGTTCAACCTCGCCGAGCTGATCGGCGCCTGCGCGCAGTCGTTCCAGCACAGCGCGGCGCAGCGTGGCCTGGCGCTGAGTCTGCGCATCCCCGACGACATGCGCGGTTTGCAGGTCCAAGGTGATCCGACGCGGATCCGGCAGATTCTGGTCAATCTGGTTGGCAATGCCTTGAAGTTCACCGAGCAGGGCCGTGTCAGTATCGAGGCGCAGTGGCAATCGCTGGATCACGAACTGCTGTGGTTCACCTGCTCGGTGCGGGACAGCGGTATCGGCATTTCCTCGCAAAGTCTGGAGCTGATGTTCAATGCCTTCCAGCAGGCCGACAGCTCGATCTCCCGCCGCTATGGTGGCACCGGTCTGGGTCTGCCGATCGCGCGGACGCTGGCCGAACGCATGGGCGGCACGTTGCGCGCGCAGAGCGAAGAAGGTCGCGGCTCGGTATTTACGCTGGAAATTCCACTGGCGCTATATAAGCAGGCAATGCCACCGCTGGTCGCGCCGCGTGCGCTGAACGGCAGTGGCCAGGGCGAAGGACGGCATGTGTTGCTGGTCGAAGACAATCCGGTCAACCAGACCGTGATTGAAGCGATGCTGCGCAGCCTCGGTTTTGCCGTGAGTGTGGCGACCGATGGTGCGCAAGCGGTGCGCTGTGCCCAGGGCGGTGAATTCGAAGTAATTCTGATGGATTGCCGGCTGCCGATCATCGACGGCTACGAGGCCACGCGGCAGATTCGCGACCTGCCCGGACGCCGCGATGTGCCGATCATTGCGCTCACCGCCAATGCCTTGCAGGGCGATCGCGAAACCTGTCTGGCAGCGGGTATGAACGATTACCTGGCCAAGCCGTTCAAACGCAATGACCTTCAGCAGATTTTGCAGCGCTGGGTGTCGTAGTGTGGGCCTTTCGACCATCTGCGACTGGCGTGAAAAGCGAAAGTGCGGCAGTCTTAGGCACCCGAACGAGCCCCAAAAGGGGCTTGATTAAAAATTTCAGTGCACAAGTGTACATTCATGTCCTTGGTGCTGTGACTTTCACCACAACGCAATAGTCTATGAGTAGGCTGCCGGTTCGAGGCATGAACGCTTTGAACGGTCGGGAAGATCTGCCCCACCTGCCGCATGGGATTATTGAGGAGCTCGCATGACCAAACAAAACGCCTTTACTCGGGAAGACCTGCTGCGCTGCAGTCGCGGTGAGCTGTTCGGCCCAGGTAACGCGCAACTGCCCGCCCCGAACATGCTGATGGTGGATCGCATCACCCATATCAGCGAAGAAGGCGGCAAGTACGGCAAAGGTGAATTGGTCGCCGAGCTGGATATCAACCCTGACCTGTGGTTCTTCGCCTGCCATTTCGAAGGCGATCCGGTGATGCCGGGCTGCCTGGGTCTGGATGCCATGTGGCAACTGGTCGGTTTTTTCCTGGGCTGGCAAGGCCTGCCGGGCCGCGGTCGTGCGCTGGGTTCGGGCGAGGTGAAATTCTTCGGTCAGGTGCTGCCGACCGCCAAGAAAGTCACTTACAACATTCATATCAAACGCGTCCTCAAGGGCAAGCTGAACATGGCCATCGCCGATGGTTCGGTCAGCGTCGACGGACGCGAAATCTACACCGCCGAAGGCCTGCGCGTCGGCGTGTTCACCTCCACTGACAACTTCTAAGGGTTATTCGCATGCGCCGCGTCGTTATCACTGGTCTGGGCATCGTTTCGTGCCTGGGCAATGACAAAGAGACCGTCTCCGCTAACCTGCGTGCAAGCCGCCCTGGCATCCGGTTCAACCCGGAATATGCTGAAATGGGTCTGCGTAGCCAGGTTTCCGGCTCCATCGACCTCAACCTTGAAGAGCTGATCGATCGCAAGATCTATCGCTTCGTCGGCCATGCAGCGGCTTACGCCTACCTGGCCATGAAAGACGCCATCACTGACTCCGGCCTGACCGAAGAGCAGGTGTCCAACCCGCGCACCGGCCTGATCGCCGGTTCCGGTGGCGCATCGACCTTGAACCAGATGGAAGCGCTGGACATCCTGCGCGAGAAAGGCGTGAAGCGCGTCGGCCCGTACCGCGTCACGCGGACCATGAGCAGCACCGTTTCCGCCTGCCTGGCCACGCCGTTCAAGATCAAGGGCCTGAACTATTCCATCGCTTCTGCCTGCGCCACCAGTGCTCACTGCATTGGTACCGCCATGGAACAGATCCAGATGGGCAAACAGGACATCGTCTTCGCCGGTGGCGGTGAAGAAGAGCACTGGAGCCAGTCGTTCCTGTTCGACGCGATGGGCGCCCTGTCCAGCAAGCGCAATGACACTCCGGAACAAGCTTCCCGCGCCTACGACAAGGACCGCGACGGTTTCGTCATCGCTGGCGGCGGCGGCATGGTTGTCGTCGAAGAGCTGGAACATGCTTTGGCCCGCGGCGCGAAGATCTACGCCGAGATCGTTGGCTATGGCGCAACGTCCGACGGCTACGACATGGTTGCCCCGAGCGGCGAAGGCGCGATCCGCTGCATGCAGCAGGCGCTGTCCACCGTCGACACCCCGATCGACTACCTGAACACCCACGGCACTTCGACTCCGGTCGGCGACGTCGCGGAAATGAAAGGCGTGCGTGAAGTGTTTGGCGACAAGGCTCCAGCGATCAGCTCGACCAAGAGCCTGTCCGGTCACTCCCTGGGCGCCGCCGGCGTGCACGAAGCGATCTACTGCATGCTGATGATGGAAGGCAACTTCATCGCCGGCTCCGCCAACATCGACGAGCTCGATCCGGAAGTGGCCGATCTGCCGGTGCTGACCAAGACCCGCGAGAACGCCACCATCAACACCGTGATGAGCAACAGCTTCGGCTTCGGCGGCACCAACGCCACGCTGGTGCTGAAGCGCTGGGAAGGCAAGTAATTCCCCGCTGCTGAGCCACACATGAAAACGCCCCGACTGGTTCGGGGCGTTTTTTTGTCTGAAGAAAATAGCCAGAACACCGTTGATCCCTGTACTGATCGTTCCCACGCTCTGCGTGGGAATGCAGCCCGTGACGCTCCGCGTCACTGGACGCGGAGCGTCCCTTGAGGCATTCCCACGCGGAGCATGGGAACGATCAATTCGGGGTGTCTGAAGATGAAACGTTTGTCATGAAACCAAACGCCCTGCGACCGAATGTCGCGGTTTACGCGGCCTGCAGCACTGTTGCGAAAACCGCAACAACACCCTGCGCCAATCGGCGGTTTACTTAGCTGGCTAACAAAATCTATAACAGAGTCCTGCACACGCCTTGGTGCAGATAACCTGAGATTTGGAGCTAGCAGATGACTGTAAAAGTAACTGAACGCGACGATTCACACATGTCCCACGAAGGCCTGGCCGCCGGCATCCGTATCTGGGATGTGCATCAACAAGACTTGCTGGTCGGCATGTTCCACAACGAAACAGATGCGCACAACTACAAGGCCGAACTGGAAGTGCAGGAACAGCAACGAGAGCTGAAGTCCGCCTGAGGCAACCACAGCATTGAAAACGACAAACCCCGCCATGAGCGGGGTTCGTCGTTGTTACAGCCTTGGATTTACCACATCAGATCGTCAGGGATCTGGTACGCCGCGTACGGATCGTCCTCGGCGTTGACCTCTTCGGTCTGCACGTTGAGCTGGACGATACGCTGCGGGTCGCGTTCCTGGATCTTCAGCGCCGCTTCACGGGGAATCACTTCATAGCCGCCATTGTGGTGGACGATCGCCAGCGAACCGCTGCTGAGCTTGTTGCGCATCAGCGTGTTGACCGAGATACGCTTGACCTTCTTGTCGTCGACAAAGTTGTAGTAGTCCTCGGTGGTCAGCTTGGGCAGACGCGAGACTTCGATCAACTGCTTGACCTGCGCGGCACGGGCCTTGGCCTCGGCTTTCTCCTGCTGCTGGCGGTTCAGCTCCTGGTCGCGCTTGACCTTCTCGGCCATGGCTTCCTGGGCGGCGCGCTGCTGCGAATCGTCCAGCTCGGCCTGGCCTTTGTGGGCGAGACGCTGCTGCTTTTGCTTGTCTTTGCTGACCTGTTTGGCCTGCTTTTGGTTGACCAGGCCTGCTTTGAGCAACTGGTCGCGAAGGGAAAGGCTCATCAATGCTTACTCACTTGGGCAACGGCTCAGCCGCAGCTGGGCTCATTCTTTTCCTGGCGTTTGGCTTCGCCCCACAGGGCGTCCAACTCTTCGAGGGTGCAATCTTCCATGGGACGGTGGGTCTCGCGCAATGCCTGTTCGATAAAACGGAAACGTCTCTCAAACTTGCCGTTGGCGCCGCGCAGGGCGGTTTCCGGATCGACCTTCAGGTGCCGGGCCAGATTGACCACGGAAAACAGCAGGTCGCCGATCTCGTCCGCCACCGCCACCGGATCGTTTTCGGACATGGCTTCGAGCACTTCATCGAGCTCTTCACGCACCTTGTCGAGCACCGGCAAAGCGTCCGGCCAGTCGAAACCGACCTGCCCGGCGCGCTTCTGCAACTTCGCCGAACGCGATAGCGCCGGCAACGTCGCCGGCACATCGTCGAGGAGGGACAACTGCTCGGGCGCGGCGGATTTCTCGGCGCGCTCCTGGGCCTTGATCTCTTCCCAGCGTTGCTTGACCTGCTCTTCGCTCAAGCGCGGCACGTCGAGCGGCGCGTACAGGTCGCCGGTGGGGAAGACGTGCGGATGGCGGCGGATCAGTTTGCGCGTGATGCTGTCGATCACCCCGGCAAATTCGAACCGCCCTTCTTCCTTGGCCAACTGGCTGTAATACACCACTTGAAACAACAGATCGCCCAACTCGCCCTGCAAATGATCAAGATCGCCACGCTCGATGGCATCCGCCACTTCATAGGCTTCTTCGAGGGTATGCGGGACGATGGTCGCGTAGGTTTGCTTGATGTCCCACGGGCAACCGAACTGCGGATCGCGCAGGCGGGACATCAGGTGGAGCAGGTCTTGGAGGGTGTACATAAAGGCCTCTATATACCCCTGTAGGAGCTGCCGAAGGCCGCGATCTTTTGATCTTGAAAAACCAAAGTCAAAAGATCGCAGCCTTCGGCAGCTCCTACAGGAGATCGCATCACGGAGTTCGGTTACGCCGCGTTTCGATGATGTTCGGCAATTGCGAAATCCGCCCCAGCAGCCGCCCGAGCGCATCCAGACCGGGAATCTCGATGGTCAGCGACATGAGCGCGGTGTTGTCTTCCTTGTTCGAGCGGGTGTTCACCGCCAGCACGTTGATGCGTTCGTTGAGCAGCACCTGCGAGACGTCACGCAGCAGCCCGGAACGGTCGTAGGCGCGGATGATGATGTCCACCGGATAGGTGAGCACCGGCACCGGCCCCCAACTGACCTGAATGATCCGCTCCGGCTCGCGCCCGCCCAGTTGCAGCACCGAGGCGCAGTCCTGACGGTGGATGCTCACGCCACGGCCCTGGGTGATGTAACCAACGATCGCATCGCCCGGCAGTGGCTGGCAGCAGCCGGCCATCTGCGTCATCAGGTTGCCGACGCCCTGGATCTGGATATCGCCGCGCTTGCCCGGTTTATAGCCGGTAGCTTTGCGCGGGATCAGTTCCAGCTGCTCGTTGCCGCGCTCCGGCTCGACCAGTTGCTGTGCGAGGTTGACCAGATGCGCCTGACGCAGGTCGCCGGCACCGAGGGCGGCGAACATGTCTTCGGCGGTTTTCATGTTGGCCTTTTCGGCCAGCTTGTCGAAATCCACCGCCGGCAGGCCGAGGCGATTGAGTTCGCGCTCGATCAGGGTTTTACCGGCCGCAACGTTCTGATCGCGAGCCTGCAACTTGAACCAGTGCACGATCTTCGCCCGTGCTCGCGAGGTGGTCACGTAACCGAGGTTGGGGTTCAGCCAGTCGCGGCTTGGCGTGCCCTGCTTGCTGGTGATGATTTCGACCTGTTCGCCGGTTTGCAGGCTGTAGTTCAGCGGCACGATACGGCCGTTGATCTTCGCGCCTCGGCAGTTGTGGCCGATTTCGGTGTGTACCCGATAAGCGAAATCCAGCGGTGTCGCGCCTTTCGGCAAATCGATGGCGTGACCGTCGGGCGTGAAGATGTAAACCCGATCGGGCTCGATGTCGACGCGCAACTGCTCAGCCAGACCGCCGATGTCACCGAGTTCTTCGTGCCATTCGAGGACCTGACGCAGCCAGGAGATTTTCTCTTCGTAATGGTTCGAGCCGGATTTGACGTCGGTACCCTTGTAACGCCAGTGCGCACAGACGCCGAGTTCGGCTTCTTCGTGCATCGAATGGGTGCGGATCTGGACTTCGAGAACCTTGCCCTCCGGGCCGATCACCGCGGTGTGCAGCGAGCGGTAGCCGTTCTCTTTCGGGTTGGCGATGTAGTCGTCGAATTCTTTCGGGATGTGCCGCCACAGGGTATGGACGATGCCGAGCGCGGTGTAGCAATCGCGCATTTCGGGTACCAGCACACGCACGGCGCGCACGTCGTAGATCTGGCTGAATTCCAGACCCTTGCGCTGCATTTTGCGCCAGATCGAATAGATGTGTTTGGCCCGGCCGCTGATGTCGGCATCGACGCCGGTAGCCTGCAGTTCGTCCTTGAGCTGGGTCATCACGTCGCTGATGAAGCGCTCGCGATCCAGCCGCCGCTCGTGGAGCAACTTGGCGATCTGCTTGTATTGATCGGGTTCGAGATAGCGGAAGGACAAGTCCTCCAGCTCCCATTTGATATGGCCGATGCCGAGGCGATGCGCCAGCGGCGCATAGATGTCGAAGACTTCGCGGGCGACGCGGTTGCGCTTTTCATCGTCGGCGGTTTTCACCGCACGGATGGCGCAGGTGCGTTCGGCGAGTTTGATCAGCGCGACGCGAACGTCGTCGACCATGGCAACGAGCATCTTGCGCAGGTTCTCGACCTGCCCTTGCGTGCCCATGACCATTGACTGGCGCGGGCTGAGGCTGGCGCTGATCGCCGCCATGCGCTGCACGCCGTCGATCAGCTTGGCCACCACCGGGCCGAAGCGCTGGCCGACTGCCGCCAGTTCGATCTGGCCCTCGCGCACGCCGCGATACAAAACGGCGGCGACCAGTGAATCCTGATCGAGCTTGAGGTCGGCGAGGATCTCGGCGATTTCCAGCCCGGTGCTGAAACTTCCGGAGCCTTCGGCCCACAGATTCTTCTTCGCGTTGGACTGTTGTTCGGCCTCGCGAGCGAACTCGCAGGCTTCTTTCAAGGCCTCGCGATCCAGTGCCAGATCGACACTGACCGCGTGATCGAGCCAGGCCTCGAGATTGATACTGCCGTCGGTGTTGATCGGCTGGTGTGCTCTCACCTGTACCATGCTGCTTTACCTTCCCTACGACGCAGATTCAATGCGTCAAATCGCTGATCCTCAGTGTCCGTTCGCGCTCGCGGGGCTCAGGCGAGCGCTGCGCGGACAGATCAGACGGATTCAGACGAGCCGTCCTGGCTCGCTTCAAATAACGCCATGGCCTCGACATGTGCCGTCTGAGGAAACATATCGAGAATCCCGGCACGTTTTAACCGGTAGCCCTGCTTGATCAATTCCTGCGTGTCGCGCGCCAGCGTGGCCGGGTTGCACGACACATACACCAACCGCTTGGCACCCAGGGTCGCGAGCTTGCGCACCACCTCGAAAGCACCGTCACGCGGTGGGTCCAAGAGTACCGCAGAAAAGCCGTTTCCGATCCACTGGGCATCGGTCAAAGGCTGGGATAAATCGGCTTGAAAAAACTTTGTGTTATGCAAATTGTTACTGATGGCGTTGGCAGCGGCCCGCTCGACCATCGTCTGCACACCCTCCACCGCCACCACTTCGCCCACGCTTTTGGCCAGCGGTAGCGCGAAGTTGCCCAGCCCGCAAAACAGATCGAGCACGCGTTCATCCGCCCTCGGCTTCAGCCAGTCCAGCGCCTGCGCGATCATCGCTTCGTTGACCCCGGCGTTGACCTGAACGAAGTCTCCCGGCCGATAAGCCAGCTCGAGACCCCACTGTTCCAGGCGATAACCGAGGCTCTGACCGGCCTCGACCGGTTGCGGTTCACCTTCGCCATGCAGCCACAACTGCGCCTCATGGAACTGGCAAAATTCCTTGAGTATCGCCAGGTCCGCTTCGGACAACGGCGCCATGTGCCGCAGCAATACCGCCAGTGACGAACCGCTGAACAACTCGACATGGCCCAGCGCCTGCGGCTTGCTCAGGCGCCGCAGCATCTGCGGCAAACGGCTCATGATCGGTTGCAAGGGCTGTACCAGCACCGGGCATTCGCTGATCGCGACGATGTCCTGACTGCCGGCGGCGCGAAAACCGACTTCAAGTTGTTTCGCTTTCATGTCCCAGCGCACGGCGATGCGCGCGCGACGACGGTAGCCGAATTCCGGACCGGTCAGCGGCGCTGCCCACGCTTCAGGTTCGACACCGGCTACCCGCGACAATTGCTCGGCGAGCATGCGCTGTTTGAGGGCGAGCTGTTCGGCGTGGGGCAAGTGCTGAACGCTGCAACCGCCACAACGGCCGAAGTGCGCGCACGCAGCCGGACGACGCAGCTCGCTGGCAGTGAATACCCGTTCGGTACGCGCTTCGACCACTTTGCCGTGGGCGCCAAGCACCCGCGCTTCGACCTCCTCACCGGCAAGGGCACCGAGGACGAACCAGGTTTTGCCTTCGAAGAACGCGATACCGCGACCGTCATTGGCCAGGCGCTCGATGCTCAAGCGCTGCTTTTTACCGGTCGGAATTTGCGCTGCCTTGCTGCCGCCGGTGGGCTGGAAGCGCAGGCCTCTCTCGTGTTTGGCCATCAGTTCGGCGCGTCGAAAATGCCGGTCGACAGATAACGGTCGCCACGGTCGCAGATGATCGCGACGATCACCGCGTTTTCAACTTCTCGGGACAGGCGCAGCATCGCTGCCACCGCACCGCCCGAGGACACGCCGCAAAAGATGCCTTCTTCGCGGGCCAGGCGACGGGTGACGTCTTCGGCCTCGCTTTGCGCCATGTCGACGATGCGGTCGACGCGGTCGGCCTGATAGATCTTCGGCAGGTATTCCTGCGGCCAGCGGCGGATGCCGGGAATGGCCGAGCCTTCCATCGGTTGCAGACCGACGATCTGCACGCTGTCGCTCTGCTCTTTCAAGTATCGCGAAACGCCCATGATGGTGCCGGTAGTGCCCATCGAACTGACGAAATGGGTGATGCTGCCCTGGGTCTGGCGCCAGATTTCCGGACCGGTGGTGGTGTAGTGCGCTTCCGGGTTGTCGCCATTGGCGAACTGATCGAGCACCTTGCCACGGCCTTCGGCTTCCATGCGCTGCGCCAGATCGCGGGCGCCTTCCATGCCCTCTTCCTGAGTGACCAGAATCAGCTCGGCGCCATACGCGGTCATCGCCGCCTTGCGCTCGGCGCTGGAATTGTCCGGCATGATGAGGATCATCTTGTAACCCTTGATCGCGGCAGCCATGGCCAGGGCGATCCCCGTGTTGCCGGAGGTCGCCTCGATCAGCGTATCGCCGGGATTGATCTGCCCGCGCAGCTCGGCGCGGGTAATCATCGACAGCGCCGGCCGGTCCTTGACCGAACCCGCCGGGTTGTTCCCTTCGAGCTTGAGCAAAAGGGTGTTGCTGGTGGCGCCGGGCAGGCGCTGCAAACGCACCAGCGGCGTGTTGCCGACGCAATCGGCGATGGTTGGGTACTGCAGGGTCATGGCGTATTCGCAATCCAGACGTGCGGGGGCGCCTATCATACCGGCAAACCCGCGCAGGCAATATCACGCAAAGTGCGGGGCTTATGGTTTATAGGAATAAGCGAATAAAAGTCGCGCCAGTGGTGCGACTTTTATTTGCGCAACACTCAGTTCTCGTGGTGCTGCTTGGAATTCGCGAGCAGGCTCGCTCCCACAGGATTTAGTGTCAGCAGTGATGACACTATTAACGGTAGATCACACAGCCTGCGGCGAACCGAGCTCCATTGTGGGAGCAAGCCTGCTCGCGAAGGCGTCCGCATGGGCAACACCATCATCCGCCAACAAGCGCAAATTCAACCGCAACCCCGCCCCGGCATTCTCGGCCCAGAGCAACCCGCCCTGACGTTGCACCGCGTTGCGCGCAATGCTCAACCCCAGGCCAAAGCCACCATCACCGGGCCTTGACCCGTCCAATCGAATGAACGGCGAAAAGATCCGCTGCAGATCTTCGTCAGCCACGCCGCCGCCCTCATCCTCCAGCCACAAATGCCAATACTCGCCATCGCGCCGTCCATCGAGACGCACAATCCCGCCCTCGGGCGAGTGACGAATGGCATTGCGCAGGGTGTTTTCCAGCGCTTGCGCCAAGGTATTGAGGTTGCCGCGCACCCAGCACGATGCCTCGACCGTGCACTGCAATTGCAGACTCGGCCAGCCGCTTTCATAACAGGCATTGTCGGTGAGCATTTCCCACAGTGCCTGAATCTGGATGGCTTCATCCGGCAATGGCGAGCGGTCGGTGTCGAGCCAGGCCAGTTGCAGGGTGTCTTCGACCAAGCGCTGCATGCCGTCGACTTCGCGACCCATGCGTTCGCGCAACTGCGCCAGGCTCTGTTCGCTGTCACTGGCCACGCGCAGGCGGCTCAGCGGTGTGCGCAGTTCGTGGGACAGGTCGCGCAACAACTGCTGCTGCAGGGCAACGGTGGTCTGCAAGCGCTCGGACATGGAATCGAAGGCCCGCGCCAGCTCACCGAGTTCGTCGGGGCGCTGGGTCATGCCGCTCGACAGGCGCACATTCAATTGGTCGGCGCGCCAGGCGTTGGCCTGTTCGCGCAGGTTGTTCAGCGGCACCACCAGCAGGCGATACAGGCCGACGCAAAGCAACAGGGTGAACAGCCCGGGAATGACGCCGTTGGTGATCACTCGCCAGAACACTCGGTACTTGCCCGGGACAAAGCGCTCGGGCAACTCGATGACGAGGATGCCGGCGGTCGGGTCATGGGGAAAGGGTACCCGCAGCCACGGCCGGCCCTTCTTGTGGATCGGCCAGTCGAGGCCGCGCAGGAAAGTCAGGTGTTGCACCTGCGCAGCGTTCAGCGGCTGGCTGCTCAGCGATTGCAGATCAGCGCCGATCACCCCGACCCAACTGGCCTCGCGTAATTGCATGCTCTGCAACCAGTCATCGACACCGTTGCGCCCGCCACGCTGCCACGCCTGTTCGGCCTGTGCGGCATATCGGTTGAGAGTGCTGCGCGCTTCGCTGGAGAGAAACTGGTTGCGCTCCTCCATGTAACGGCCCCACGACCAGCTCAGCCAGATCATCAGCAGACAGAACGCCACCAGCAGGCAGGCCAGTTTCCAGAACAGCGAATGCCGCCCCGGCAGCTCAGACAGCTTCATCAGCGGCGCTCAAGACATAGCCCTTGCCCCACACCGTGCGCACTTCGCGTTCGGTGTAACCGATGGCTTTGAGTTTGCGGCGGATCTGGCTGATGTGCATGTCGAGGCTGCGGTCGTGCGCCGCAAAGCCGCGTTGCAGGACGTGCTGATAAAGGAAGGCTTTGCTCAACACTTCTTCGTGGTTGCGGTGCAGGGTTTCCAGCAGACGGAATTCGCTGCGGGTCAGACCGGCCGCTTGCTCGCGCACGAACACGTCGCAGTGTTCGTCATCGAAACGCAGGCTGCCGCTGACCACCGCAGCGGTAACCGCAGGTGGGCGCTGATCAAGCGCCACCCGACGCAGGATCGCTTCGATGCGCACGTGCAACTCGGCCATGCTGAACGGCTTGGGCAAATAATCATCGGCACCGAGGCGGAAACCGCTGATGCGATCGGCCTCGGCGCCCAGTGCCGACATCAGCAACACCGGCGTCGAGTGGCTCTGGCGCAGTTGCGTCAACAGCTTCAGGCCATCGAGCCCCGGCAGCAGAATGTCCATCAGCACCACGTCGAAAGGCTGGCGCCGGGCAATGTTCAGGCCTTCCTGGCCGTTCTGGCACCAGGTCACCTGAAAACCGCTGCGGCCCAGATGCTCGTGCACATAAGCGCCGAGGACCGGATCGTCTTCAATGGAAAGGATGCGTGGCTGGCCAGCGGAAACAGGAGTCATGAGTATCTGCAAGTAATTCTCAGTTGGCGGATTATTCAAGATTGTCCGACAGCGGGCAACACAAGCTTCGCCCCTCGGACGAACGCGTGCATGAGCGGCACTGCATTTTCCGCAAGATTGCCCGCCTGCAAATCGCTACACTGCGCCCATGTCGCGTGCCGGATGCACGCATGAGTCAACAGATCAGCGGGATGCGGGAGAAAGGCGTGCTCAAGAAACTGGGAATCAAAGGTCGCGTGCTGTTGCTGACCTTGTTGCCGACCAGCCTGATGGCGCTGGTGCTGGGTGGCTATTTCACCTGGACACAGCAGACCGACCTGCAGAGCCAATTGTTGCAGCGCGGCGAAATGATCGCCGAGCAACTGGCGCCGCTGGTGGCGCCGGCAATGGGCCACGGCGATGCCGAGCTGCTCGAACGGGTCGCCACCCAATCCCTTGAACAACCCGACGTGCGCGCGGTGACCTTCCTCGCTCCGGACCGTTCGCCGCTGGCCCACGCCGGGCCGACCATGCTCAATCAGGCGCCAAGCGGCGACAGCGCGCTGTTGCAACGACGCAGCGGCAATGACGCAACGCGCTACCTGATGCCGGTGTTCGGCAAGCACCGCAACCTCGCCGGTGAAATCATTCCCGAGGAATCCGAACGGTTGCTCGGCTGGGTCGAACTCGAGCTGTCGCACAACGGCATGCTGCTGCGCGGTTATCGCAGCCTGTTCGCCAGCCTGCTGCTGATCGCCGCTGGCCTTGCCGGCGCCGCCCTCCTCGCGCTGCGCATGGGCCGCACCATCAACCGCCCGTTGAGCCAGATCAAACAAGCCGTCGCGCAGCTCAAGGATGGACATCTGGAAACGCGCTTGCCGCCCCTCGGCAGCCAGGAGCTGGACGAACTGGCCTCGGGCATCAACCGCATGGCCGGCACCCTGCAGAACGCCCGCGAAGAGTTGCAGCACAGCGTCGATCAAGCCACCGAAGACGTCCGGCAGAATCTGGAAACCATCGAGATCCAGAACATCGAACTGGATCTGGCGCGCAAAGAGGCGTTGGAAGCCAGCCGGATCAAATCCGAATTCCTCGCCAACATGAGCCACGAGATCCGCACGCCACTCAACGGCATTCTCGGTTTCACTCATCTACTGCAGAAAAGCGAACTGACCCCGCGCCAGCTCGACTATCTGGGCACTATCGAAAAGTCTGCCGACAGCCTGCTGGGGATCATCAACGAGATTCTCGACTTCTCGAAAATCGAGGCCGGCAAACTGGTGCTCGACCATATTCCGTTCAACCTGCGCGACCTGCTGCAGGACACCCTGACCATTCTCGCCCCGGCGGCGCACGCCAAGCAGCTCGAGCTGGTCAGCCTGGTCTATCGCGACACGCCGCTGTCGCTGGTCGGCGATCCGCTGCGTCTCAAACAGATCCTCACCAACCTGGTCAGCAATGCGATCAAGTTCACCCGCGAAGGCACCATCGTTGCCCGGGCGATGCTCGAAGACGAACACGAAGACAGCGTGCAACTGCGCATCAGTATTCAGGACACCGGCATCGGTTTGTCGAGCCAGGATGTGCGCGCGCTGTTCCAGGCCTTCAGTCAGGCCGACAATTCGCTGTCACGCCAGCCCGGCGGCACGGGTCTGGGGCTGGTGATTTCCAAGCGTCTGATTGAGCAGATGGGCGGCGAGATCGGCGTCGACAGTACCCCGGGCGAAGGCTCGGAATTCTGGATCAGCCTGAGTCTGCCGAAGACTCGCGACGATGCCGAAGACTTGCCCGCCGCGCCGCTGCTTGGGCGCCGCGTGGCGGTACTGGAAAATCACGAACTGGCGCGCCAGGCATTGCAACATCAGTTGGAAGACTGCGGGCTGGAAGTTACACCGTTCAATACCCTTGAAAGCCTGAGCAATGGCGTCACCGGCGCACATCAGACCGATCAGGCGATCGATCTGGCGGTGATCGGCATCACCAGCAACGACATGCTCCCGGAACGCCTGAACCAGCACATCTGGGATCTTGAACATCTGGGCTGCAAAGTGCTGGTGCTGTGCCCGACCACCGAACAGACGCTGTTTCACCTGTCGGTGCCCAACCCGCACAGCCAGCTTCAAGCCAAACCGGCGTGTACGCGCAAGTTGCGCCGGGCGCTGGCTGATCTGGTCAATCCGCGCCAGCCGCGCAGCGAACCGGGCGAGCCGCTGTCCAGCCGTGCGCCGCGCGTGCTGTGTGTCGACGACAACCCGGCCAATCTGTTGCTGGTGCAGACCCTGCTCGAAGACATGGGTGCCCGAGTGCTCGCGGTAGAAAGTGGTTACGCGGCGGTCAAAGCCGTGCAAACCGAATCTTTCGATCTGGTGTTGATGGACGTGCAGATGCCGGGCATGGACGGTCGCCAGACCACCGAGACCATTCGCCAGTGGGAAAGCGAACGGCACTGCACACCGCTGCCGATCGTCGCCCTCACCGCCCACGCCATGGCCAACGAAAAACGCGCACTGCTGCAAAGCGGCATGGACGATTACCTGACCAAACCGATCAGCGAGCGGCAACTGGCACAGGTGGTGTTGAAGTGGACCGGGCTGGCTCTGCGCAATCAGGCGCCGGAGCGCAGCGGCGACAGCGCGGCGAGTCAGCAGGAACTGCCGGTGCTCGATCACGAAGAAGGCTTGCGTCTGGCGGCGGGCAAGGCGGATCTGGCGGCGGACATGCTCGCCATGCTGCTGGCCTCGCTGGAGGCTGATCGCGAAGCGATCCGCGCTGCGCGTGAGAGCCACGACCAGAATGCCCTGCTCGAACGCGTGCACCGCTTGCACGGCGCAACCCGATACTGCGGGGTGCCGCAACTGCGTGCGGCCTGCCAGCGCAGCGAAACCCTGCTCAAGCAGGACGACCCGAAAGCTGCTGTCGCGCTGGATGAACTGGAGCGTTCGATCAATCGGCTCGCAGCGCAGGCGCGCATCAACGCCTGATCTACGGCAGGGTACGGCGCGCGCAAAGCGCTACAGTTGTCGCGGGCCTTTGCGGGCCGCGTCGATGTCCCAGGAGGATTCATGCGCACGATCATTTTCAGCAGCCAGACCTACGACCGCGACAGCTTCCTCGCCGCCGACTGCCCGGCCGGGCTTGAATTGCACTTTCAAGCCGCTCGGCTCAGCCTCGATACGGCGGCGTTGGCCGAACGGCACGAAGTGGTCTGCGCCTTTATCAATGACGACCTCAGCGCCCCGGTGCTGGAGCGCCTCGCGGCTGGCGGCACGCGGCTGATTGCGCTGCGCTCGGCGGGCTACAACCATGTCGACTTGCCCGCGGCGAAACGCCTCGGCCTGGCGGTGGTGCGTGTGCCCGCCTACTCGCCGCACGCCGTTGCCGAACATGCGGTGGCGCTGATTCTCGCCCTCAATCGCCGTTTGCATCGCGCCTACAACCGCACCCGTGAAGGCGATTTCAGCCTGCATGGCCTGACCGGTTTCGATCTGGTCGGCAAGACCGTCGGCATCGTCGGCACCGGGCAGATCGGCGCAACGTTCGCGAAAATCATGCACGGCTTCGGCTGTGAGCTGCTGGTCTGCGACCCGTATCCTAATCCCGAGGTGCTGGCGTTGGGCGCGCGCTATCTGAGCCTGCCGGAATTGCTCGCGCAGTCGCGGATCATCAGCCTGCATTGCCCGCTCAACGAGCAGAGCAAACACCTGATCAATCGCCAGTCACTGGCGCACATGCGGGCGGGGGCGATGCTGATCAATACCGGACGCGGTGGTCTGGTCGACACGCCGGCGCTGATCGACGCGCTGAAGGATGGTCAACTCGGGTATCTGGGGCTGGACGTTTATGAAGAAGAGGCGCAGCTGTTTTTCGAGGACCGCTCCGACCTGCCGCTGCAGGACGATGTGCTGGCGCGCCTGCTGACATTTCCCAACGTGATCATCACCGCGCATCAGGCGTTTCTGACCCGCGAGGCGCTGGGTGCGATTGCCGCGACCACGCTGCATAACATCGCGACATGGGCGGCGGGTACGCCGCAGAACCAGGTCGAGGGCTGAACTGCCTTTACTTGGGCAGCGAAGACGCCAGGATCAGCAAACCCAGCCAGCCGAAACCGAGCAGGCGTTGTTTGCTGGAGTGGCCGCGGCGCAGCAGGAACCAGACGAAAAACGCCGGTAACAGAAACACCATGATTTTCAGCCAGCCTTCCACCGGGCGGCTGCCATCTGCGTTCAGCGGTTGCTGCTCCTCGCGGGCCTGTTCTGCAGCCTGCTGACGACGGCGACGCCCTGCCGCTGCCGGCATCACTTTCGGTAACGGCTCGACCACTGGCGCCGCAACCGCTTCGGGCACTGCCTTGTTGCGTGGCAGGCTGCCGAAGGAGATCGTCGAGGTCTGCGCCGCTGCCGCAGCTGGCTGCGCCTGCATGGCGACGTGTTCGGCCATCGGGGCGCCGCAGTGAATGCACGCCAGCGCTTCGGAACTGATGCTCCGCTTGCATTCATAACATTCGATCAGCGCCATGTTCCGTTCCTTCAGATTCGGGGGCCGGCAGTTTGCCATGACTGCCGGCCCATTTGAACCGGATCGAAGGTCGCACGCGCGCATCATTGTGCAATCGAGCCCGTGCTAGCATGTCGCGCATATTTGGAGGATCCATGGTCGAACACGATTTCCGCTACACCCTGATGAACCCGCAACACACCCTCACCGAATGCCGCGCCCTGGTTCCGGGCCGCTATCAGGTGACCGGCAACGGTGGCTCGATCCGCATCGGCGATGCCCTGTTGGTGACGCTCAAAGGCAGCAAGGATTTGTCCATGCGCCTGACCGTCGACACGGTCCGCCACTTGATCAATCCCCCAGGTCAGTGGACCGCGATGACCACAGGCCCGGTGTTCGGCGAACTGGCCATTCACACCTGGCAAGTCAATTGCGACAGCTGCGCCAAAGCGCTGAGTTTCGAATTTGCCGTGGATGCCAAACTTGGCAAAACCGCAGAAAAACCCGCCGCCACCGCACGCATCGCCGAGCTGGGCTGGAAAGCCGTTGGCGACAAACACCTGTGCCCGAAATGCCAGGAGCCTGCGTGATGAAACGCCTCGCCCTGACCGCACTGATCGGTGCCGGCCTGGCCGGTTGCGCCGCTGAGCCGGTGCAACTGCAGCACAACCGCAGCTACATTCTGGAATGGATCGGCGAGCGACCACTGATGGATTACAGCCATCTGACCGTGACCCTCGGCGACGACGGCCGCGCCTACGGCAATGGCGGCTGCAACCATTGGTTTGCGCCCTACACGCAGGACGGCGACAAGCTGACCTTCGGCAAGATCGGCAAGACCCGCAAGCTGTGCGCCCCGGCGTTGATGGAGCAGGAACAGCGATTCCTGCAGGCGCTGGAGAAGGTGCAGCGCTGGGACATTTCGCCCATCGAGCAGATACGCTTCTGGCCGGCTGAAGGCAAACCGTTGCGCTGGTGGCTCGAAGAGGGTTGAGCCTCATTAGCTGATCGCGATCGCTGTAACGATCGTTCCCACGCTCCTGCGTGGGAATGCATCAAGTGACGCTCTGCGTCACAGGGACGCGGAGCGTCCCGGGCGGCATTCCCACGCAGAGCGTGGGAACGATCCTGCCCAACGACAGCCTATTTGGTCGCCTGCAGCGCCTCGAGTTTGGCCATCACCCCCGCCGCCGTCTGCTCGCCGAGCAATTGCTCACGCACTTTGCCCTTGTCATCGATGATGAATGTCACCGGCAGCGCCTCACTACGCGGCAGGTCGAACAGCTCTGCCGGATCCTGCGCCAGCACGGTGAATTTGATGCCAAGCTTTTCGCTGGCTTCTTTCAGTTCTGCGCCCTGCACATTGTCGAAATTGACCCCGAACACCCCGACATTCTTGCTCTTGAGTTGATCAGCCAGCTGATTCAGCTCGGGAATCTCCGTGCGGCACGGGCCGCACCATTCGGCCCAGTAATTAAGCACCACCCATTGTTTGTCCAGACGCTCGGACGCAACCTTCTGGCCGTTCTGGTCGATCCCGTAGTCATTGCCGCAGCCCCCCAGCATCAACGCCCCGAGAATCGTCAATGCCGCTGCCAATCGCCGTGTCATGTCGTGTTCCTTGTGAAAATTCGAAAGCGCCTGCGACCCATCGCCTCTGACGGTTCTGGATTGCGCGCCGCACAGTTAGAATAGCCGCCACTTTACGCCAGAAGCGACCCGCCATGACCGATCTGACGCTTTATCACAATCCGCGCTGCTCGAAATCCCGCGGCGCGCTGGAACTGCTCGAAGCCCGTGGCTTGAGTCCGAATGTCGTGCGCTACCTGGAAACACCGCTCAATGCCGCGCAGATCAAGGCCCTGCTCGGCAAGCTCGGGATCAGCGCGCGGCAGTTGCTGCGTACAGGCGAAGAGGAATTCAAAACCCTGAACCTGGCCGACGCCAGCCTCAGCGAGCAGCAATTGATAGACGCCATCGCCGCGCACCCGAAACTGCTGGAGCGGCCGATTCTTGAAGTCGGCGACAGAGCCGTCATCGGTCGTCCACCGGAAAACGTGCTGGAGTTGTTGCCATGAGCACGCCGTACATTCTGGTTCTTTATTACAGCCGCAGCGGTTCGACCAACGAGATGGCCCGGCAGATCGCCCGTGGCATCGAGCAGGCCGGAATGGAAGCGCGTCTGCGCACGGTGCCGGCGATTTCCACTGAATGCGAAGCGGTGGCTGCGGACATTCCCGCTGAAGGCGCGCTCTACGCCAGCCTCGATGATCTGAAAAACTGCGCCGGCCTCGCGTTGGGCAGTCCGACCCGTTTCGGCAACATGGCCGCGCCGCTCAAGTATTTCCTCGACGGCACCAGCAATCTCTGGCTGACCGGCGCGCTGGTGGGTAAACCGGCCGGCGTGTTCACCTCCACCGCCAGCCTGCACGGCGGTCAGGAAACCACGCTGTTGTCGATGATGTTGCCGCTGTTGCATCACGGCATGCTCATCACCGGCCTGCCCTACAGCGAATCGGCACTGCTCGAAACCGCAGGTGGCGGCACGCCTTATGGCGCCAGCCATCACGCCGGTGCCGATGGCAAGAACGGTCTCGACCAGCACGAAGTGGCGCTGTGTCGCGCACTCGGTCTGCGCCTGGCGAAAACCGCGCAGAAACTGGTGGGCTGATGGCGAAGAAGCCGAAAGTCCTGCCCTCGGTGGCGTGGCTTGAGCCACGGGTCAAGGCGATGCGCGTGCTCAGCCTGCTGAGCTTTTTCGCCCTCGCCGGCTTGCTGGCCGCTTACTACCTGCTGTTCGCCGATCTGCATGGCGCGCGGCCGTGGGTGATTCTGCTGGTCGAGCTGATCCCGTGGCTGATCCTCGCCCCGGCGATGATCATGGGCAGTGCCCGTGGCCATTCATGGATGTGTTTTGTGGTGAATCTGTATTTCATCAAAGGTGCACTGGCGGCGTACGACCCCAACCGGCAGTTGTTCGGCCTGCTGGAAATGGCCGCGAGCCTGGCGGTGTTCTGCTCGGCGCTGCTGTATGTGCGCTGGCGCTATCAGCTCAATCGCAAGCTGGCGGGTGAGGGAGACGTCTCCGTCGCCTGAACTGGCGCCTTCGCGAGCAAGCCCGCTCCCACACGGGAACGCATTCCAGAATGTGGGAGCGGGCTTGCTCGCGAATCGGGCGATACGCTGTTAATGATTGACGGTGTAGGCCAGCATCATCGAGATCTGGCTCATCGGCCGCCCGCCACTCTGTTCATGCCACTGGTTGAACGCGTTTTGCACCGTCGCCAGATCACGCAGGCTGGTCGGCACCTTGTCGACGATTTTCTGCGCATTCAACGCCGCCACCACGTCGTAACTCGGCACGAACGTGTCCTTGCCGACCATGCGCAAAAACCGTGGCGCCGATAGACCGCCGAGTTGGTGGCCATGCTTTTTCAGGTAGGTCCACAGGCCAACGATATCGGTCACCGGCCAGTCGGCGATCAACGCGCCGAAGCTGCCCCTGTCCTTCTCTACATCGAGAATGAACTGCGCATTGCGCGGCACGCTTTTCAGCTTGCCGAGGTGGCGGATGATCCGCGCGTCCTGCATCAGGCGCTCAAGGTGCTCGGCGCTCATCAGCACGACTTTTTCCGGATCGAACTTGAAGAACACCTCTTCGAACGCCGGCCACTTGGCGTCGACCAGGCTGTGCTTGAGCCCGGCACGAAACACCCGCAGGGCCATGGTCGAGAGGTAACGGTCGTCGCGGATCTTGCGCAGTTGTGCGGGGGTCTTGGGGACGGGCAGATGGGCTTCCAGTTCAGCCGCCGAACCGAAACGGTTCAGACAGTATTCATGCAGCCACTTGTAATCGCGCATGCCCTCTCCTATTGAATGAAACAAAGAAACCAGTGTGGGAGCGGGCGTGCTCGCGAAGGCTGAATGTCAGTCGACTTATCTATCGGCTGATACACCGTCTTCGCGAGCAAGCCCGCTCCCACCTGGAATGTGGTTACAGATTGACGACATTGACGAAACGCGAAGCCGCGGTCTCGTCGATCTTCAGGCTGGTGAAGTCAAACAGATTGCGGTCGGCCAGTTGCGACGGCACCACGTTCTGCAGGCTGCGGAAGATCGATTCGGTGCGGCCCGGGGTTTTGCGATCCCAGTCCTGGAGCATTTCCTTGACCACCTGGCGCTGCAGGTTTTCCTGCGAGCCGCAGAGGTTGCACGGGATGATCGGGAACTGCTTGAGGTCCGAGTAAGCCTGGATGTCCTTCTCGTTGCAGTACGCCAGCGGGCGGATGACCACATTGCGGCCATCGTCGGCGCGCAGTTTTGGTGGCATCGCTTTCAGGGTGCCGTTGAAGAACATGTTGAGGAAAAACGTTTCGACGATATCGTCGCGATGATGACCGAGGGCCATTTTTGTCGCGCCGATTTCATCGGCAAAGGTGTACAGCGTGCCGCGACGCAGACGCGAGCACAGCGAGCAGGTGGTCTTGCCTTCCGGCACCAGTTCCTTGACCACCGAGTAGGTGTCTTTCTCGACGATGTGGTACTCGACGCCCAGCTCTTTGAGGTAGGCCGGCAGCACGTGCTCGGGAAAGCCCGGCTGCTTCTGGTCCATGTTCACCGCGACGATATCGAACTTGATCGGCGCAACCTTCTGCAGGTGCATCAGCACGTCAAGCATGGTGTAGCTGTCCTTGCCTCCGGACAGGCAGACCATGACCTTGTCGCCGTCTTCGATCATGTTGAAATCGGCGACCGCTTCGCCGGCCAGGCGGCGCAGGCGCTTTTGCAGTTTGTTCTGGTTGACCGTAAGAGTGCCCATGACGCGAAATCCGTGAGGTGTGACGAAAGGCCGGCATTTTAGCATCCCGAGAGTCACCTCCTTCAACATGCGTTCTGTGTAGGAGCTGCCGCAGGCTGCGATCTTTTGAATCTGAAAATCAAAAACAAAAAATCGCAGCCTGCGGCAGCTCCAACAGAGGGGATGGCGATTATCCCTCATGTTTACAGCGCGATTTGCTCTAAGCCCGGCATACCGGTGCGCTGGACTCCTTTCTATACTGCGACATAAGGTCGCACACATCTGAAGACCTGTATTTGCTCGGCCGCCTTGGCCCGTAGGCGCTCCGTTGGGGGGCGATGGCAATGACAAGAGGAGTGAATGGCATGATCCATCACGTAGTGGGACTGTTTACCCACCCCGATCAGGAATGGAAGGAGATCCGTGGCGACCAAGAGGAAAGCATCAGCCACATGTACCTGACGCACACGCTGATTCTGGCGGCGATCCCTGCGGTCTCGGCGTTCATCGGCACGACCCAGGTCGGGTGGGTCATCGGCAACCGCGCGCCGGTGATGCTCACGTTCGAAAGCGCCTTGTGGATGACCATCATGTCGTACCTGGCAATGCTCGGCGGGGTCGCGGTGATGGGCGCTTTCGTGCACTGGATGGCGCGCACCTACGACGCCAATCCGAGCCTGGCCCGTTGTGTGGCGTTCGCCACTTACACGGCGACACCGTTGTTCGTCGGCGGCCTGGCCGCTTTGTATCCGCACATGTGGCTGGGGATGATCGTCGGCACGGCAGCTATCTGCTACACGGTGTATCTGCTGTATGTGGGCCTGCCAACGTTCATGAACATTCCATCGGATGAAGGTTTTCTGTTTTCAAGCTCGGTGCTCGCGGTGGGCCTGGTGGTGCTCGTGGCGATCATGGCGTTCACCGTGATCGTCTGGGGCCTGGGTGTCGGCCCGGTCTATACCAACTGACCGGTTTCCTCCCCGGATAAACGACATCTGCCGATACAGGCCGCCGCAAGGCGGCCTTCTTATTGGGGCAATGACCATTCGGCAGGTCGGCGATTCGCAAGCGCCCGGGGTTGCGGCATACTCGGCGTCTCTGGAGATCCATCAAGCATGCCCGAGCAACTCAATACCCGCGTCGAAGATTGTTATCAACTCGCTGAATCCTTTTTCAAACGTTCCTTCAAACGCCCCGTGGTCAGCCTCAAGCTGCGCGGGCAGAAAGCCGGTGTCGCGCATTTGCACGAAAACAAGCTGCGCTTCAATCCACAGCTGTACCGGGAAAACACCGAACACTTCCTCAAACAGACCGTGGCCCACGAAGTCGCGCACCTGATCGCTCATCAATTGTTCGGCGACCGCATCCAGCCCCATGGCGAGGAATGGCAACTGATCATGCGCGGCGTTTACGAACTGCCGCCGGACCGCTGCCACACCTATGAGATCAAGCGGCGCAGCGTGACCCGCTATATTTATAAATGCCCGTGCCCCGACAGTGATTTCCCGTTTACCGCCCAGCGCCATGGCCTGGTGCGGCAAGGGCGGCGGTATCTGTGCCGGCGTTGCCGCAGTACGCTGGTGTTCAGTGGCGAGATGCGGGTGGAATGACAGTTTTGTAGAGCATCGGCTCGCGAGGGCGGCGGCTCAGGCACTAAAGGATTACCTTGGCCGAACGCAACTCGACGATCCGCTCAGCACTCAATCCCAACTCCCCCAACACTTCATCCGTATGCTGCCCTAACCCCGCGCCGACATGCCTCGGCTCCGGCAACGCCTCAGAGAATTTCAGCGGACACGTGATCTGCGCCTGCGTCGAGCCATCGGCGCGCGGCACCTGAGTCACCAGCGCCCGCGCCTGCAACTGCGGATGGCGCACTGCCTCACCCACACTCAACACCGGCTCGACACACGCATCGACCCCGGCGAATAGCTCGCACAGTTCAGCAAAATCATGCCGCTCGAACTCGACCTGCAACGCCTCTTTCAGCGCCTGTTGCTGATCCGGCTTGGGCGATAACCCTTGTGCTGCCAACTCCGGCCGGCCCAGCGCCGCGCACAGTTGCTGCATGAATGCCGGCTCCAGACTGCCCACCGACATCCAGCGCCCATCCCGCGTGCGGTAATAATCGTAGAAGCTGCCGCCATTGAGCATCTGGTCTTCCCGGCCCGGTTCCTCGCCACAAGCCAGATATCCCGCGCCGGCCATGGCGTTAAGGCTGAACGCACAATCGGTCATGCTCACATCCAGATGCGTGCCTTGCCCGCTCTGCTGGCGGGCAATCACCGCCGCCAGCAAGCCGATGACCCCGTGCAGCGAACCGCCAGCCACGTCCGCCACCTGCATGCCCAGCGGCAACGGCCCGCTGTCGGCGCGGCCGGTGTAACTGGCCAGCCCGGCCAGGGCCAGATAGTTGATGTCATGTCCGGCGCGCTCCTTGTACGGCCCGGTCTGGCCGTAACCGCTGATCGATACGTAGATCAGCCGCGGATTGATCGCCTTCAATGCCTCATAACCCAAGCCCAGACGCTCCATCACGCCGGGACGAAATTGCTCCAGAACGATGTCGTAATCGCCCAGCAGTCGCTTGATGATTTCCAGCGCTTCGGGCTGTTTCAAGTCCAGCGCCAGACTGCGCTTGTTGCGGTTCAGGTAGGCGTGGCTGGCCGATACCCCGCCATCGTGCGGGGGCAGCACCCGCAGCAGGTCCATGCGCGTTGGCGATTCGATGCGCAGCACCTCAGCGCCCATGTCCGCCAGCAGCAACGAGGCGAACGGCCCCGGCAGCAAAGTCGAGAAATCGAGAATCTTCAGTGAGGCCAGCGGTGCGGACATGGACGAACTCCTTGGGCGATGCACTCAGCCTAGGCAGGCATCGTCGATGCGGCAATCACCGCAAATGTCAGCAGGTGTGACCGTTACGCTCAAACCCCAGGCAAGAAAAAACCCGCCGAAGCGGGTTTTTCGTTCAAGCGATGCTTACTTCACACTGCTCGGGGTGGGGCCTTCAGCCACACCCAGGTCGTCTTCAGGACGGGTTTCGGCGATACCGCGACCACCCGAAGCCAGTTCGGCTTGCAGTTGGTCGGTGTCCAGCTCCTTGACCCATTTGGCCACGACGATGGTCGCCACAGCGTTACCGACCAGGTTGGTCAGCGCGCGGGCTTCGGACATGAAGCGGTCGATACCGAGGATCAGCGCCAGACCGGCCACCGGCAGGTGACCGACCGCCGACAGGGTGGCAGCGAGGACGATGAAGCCCGAACCGGTCACACCGGCTGCACCTTTGGAGGACAGCAGCAGTACCAGCAGCAGGGTGATCTGGTGAGTGATGTCCATGTGCGTGTCGGTCGCCTGGGCGATGAACACGGCGGCCATGGTCAGGTAGATCGAAGTACCGTCAAGGTTGAACGAGTAACCGGTCGGGATCACCAGACCCACTACCGATTTCTTCGCGCCCAGACGCTCCATCTTGATCAGCATGCGTGGCAGTGCCGATTCCGACGAGGACGTGCCCAGTACAATCAACAGCTCTTCACGGATGTAGCGCACCAGCTTGAACACGCTGAAACCGTGAGCACGGCAGATCGCCCCCAGCACCAGCACGACGAACAGCACGCAGGTGATGTAGAAGCAGATCATCAACTGGCCCAACTGCACCAGCGAGCCGACACCGTAGGCACCGATGGTGAACGCCATGGCACCGAACGCACCCAGCGGCGCCAGTTTCATGATCATGTTGATGATGTTGAACATCACGTGAGCGAAGCGATCGATCATGTCCAGCAGCGGACGACCGTACGATCCCAGGCGATGCAGGGCGTAGCCGAAGATCACCGAGAACATCAACACTTGCAGGATGTCACCGGTGGCGAACGCGCCGACGATGGTGTTCGGGATCACATTAAGGAGGAAGCCGACGATGCTCTGGTCTTTACTGGCCGTCACGTAGGTGGCGATTTTCGAGGCGTCGAGGGTGGTGACATCGATGTGCATGCCGGCGCCCGGTTGCACAACGTTGACAACAACCAGACCGATCAGCAGGGCAATGGTGGAAACGATTTCGAAGTACAGCAGCGCGTAGCCGCCGGTCTTGCCTACCGACTTCATGTTCTGCATGCCGGCGATACCGCTGACAACAGTACAGAAGATGATCGGGGCGATGACCATTTTGATCAGCTTGATGAAGCCGTCACCCAGTGGCTTGAGGGCCACACCGGTCTGCGGGTAGAAGTGACCGAGCAGAATGCCGATGGCGATGGCAACGATCACCTGGAAATACAGGGATTTATACAGTGGCTGACGAGTCGTCATTGCAGGTTTCCTCAAGCGTCCAGCGGCAACATCCATCTGTCGAGCGCAGAACCTTAATTGCGAACCCTCCTGCACTGGAGGGATTTGTTGTTGGAACGGCATTTCCCCGGCGGGGATAAATGCACGCTTCTGTCACCTCTATCGCAAACGTCGTGCCAGATTGGTGCGAATGGCAGCAAGCCTTTTGATATCAGGGCCTGCGGGATTTTCCTGTCACCAATCAGTGACTTGAGGCATGGCGGATTTCCGCCAACTGAGCGTTCGGCGTCCTGCAATTTGGCGGAAATCCGCCTTGTTGCGTCGCCGGCCCGTCGTTACGATCGGTGCTTGAACAAGGATTGCCGCTTATGCGCGAACGCACCATCGCCAGCCATTTCGCCCGTGCCGCCCTTGGCGGTGCGCGCCGTCGCGGCCTGGATTGTTCAGGACTGTTGCAGCAACTGGGGATCAGCCCGGAGTTGCTCGACGAGCCCCGCGCACGCATCGCCCCGGAGCAGTTCACCCGCCTGATTCAGGGGTTGTGGGCGGCGCTGGACGATGAATACCTGGGTTTCGGTAACGCACCGAGCAAGCCGGGCAGCTTTGCCATGATGTGTCACGCCTCGATTCACTGCCGCAATCTGGAGAAGGCCCTGCAACGCGGTTTGTTGTTTTACAGCCTGTTCCCCGACGCCCCGCGCCTGTCCCTGCGCTGCGAAGACGAATGGGTGCGGTTGAGCCTGGATGACGCGCAGTGGTGGGATCCGGATCACTTTCTCAGCGAAAGTCTACTGGTAATCTGGCACCGCCTCGGCAGTTGGTTGATAGGCCAGAGGATTCGCCTGGAGCAGGCAACCTTCAGCTACCCACGCCCCGATCATGGCAGCGAATACGATCTGCTGTTCCCCTGCCCGCTGAGTTTCGAGTCCGAGCAAAGCAGCCTGCTGTTCCACCGTCGCTATCTGGCGATGCCGCTGTTGCAGGACGAACGTACGCTCAAGCATTTCCTCGAACGCTCCCCCGCCGACCTGCTCTCGCGCCCGGACGACGGCGACAGCCTGAGCAGCCGCCTGCGTCGTTTGCTCAGCCGCGACGCTGCGCATTGGCCGGATCTGGAAGCCGTCGCCACGCATCTGCACATCAGCCCGCAAACGTTGCGCCGGCACTTGCGAGAGGAAGGTACGAGTTTTCAAGAGCTAAAGGATCAACTGCGGCGGGATATCGCCATCTATCATCTGGGGCGCGCGGACCTGTCGTTGCAGCAGATCGCCGAGCAGCTCGGGTTTTCCGAGCCGTCGGCGTTTCATCGGGCATTCAAGAAATGGACGGGGCTGACACCGGGGGCTTATCGGGCGCAGGAGTTTTGAAGCAAGACGCCTTTGCGAGCAGGCTCGCTCCCACAGGAGGATTGCATTTCAAGCGTGGGAGCGGGCTTGCCCGCGAAGAGGCCGGCACTGTCAACATTCAAGCCGCAGGAAAATGAATCCTGAACACCGCCCCGCCCATCGGCGAATCGCCCAGGGCCAGACGGGCGTTGTAGCTTTCGATGATGTCCTTGACCACCGCCAGTCCGATTCCCTGCCCCGGATGCTGGGCATCCAGACGTTCGCCGCGCTCGAGAATCCGCGCGCGTTGGTCCAGTGGCACACCTGGCCCATCGTCCTCGACGCATAACTCGATCCCGACCAGGGACTCGCGCACGCTGACACGCACCTCGCCCAGACACAGGCGATAGGCGTTCTCCAGCAAGTTGCCGAGCATTTCCAGCAAGGCGCCCTGCTCGATTGGCACGTAGCAATGCTCAGGCAGATCAAAGGTCACGCGCACATGCTTATCGCGATAGACCTTGTCCAGCGTATCGCACAGGCTTTTGAGCACCGGTTGCAAGCGCACCTGATGGCGGACCAGGCCACTTTTGCGCAGGCTGGCGCGCTGCAGTTGATAGCTGATCTGCTGGCTCATGCGTTCGATCTGGCTCTGCAGGACCCAGGCCTGATCACGGTCTTCCGGACGCTGGGCCATGTCTTCGCTGACGCCTTGCAGTACCGCCAACGGGGTTTTGAGGCTGTGTGCGAGGTCGTCGAGGGAGTCGCTGTAGCGGCTACGCTGCTGCCGTTCGCTGAGCAGCAGGCGGTTGAGCGAGCCGGTCAACCGCAGCAGTTCGCGCGGGTGTTTTTCCGTCAGGCTTTCGCGGGTGCCGCCTTCGATTTCATCGAGTTCCTGACTCAATCGGCGCAAAGCCTTGAGGCCCCAGGTCAGACCGATCCATAGCAACGCCAGTAATACGAGCAATGCCGCGCCGAAGCCCAGATAGAGATTTTCGCGCAGGCCTTCGAGGGTGGTTTCGTATTCACGTACCGGTTGCAGAGCGACGATGCTGAACGCCGCACTTTTGCCGCCGAGCAGTTTGACCTCGACGTCGTAGACGAAGAATTCCTGACCGTTGTCCTCATGGATCCGCGCAAATTCATTGCCGAGACCGTCGTAACGCGGTGTGTAGTTGATCTGTTCTTCGTCAGTGGCTCTCGAACGCCACACCAACTTGCCACTGCGGTCGTAGATATAGCCAAGCAAACGGAAGTCGGCAAGATTGAAGCGCTCATCCGGCAGTTGCGTTGGCATCATCAGGCGACCGTTTTCCACCCGTGCGGCGGAGATCAACGTGGTGACGTCGGAGGCCAGGCGTTGTTCGATCGAGTCCTGCAAGGCGAGGCTGAAGGCGCCCTGCATCGCCGGCAGCAAGGCGAGCATGAACAACACTGCCAACGTGGTGGCGGCGAGCATCAAACGAACACGAAGGGAACGGATCAATTGCAGCGCTCATTGAACAGGTAGCCGAGGCCGCGCACGGTGTCGATCGGTTTGAACCCGGCCGGGCCTTCGAGTTTACGGCGCAGACGGCCGACCAGCACTTCGATGACATTCGGATCACGCTCGTCGTCATCCGGATAGAGCTGCTCCATCAAGCGATCCTTGGGCACCACTTGCTGATGATGGCGCATGAGGTATTCAAGGATGCGGTATTCGTAAGCGGTCAGCGCCAGCGGTTGTTCGTCAAGACTGGCCTGTTTGCGATTGAGGTCGAGCAGCAACGGCCCGGCGACGATGGTCGACTGGGTGAAACCACTGGAGCGGCGCAACAAAGCGTTCAGGCGTGCGTCGAGTTCTTCGAACTGGAACGGCTTGACCACGTAATCATCGGCGCCGGCGGCGAGCCCTTCGACCTTGTCTTGCCAGTTGCCCCGCGCGGTGAGGATCAGAATCGGGAAGGTCTTGCCCCCCGAGCGCAACTGGCGGATCAGGTCGAGGCCGCCCATGCCCGGCAGGCCGAGATCGATCACCGCCAGATCGAAGTTGTACTGTCCGGTCTGGTACAGCGCCTCCTCGGCGTTGGCCACGGACTCGACCACGTGTCCGCTTTCCGTCAGGCGGGTTCGCAGGTGATGACGCAACAGGGCCTCATCTTCGACGACCAACAGTTTCATAAATCCCTCCAATTCACACGAAAATCTACCCATCCTCCTGTGGGAGCGAGCTTGCTCGCGAATGCGGTCATTCAGTCAACGATGATGTTGAATGAAACATCGCTTTCGCGAGCAAGCTCGCTCCCACAGGGTTTCAGGATGAATCTCTCCTTAGAAATAATAGTTGGCCGACAGGTAGGTCTGCGCGCTGCTGGTCAAGCCCAGCGAGCCCTGTTTGCTGCCGCCGCTCTCCTTCATTTCGGTGCTGGCATTGCTGCGCAGGTAACGGTAACCGAGTTCCACCGAGGTGTTCTGCGAAACTTGCTGCAACACACCGACCTGGCCACCGATGGCGTAACCGATGTCTTTGTCACGGCTGAAACCTGGCGACTCCTGCGTCAGCTTGGTCAGACCGGCCGTGGCACCCCCGAACAACTTGGTGCTGCCGCCTACCGGGTAGAACAGGTCATAGCTGCCGAGCAGATTTTCCTGGCGCAGTTTAACGCCATTGTGCGAGCCGGAAACGTTGTCATAAGTGGCGTAGTAGCGGCCCTGGCTGTTTTGCTGACCCAAGCGCATGCCGTACGTGTTGTTGCCGTCGATGGCCCCGGTGGCGTTGGGGTGGTCGAGGTTGTCATTCAACGCGTGAGACTTTTTGATCTTGTCGCTGGTCTGGCCGAAGCTCAGGCCGGCGAAGTTTGAAGTCGTGTCGGCGTGAGCCGCGATGCTGGCGCTCATTACGGTCAAAGCCAGCAGCATTTTGTTCAAACGAGTCATGGGTATTTCCTCTTTCGCGGTGCTGTTTGGGTATGACGCAAGATTACTCAGCCGCCCCTGTACGGCCCCTGAACCGTCTCTGAACCTGACCTGAACCAGATCGACTAGGCTGTTCTGACCACTTATCATCAGGAGACCCGACCATGCGCCTGTTCCTCGCCCTTGCTTTGCTGGCGGTCAGCAGCTTCACCCAGGCTGCGATCAAGACTGAAGAAATCCCTTATCAAAGCGCCGACGGCAGCAAGCTGATCGGCTACTACGCCTATGACGACGCGATCAAAGGCCAACGCCCCGGCATCGTCGTAGTTCACGAATGGTGGGGGCTGAACGATTACGCCAAGCGCCGCGCGCGCGATCTTGCCGGGCTCGGTTACAGCGCGCTGGCCATCGACATGTATGGCGAAGGCAAAAACACCGAGCATCCCAAAGACGCGATGGCTTTCATGCAGACAGCAACCAGGGATGCCGATGCGGCGAGCAAGCGGTTTGCGGCCGGGCTTGATCTGTTGAAGAAACAGGCGCAGACCGACCCGAACAAAATTGCCGCCATCGGTTATTGCTTCGGTGGCGGCGTGGTGTTGAATGCGGCGCGTCAAGGTGTGCCGCTGGCCGGCGTGGTGAGTTTCCACGGCGCGCTGGTGACCAGGACTCCGGCGACGCCGGGCAGCGTCAAGGCGAAAATCCTGGTCGAACATGGCGCGCTGGACAGCATGGTCACTCAGGACAACGTCACAGCGTTCAAGGCGGAAATGGACAAGGCCGGGGCGGACTACGCGTTCGTCAGTCTGGATGGCGCCAAGCATGGTTTCAGCAATCCCGATGCCGATCGTTTGAGCCATGGCGAACACGGTGGGCCGGACATTGGCTACAACAAGGCAGCGGACGAGAAGTCATGGGTGGACATGAAAGCGTTCTTTCAGAAAATCTTCAGCTGACTACGCCTGACCTGATCGTTCCCACGCTCGGCGTGGGAACGATCATCTCGACCTCGCCCCGACTAATCGGCAAAATGCCCGCCATGCATACCATCCCCGCCCTGCCCGCCTGCTGCACCGCGCTCGAGAGCCACTGGCCATTGCCGACGGTATTGGCCGATACCGTCCTGCTCAGCACCCAGTTCGATCCGGCGCAGTTGCTTGCCGATGACTTCCAGCGCAGCGCTGTGCCGGCGCCGCCGAGCATCCAGCGCTCGGTGGCCAAGCGTCAGGCCGAATTTCTCGCCGGGCGCGTCTGCGCCCGTGCCGCGCTGCAACAACTCGAAGGCGTCAGCTTCATCCCGCCGATCGGCGAGGACCGCGCGCCAGTGTGGCCGGCGCATGTCTGCGGCTCGATCACCCACAGCACCGGCCGCGCCGCAGCAATTGTCGCCAGCAAACAGCATTGGCGCGGCTTGGGCATGGATCTGGAAAACCTGTTGAGCCACGAGCGCGCCGAACGTCTGTCCGGGGAAATTCTCACGCCGGCGGAACTGCAGCGCATGGCGGCAGGGTCGCAGGATCAACTGGCATTGCTGGTGACTTTGACCTTTTCAGTCAAAGAGAGTCTGTTCAAGGCGCTGTACCCGATCGTGCAGCAGCGCTTTTATTTCGAGCATGCCGAGGTGCTGGAGTGGACTGAGGCAGGTCGGGTGAAACTGCGGTTGTTGACGGATTTATCCAGCGAATGGCGCAATGGTTCGGAGCTGGAAGCGCAGTTCGGCGTGCAGGATGGGCAGTTGTTGAGTCTGGTCAGCATTCAGGCCTGAGGATTTGCACTGCCTGCCATGCCCTCTTCGCGAGCGAGCTTGCTCGCGAAGGCAGCATCACGACTACCTTAAGACTCAGCGGCGCTCCTGATTCCTCGGCCAACTCAGGCTGAAACACGCCCCGCCCAGGCTTTTGCTCTTGCCAATGATCGCCCGGCCGTCATGCCAGTGGATGATCCGCCGCACAATCGACAGCCCCAAACCGTGCCCGCCCGAGGCGCGCGTGCGGCTGTCGTCGAGGCGCAGGAACGGCGTGAAAATCCGCTCCCACGCCACCTCAGGCACTCCCGGCCCGTCATCCTCGACGTCGATCCGACAGCGCAACTGGCCGACCTGATAACTGACGGTCACCCGGGAATGCGCATGACGCATCGCGTTGCCCACCAGATTCTGCAACGCCCGATGCAGATAGCGCGGCTCGGCCTCGACCCAGGCGCCGTCGTTGTCGGCCGATGACAGACACAAACCGCGCTGCACCGTGACCTGGGCGCGTAGCGGCGCCAATTCTTCGATTACCTGATTGACCAGCGCATCCAGGTCTATCCGTTGAAAAGTCAGCGCTGGCGAGCCCTGCTCCAGTCGTGCGTAGGTGAGCATTTCGTCGACGAGCTTATCGAGGTCTTCAATGTCGTGATCCATGCCTTCGCGGTATTTTTCCAACGCCTGCGGGGTGGTCGCCGTGCCGATCATCTCCAGACCGAAGCGCAGCCGCGCCACTGGCGTACGCAGTTCATGGGACACCGCCCGTACCAGTTCGCGCTGGATGGCCAGCAGTTGCTGCAAGTGCTCGGCCATGCCATTGAATGCGGCCGCCAAACGCCCGACCGAGTCGGCGCCACGCGCCGGCACACGAGTTTCCAGACTGCCCTTGGCGATGCGCGTAGCGGCCGCTTCGAGGCCGCGCAAACGCCGCTCAAGCTGACGCACCAACAGATAAACGATGAGACCGATCAGGGTCAGACCCAGCGCGGCAATCAGCACCAGCCATTCCGGCGGGTATGGATTCATCTGATACAGCGGCCCGATTTCCAACACCCACGGCGTGCCGACCATGCCGGCAAATACGCGAATCGAATCGCCGCCCTTGCCCAACGCCATCACCGTGTCACCTTCGGCCACGCGGCGACTCTGGTCCTCGTCCATGTCGGCGTCATTCACCGTAACCAGACGCAAGTCGAAGCCGAAGCCTTTCTCCTGCTTTATCTGCGCCAGACGTTTGGGCTGTTCGCCGACCGGCACCCGCACCAGTTCATCGGCGAGCAGGTAAATAGTTGCCCGAGCCAGTTGCTCGCTGATCTGCTGCACCTCACCGACGAGCATCATCTGTTCTTTTTCGCTGATCAGCCGATAGACCTTGGCCGCGTGTGGCCCAGTCTGTTCGACCAGCGCCTGACCGCGCAGCACACGGGTGCGCTGGGCCAGATCGAGGTCGGTTTCAGAGAACTTCTTCAGCGTCAGCGGAATACCGAGCAGCCGCTCCCACCCCAACAGCGAACGATGGCGCTCGGTCTGGTTCATCGGCTGCAGGTTGTCGGCCATCAGCGAGAAAGTGCCATGCGCCAAGCGTTCGCGGTATTGCTCGCTGCGCACCTGATTGAGCAGGTTCAGCGCCAGCACGCCGAGCACCGCCACCAGAATCAGCGCGGCGCACATGCCGCCGTAGATGCGCAGGAAGATCGAATTCACAGCGCCAGATCTGCGCAGGCCTCAGGGACGAACAAATAGCCTTTGCTGCGGATGGTCTTGATCAGGCGCGGATGATCGGGGTCGTCGCCGATTTTCGGGCGGATGCGTGAGATGCGTACATCAATCGAGCGGTCCTGGCCGTCGTAGCCGATGCCGCGCAATGCGGTGAAGATCTCTTCGCGCGAGAGAATCCGCCCGGCATTGGACACCAGCAGCCAGAGCAGGTCGAACTCGGCGCTGGTCAGCTCGATGCCGTTGTCGCTCAGCCAGGCTTCACGCAAGGCGTTGTCGACCACCAGCGGACCGAATTGCAGGCGACGGGATTTTTCCGCGACCGGTTCCGGTGTGTCACTGCGTCGCAGCAACGCCTGAATCCGCGCGAGCAACAAGCGCGGGCGTACCGGTTTGCACACGTAGTCGTCGGCACCGAGGTCGAGGCCGTGAATCTGGTCGGCGTCGTCGGTACGCGCGGTGAGCATCAGGATCGGCCCGTCGTACTGGCTGCGCACCTTGCGGCAAATGCTCAGGCCATCTTCGCCGGGCAACATCAGGTCGAGGATCACCAGATCCGGTTGCTCCCTGATGATCCGCGCCGCTGCCAGCGCACCGTTGCCTTCGATCTCCACACGCAGACCATTGGCTTGCAGATAATCGCGGGTGAGCTCGGCGAGTCGCTGGTCATCCTCGACGATCAATACCTGCCAGTTTTGTTGCTCCACCGGTGACCTCTGCTTGCTGTTTTTATTGATATGTAAAGGTTTCGCTGAATGAACGCGGCCCCTGCAGGAGCTGACGAGTGAAACGAGGCTGCGATCTTTTGATCTTGAAAAATCACAATCAAAAGATCGCAGCCCTTCGGCAGCTCCTGCACGGATTCTCCCGATCATCTGTCATGTTTCGGGAGGATAAATATGCCCCTGCAGCCAGCGATTGTATAAACGCCGCTCACCCGGAAAACAAGTCGGTAAATGCGTTCGGACAAGACGAAATTCTGTGGTAGGGTTCGCGCCCTTAAAAAACCGCTGAAGCGTTTTTCCGGGCGAAAAAACAGTGACAAACGGTCTGGCTCAGCAGGTTCGCGGCCTACACGCGTTTTCCATGTTTCTTACACAAATTACGCACAGGCTTATCCACAGGTAGTACGTTGCAATCGTCCCCTGAAACGCATTATCTTGTAGCACGGCGAAAACGCAGACCCTACATATAGGGTTTTCGGCTAAAACGCCCAACCACATTTCAGACCTGAAACTCAAGCGCTTTATGGCGGGTTTCCGGTTGAACAAGCGAGTTTTTTCAAGCCCAAACCGCACTGGCGGATGGCACCGTTTTATTTGGTCCGAAACGGACAAAACGGTATGGGTGTTGCAGTCATGACTGTCACCCGCGAGGGAATCCGGTAGCGAGCTTGTGCTTGCGACCAAAACTTCGGCAAGGATGCGGCGTTGCAGCCTTTTTCCTACTGTTCCGAAGTTTGTAATGCCGACGCCCGTCGGTTGCAGTGCTTCGGTACAGAACGGTGAGCACCATGACGGTGCCAAACAAACATAGAGAATGTGGAGACCACCCCCCATGCAAACCGACACAACTCGCGAGAACCCGCAGGGCACCTTGCCGCAGGCCGCCGATTCGAATTCGGATCTGGCAGCCACCGCGCCTGGCCAGCTGCGCGTGATCAAGCGTAATGGCACTGTCGTTCCTTACACTGACGACAAGATCACCGTCGCTATCACCAAAGCGTTCCTCGCAGTTGAGGGCGGCACCGCTGCCGCTTCGTCGCGAATCCATGACACCGTTGCGCGCCTGACCGAGCAGGTCACCGCGACCTTCAAGCGTCGCATGCCATCGGGCGGCACCATCCACATCGAAGAGATCCAGGACCAGGTCGAACTGGCCCTGATGCGTGCCGGCGAGCAGAAAGTCGCGCGTGACTACGTGATCTACCGTGACGGCCGTTCGAAAGAGCGCGCAGCGCACGCTCCTGCCGAAGCAGCCGTCAACGCGCACCCGTCGATCCGCATCACCCGCGCCGACGGCAGCCTCGCGCCGCTGGACATGGGCCGCCTGAACACCATCGTTACCGAAGCCTGCGAAGGCCTGGAAGAAGTCGACGGCGACCTGATCCAGCGCGAAACCCTGAAGAACCTGTACGACGGCGTGGCCCTGACCGACGTCAACACCGCCCTGGTAATGACCGCCCGTACCCTGGTCGAGCGCGAGCCGAACTACTCGTTCGTCACCGCCCGCCTGCTGATGGACACCCTGCGTGCCGAAGGCCTGAACTTCCTCGAAGTCGCCGAAAGCGCCACCCATCACGAAATGGCCGACCTTTACGCCAAGGCCCTGCCGGCCTACATCGCCAAAGGTATCGAGTTCGAACTGCTGAACCCTGTGCTGGCTACCTTCGACCTGGAAAAACTGGGCAAGGCGATCAACCACGAGCGTGATCAGCAATTTACCTACCTGGGCCTGCAAACCCTGTACGACCGTTACTTCATCCACAAGGATGGCGTGCGCTTCGAACTGCCGCAGATCTTCTTCATGCGCGTGGCCATGGGCCTTGCGATCGAAGAGAAGCAGAAAGAAGACCGTGCGATCGAGTTCTACAACCTGCTGTCCTCGTTCGACTACATGGCTTCGACCCCGACCCTGTTCAACGCCGGTACCCTGCGTCCACAGCTGTCGAGCTGCTACCTGACCACCGTGCCGGATGACCTGTCGGGCATCTATCACGCGATCCACGACAACGCCATGCTGTCGAAATTTGCCGGTGGTCTGGGCAACGACTGGACGCCGGTGCGTGCACTGGGCTCGTACATCAAGGGCACCAACGGCAAGTCGCAAGGCGTCGTGCCGTTCCTCAAAGTGGTCAACGACACCGCTGTGGCCGTGAACCAGGGTGGCAAGCGCAAAGGCGCTGTGTGTGCCTACCTGGAAACCTGGCACATGGACATCGAAGAGTTCATCGAGCTGCGCAAGAACACCGGTGACGATCGTCGTCGTACCCACGACATGAACACCGCCAACTGGATCCCTGACCTGTTCATGAAGCGCGTCTTCGATGACGGCAAGTGGACCCTGTTCTCGCCATCCGAAGTACCGGACCTGCACGACCTGACCGGTAAAGCCTTCGAAGAGCGTTACGAGTACTACGAAGCGCTGACCGAGTACCCGGGCAAGGTCAAGCTGTTCAAGACCATCCAGGCCAAAGACCTGTGGCGCAAGATGCTCTCCATGCTGTTCGAAACCGGCCACCCATGGTTGACCTTCAAGGACCCGTGCAACCTGCGCAGCCCGCAGCAGCACGTCGGCGTGGTCCACAGCTCGAACCTGTGCACAGAGATCACCTTGAACACCAACAAGGACGAAATCGCCGTTTGCAACCTGGGCTCGATCAACCTGCCGAACCACATCGTTGACGGCAAGCTCGATACCGCCAAGCTGCAACGCACCGTCAACACCGCCGTGCGCATGCTCGATAACGTGATCGACATCAACTACTACTCGGTGCCGCAAGCGAAGAACTCCAACTTCCGCCACCGTCCGGTCGGTCTGGGCATTATGGGCTTCCAGGACGCCTTGTACCTGCAGCACATCGCCTACGGCTCCGACGCTGCCGTCGAGTTCGCCGACAAGTCGATGGAAGCGGTCAGCTACTACGCAATCCAGGCTTCCTGCGACCTGGCCGACGAGCGCGGCGCCTACGAGACGTTCAACGGTTCGCTGTGGTCCAAGGGCATCCTGCCGCTGGATTCGCAACAGATCCTGATCGAACAGCGTGGCGAGAAGTACATTGACGTCGACCTGAAGGAAACCCTCGACTGGGCACCGGTTCGCGCCCGTGTGCAGAAAGGCATCCGTAACTCGAACATCATGGCCATCGCACCGACCGCGACCATCGCCAACATCACTGGCGTTTCGCAGTCGATCGAACCGACCTACCAGAACCTGTACGTGAAATCGAACCTGTCGGGCGAATTCACCGTGATCAACCCGTACCTGGTTCGCGACCTGAAGGCTCGCGGTCTGTGGGACTCGGTCATGATCAACGACCTGAAGTACTACGACGGTTCGGTGCAGCAGATCGAGCGTATCCCGCAGGAACTCAAAGAGCTCTACGCGACCGCGTTCGAAGTGGACACCAAGTGGATCGTTGACGCCGCCAGCCGTCGTCAGAAGTGGATCGACCAGGCCCAGTCGCTGAACCTGTACATCGCCGGCGCATCGGGCAAGAAGCTCGACGTGACCTACCGCATGGCCTGGTACCGTGGTCTGAAAACCACTTATTACCTCCGTGCCCTGGCCGCGACCAGCACCGAGAAGTCGACCATCAACACCGGTAAACTGAACGCTGTTTCCAGCGGCGGCAACCACGGCGACGATTCGGTCCTGGCCGCTCCGGCAGGTCCGGCGCCAGTGCCAAAGGCCTGCGCGATTGACGAGCCGGATTGCGAAGCTTGCCAATAAGCTGAGCTGAGATCAGGCGTTGCGAGACGCCTGATATCTCGAGAAAAAAGAAAACCCCCGACAGACTTCTGGTTTGTCGGGGGTTTTGTTTTTTTGGGGTTTGGGCTTGGGTTTGGGTGAATATCCGTTGCTGCGGTAACGGCTTCTTATGGTTTCGCTCTTACAGCGAGTCACCTTTTCAGAGACCTGGTCGTACGGTCGCTGCGCTACCACCCCCGGATCGATCCCGTAACGAAGCCCGCCGAAGGGGCGAAAGATCAAGAGCCGAAGCAAAGCAAAAGCCAGATCAATAGATCGTCCGATCGCGGCCCGAGCCTTCGGCGGCTCCTACAGTTGGATCGTGGGTATCTGGGTGAAATTGGTTGGCCGCCAGACCGCTATCGCGAGCAGGCTCGCTCCCACAAAAGCAAAAGCAAAAGCAAAGCAGCGCAGTTGCCCGCGGCGAAGCCGCCCCACTCAACAATGAGCGCAAGCTCGAGGAAGGCTTTTGATCTTGATCCACCGGCGACGTCGGAAGGCTGAGTGGAGGGATTGATCCGGGCGTGGGAGCGCAGCGACCGTCTGGCGCAGCCAGACACAGCGGAAGTAGGTGCAGCGAAGCAAACCGTAGCCGCTGCGCCCGGATCGATCCCGCAGCGAAGGAACCCGAGCCTGCGAGGGCCGAACGCAGGAGCAAAGCGTTTTGGTTACTTTTGGGCGCCTGCAAAAGTGACCCGCTGTAAGAGCGGAACCGCCAGCCGCAACACCCGCAAAAACGGATATACCCCCAAAACCCCAAGAACCTGGTCGGCCCAAAGGCCCCCACGGCCAAAAAAAAAGCCCCTCAAAACCGAGGGGCCCAAAAAACCAGTCAGAAACCCGAATCAGGTCATCTGAATAATGGTCTGCATAATCGTGCTTTGCGTCGAAATGGTCTTGGCGTTCGCCTGATAGTTGCTCTGGCCCTTGATCAGATCAACCAGCTCGTTGGTCAGGTTAACGTTCGACTCTTCCAGCGAGTTGGACACCACCTCACCCAACGTACCGGTCTTCGGCGCGTCGTAACCCGGAATACCCGAAGCGAAAGTCTCTTTCCAACTGGTACCGCCAACAGCCTGCAGACCCTGTTCGTTGGTAAAACTGGCCAGCGCAACCTGACCGATCGCCTTGCTCTGGTTGTTGCTGAAGTTGGCGAAAAGGGTACCGGTGCCGTCGATGGTCAGGTTGGTGATCTGGCCAGTGGCGTAACCATCCTGAGTCGGAATTGTCCGCGAAGTATCCGCGTTGTACTGAGTGGTCTTGGCCATCGAAATGGTCACGCCATTCGGGTTGGCTGCCGCGCCGTTAGGCGTGAAATCGCCATCGGTCACTGTGCCCGGCACCCAGTTGGTCAGTTTCAGATCGCTGCTGATGATCGGGTTGGCGGGATCCGCCGGGTCAGGCGTGCTTACCTGAACCAGCTTGCCGGAACTGTCAAACGACAGCGTCGAAGCAACCGGCGCAGTGGTCACCGGGTTGCTGCCGGTAGCGTCCGGATTACGGCCATCAACCAGGGTGTAAACCTTCCAGGTGTTTTCGCCACTCTTGACCATGTACTGGTCCATGACGTGGGAGTTGCCCTGAGTGTCATAGATCGGTGTGCTGAACGACTTGGTATAAGTCTCAGGCTTCGACGGATCGAACTTGACGGCGCCGGTACCGGTGTCGACGATCACTGGCGCCGACGAATTCAAGTTGATGCTCGAGGTCACCGAAGAGGACGACTTCGGCGCCAGGTTCGACGTGTCGATCTTAAGGTCAGTCAACACACCGTTGAGGATCTTGCCGTTGGCATCCACACCGTAACCCTGCAGACGCGAGGTGTAGTTGGTGTTGGTGATGTAACCGGCGTTGTCGACCTTGAAGGTACCGGCACGGGTGTACGAGATCGAGCCGTTGTTGCTCATGGTGAAGAAACCGGAACCGTTGATACCCATGTCCAACACGTTACCGGTGTTGTTGATGTCACCCTGAGTGAACTGCTGGGACACGTTGGCCAGGCGCACGCCGTTGCCGATGACTTTGCTGCCGCTGCCCAGACGAGTCGACGAATACACGTCTTCGAATTCTGCGCGCGAGGATTTGAAACCGGCGGTGGCGACGTTGGCGATGTTGTTGCCAGTCACGTCGAGTTGCTTGTTGGCGGCATAGAGACCGCTAAGGCCGATGTTAAAAGACATGTTCCACTCCTTCGTGCCGGGTTAGTCGGCTCTATATACCAATGGTTTGTACTTTGGACAGGGCAACGGTGCCCTTGCCGGCCAGGTTGAGCATCAGCTCGCCACCGGTCTGGCTGATCGTCACGCTGTTGACGGTCGCTGGCAGGTAGGTCGCCAGGTCAGTTGCGGTGCCGTTGATCGGTGCATTGGCCTTGAACGTGTAAGTGCCGACCGGCACCACGGTGCCGGCGGTGTCCTTGCCGTCCCAGGTGAAGCTGGCATCGCCGGCAGCGCGGCTGCCCAGGTCGATGGTGCGCACGGTCTTGCCGTCCTTGTCGGTAATGGTCACGGTGCCGGCGGCAATCGTCGAAGGCACGGTGACCGAACCGGTCAGGCCTTTGCTCGGGTCGTCGAGCTGGGCGGTGTTGGTCTGCACGATCACGTTGCGACCAACCAGCGACGACGCTTGCAGCGCCTGCGACGAGTTGTAGTTGCCGGCAAGGCCACTGACCGTGGAGTTCAGCGTGGTGATGCCTTCCAGGCTGCTGAACTGCGCCAGTTGCGCAACGAAAGCGCTGTTGTCCTGCGGGTCGAGCGGGTTCTGGTTTTTCAGCTGGGTGACCAGCAATTGCAGGAAAGCATCCTTGCCCAACGCCTGGCCGCCGGTGGCACTGTCGGTCGCCGAAGCGATGCCGCCGGAGGTGGTGCCGCTGGCCTTCTTCGACGAGTTGGCCAGGATGTCGTTCATGCTCAGGCTGCTGGTGGTATCCGTAACGCTCATGGCAGTCGCCCCTTATTACTGACCGAGGGTCAGTACCTTCTGCATCATGGTTTTGGCGGTGTTCATCATTTCGGCGTTGGTCTGGAACGAGCGGCTCGCGGAAATCATGTCAGCCATTTCTTCCACCACGTTGACGTTCGGGTAGTAGACGTAGCCCTTGGCGTCGGCGGCCGGATGGTTCGGCTCGTAGCGCGCTTCGAGGTTGCTGTCATCCTCGACCACGCCCAACACCTGAACACCCTGACCGGCCGCGTCCTGGTTCTGGAACAGCGAGTTGCTGCCGCCGGCCTGGCCGCCCTGGAACATGGTGGCAAACACCGGGTGGCGGGCGCGGTAGGTCTGGTCGATGCTCGAGGAAACGGTTTCGGCGTTGGCGATGTTCGAGGCGACGGTATTCAGACGCGTGGTCTGCGCGCTCATGCCGCTGCCGGCAATGTTGAAAACGCTGGACAGGGACATGGATTATTCTCCGCGCAGGGCTGACACCAGCCCTTTGAATTTGCTGTTGAGCAAGGTGAAGCTGGCCTGGAAGCCGACGGCGTTTTCCGCGTAGTTCGACTGTTCCAGTTGAGCGTCAACGGTGTTCTGGTCGATCGAAGGCTGCATCGGCGTGCGATACATCAGCGACTCGTCGCCATTGCCCAGCCCTTCAGCTTCGATGTGACGGCTGTTGGTCATGTTCAGGGCAAAGTGGCCGCCGGTCCTGGTCTTCTCGGTCTGTGCTTCGAGCACTTTGGAGAATTCCAGATCCCGCGCCTTGTAGTTCGGGGTGTCGGCGTTGGCGATGTTGTTGGCCAGCACTTCGGCACGCTGGGCGCGGAAGCCCAATGCCTTTTCGTGAATGCCCAGCGCTTTGTCGAAGCTGATGCTCATGTCGGGAACCTTCAGGTGACCGGTTTTTCGTAACTGAGCTTTAGCAAGCGCCGTGCCAAATGGGCAAAGTCCCGTATTCCGGGGCTTTGCGCCAAACAGGCAAAGCGGCAATGCCAGAAAAGCGGCAACCGGTTTCCGCCGTATGCCGCTTTTCTGCCGCTGTCGCCTGCCAACACCGAACCTGTAGGAGCTGCCGAAGGCTCGGGGTGCGGTGTCAGGCAAAAAAAAACGGGAGGCCTTTGAGGGCCACCCGTTTTTTGTATTGCCGCGAACCGGTTATTTCGCCTTGTAGATAATCCCCGGGCTGCACTGAACCATCTGGTAATGATCCGGCAAACCGTTCAGCGCTTCGGAAGCACCGAGGAACAGATACCCGCCCGGCTTTAACGTGCTGTGAATGCGCAACAGGATGTCCTTCTTCACTTCGGCAGAGAAGTAGATCAGCACGTTGCGGCAGAACACGATGTCGAACTTGCCCAGCGCTGCGTAGCTGTCGAGCAGGTTGAACGAGCGGAACTCCACCCGGCTCTTGATCGGCGCCTTGACCACCCAGCGACCCGGCCCTTTCGGGTCGAAATAGCGTTGCAGGCGTTCCGGCGACAGGCCGCGACCGATTGCCAGGCTGTCGTACTCGCCGGTCTTGCAGTTGTTGAGCATCAGGCCCGACAGATCGGTGGCAACGATTTGCACGCCCATCTTCAACTGACCAAGGTTGCTGCGCTCGAACTCGTCGATCGACATCGACAGCGAATACGGTTCCTGCCCCGACGAGCAGGCCGCCGACCAGATGCGCAAGCGCTGGTTGGGACTGGCCTTGATCGCTTCCGGCAGTACCTTGTTCTTCAAGACTTCAAACGGATAGGTGTCGCGAAACCACAGGGTTTCGTTGGTCGTCATGGCATCGACCACCTGCTCGCGCAAACCGCTGCGCGGCTGGGTCTGGATGCGCTGCACCAGCTCACCCAGCGACTTGATGCCTTGCTGCTCCATCAGTTTGTTGAGACGGCTGGAGACCAGATACTGCTTGTTTTCACCGAGCAAAATGCCACAGGCCTTTTCCAGGAAGACCCGGAACTGTTCGAAATCCAAATTACCCGTAGACAATGGTGCCGCCTCTTAAATCGTGTTGAACACCAGGAGCAGAAGGCCCCTAGCTGATATCTGCTGCTTTGATCCGGTCGACTACCCGGGATGCGAGGTCATCAGGACGGAATTTGGCCAGAAAGTCATCAGCGCCGACTTTCTTCACCATCGCCTGATTGAATACCCCCGACAACGAAGTATGCAGGATGATATGGAGCTTTTGCATGCGTGCGTCGCCGCGGATTTCCGCCGTCAGGGTGTACCCGTCCATCTCCGGCATCTCGATGTCGGAAATCATCATCAGGAACTCTTCTTCCGGCTTCTTGCCCTCGTCGACCAGCTTGCGCAGGTAATCCAGCGCCTGCTTGCCGTCGTTCAGCGCCACCACCTCGACTCCGATGGTCTGCAGACAACGCGTGACCTGCTTGCGCGCCACCGACGAGTCATCGACCGTCAGCACCCGCAGCGACAACGCCTTGGTCTGCGTTTCGACATCGACCACGCCCACCGAGATCGCTTCCGGCGTCGGTGCCACTTCGGCCAGCACCTTCTCGACGTCGATGATTTCGACCAGCTGGTTGTCGACCCGAGTCACCGCGGTCAGGTAGTGATCGCGACCGGTACCCTTGGGCGGCGGATGGATCTCCTCCCAGTTCATGTTGACGATGCGCTCCACCGAGCGGACCAGGAAACCCTGGGTCTTGGTGTTGTACTCCGTGATGATCACGAACGGGTTCTTCTTGTCTTTCAACGCACCGGAGCCCGTTGCCATTGCCAGATCCAGGATCGGAATGGTCGCTCCCCGTATATTCGCCACCCCGCACACGACAGGACTGGACTTGGGCATCAATGTCAGTGACGGGCATTGCAACACTTCCCGTACCTTGAACACGTTGATCCCGTAGAGCTGCGGCCCGTCGAGACGGAACAACAGCAGCTCGAGGCGATTCTGCCCTACCAGTTGCGTGCGCTGGTTCACCGAATCCATTACACCAGCCATGCCCAGACTCCTACACCAACGCCAAGTGTTGTTGCGACGCACATTCATTGCTAAACGGCACGGCGCTTGCTTTTTAACTCGTATGAACGCTCAAACGACATTTTCCCGACGCCTGACATCCTCCCTTCGCAAAGGGCTTTGCGCGGTGTCCGCCGTTTGCTGCTTGCTTGCTGGCAGTCCTGCCAATGCAGATGCGGTTACCTTGCCTGATATGCTTATCGGCGTGACTCAGGGCTTTCTTGAATTCACCGTAGAAGACTATTTGGCTTCCAGTCAAACCGAAGGCCGCTACGAAATCGAAGTCAACCAGCTCGACCCGCGCATGCGCATGCCCATGTGCGACAAGGAATTGACAGCCACCCTAGAGAGCCCGGCGCGACCATTGGGCCGCGTTACGGTGAAGGTCCGCTGCGAAGGCAGCTCGCCATGGACGGTGTTCGTGCCCGCTCAAGTCCGCCTGTTTCGCGAGATCGTGACCACCACTCGCCCGCTGAAACGCGCCGGCATTATCCAGCCGCAGGATGTGACCCTGCGTGAGCGCGACGTCAGCACGATCAATCAGGGTTTCCTGACCTCGGTCGACGAAGCGATCGGGCAAAAATTGACCCGACCAACGGTAGCCGATCAGGTCATCACGCTGGTGCATCTGGAGCAGGCCGAAGTCGTGCGTAAGGGCGACCAGGTGGTGATCACTGCGCGTAGCGGCACCCTCGCCGTACGCATGCCGGGGGAAGCACTCTCCAATGGCGGCATGAAAGAACAGATTCGAGTAAAAAACCTTAATTCTCAAAGAGTTATCAAGGCGCAGGTGATTGCGCCGGGACAGGTCGAAGTGGCCATGTAAAAGCCCTGTGGAGAAAACTGGCGCCGATCCCGTCGCTTCCCTAAACTGTGCCGCAGCAGGTCTCGCAACGGCGCATGCAAGCTTATGGTTAATTGGGCCTAAAGTTTTTCAGGGGATAGCCGAAAACATGGCAAGCGTCCAAATTCCCAGAGGTTTTTATCATGGTTATCGATTTCAGCCGTTTGAACAGTTCCTCGTCTCTGACAGGCAATACACGTACCAGCAACGCCAAGGAAAGCGCTGAAAACAGCCCCTCCGCGCCGCTGAATACCCAGGCCGAACAGGCCAATGCCGCCAAAAGCGGGGAGTCGGTACACCTCAGCAATGAGGCTCAACAGTTGCAGAAGGTCACTGACAAGCTGCGCGATCAGCCTGCTGTCGACAAAGCCCGCGTGGCCGAGTTGAAAGCCGCGATTGCCGATGGCAGCTATAAAGTCGACAGCAACCGTGTAGCCAGCAAACTGCTCAACTTCGAAGCCCAGCGCTAGGCTTTTGCCGGCGCCAGGCTTTTGGACGCTTAAACCCCAAGGCCAGCCATGCACGACACTAACTTATTGCAACTGATCAACGACGACTTTGCTCCAGCGCAACAATTGCTGGAGTTATTGCAAACCGAATCCCTCGCTTTGCATGGTCGTGACATGCCGCTGCTGGAAGACATTCTGGCGACCAAGCAAGCGTTGATCATTCTGCTCGAGCAGCATGGCCGCAAGCGCAGCGAAATCCTCGCCAGCCTCAACCTGCCCACCGATCGCAGCGGGCTCGAGCAACTGGCCAGCCAATCGAGTATTGGCGAGCAGTTGCTGGCTCAGGGCGATGCACTGACCGCGCTGATTGCGCAGTGCCAGGCCGCCAACGTCAAGAACGGCCAGTCGATCCAGATCCAGCAGGCGACCACGGCCAATCAGCTGAAGATCCTCACCGGCGGTGAGCCGCCAGCGCTCTACGACGCCAGCGGGACCTTCGCCAAACCCGTCAAGCCGCGTACGCTCAGCCAGGCATGAGCCATTCGGTGGCCCTGCACTATCCACCTGCGCAACATGCTGGCAAAATACTGGCCAGTTGTAGTCTTATTTTGTCTGGAGATTGAAGAACCGTGTCCAACACCCTAAGCGCGGATGATGCTCCGCAGCCTCCGAAGGTGCTCACCACGCCCCTGGAAATCTCCAGCAACCTGCGCCAGCTGCAAGACAGCCATGACCCGCTGATCATTACCTTCCATGAACGCAGCCAGCGTTTTCAGAGTTACCTGATCAAGGTCGACCGTGAAACCGCAACCATTGCACTCGACGAAATGATTCCGCGCGATGGCGAGCGTTTCCTGCAGGCTGGCGAACCGTTCAAGGTCGAAGGCTTTCATGACGGCGTACGCATTGCCTGGGAATGCAACGGCACGCTGAACATCGAAGAATCCGAGGGCGACCGCTTCTACACCGGCGACCTGCCGAGCGAAGTGGTCTACCACCAGCGCCGCAATGCCTTCCGCGCCGCGCTGAAACTCACCGATCTGGTCAGCGTTGAATTGGGCGGGGAAAAGCTCAAGGTCCCTCTGCACGGCAAGCTGCTGGATATCTCCGCCACCGGGTGCAAATTCCGTTTTGAAGGCGATATCACAGATCGCCTGCAACTGGGCCAGGTCTACGATCGCCTGATCGCTCCGCCGCTGTTCGGCAACCAGCCAACGTCGGTCGAGCTGCGCTATTTGCACTTCGAAGAAAAACTCAACATCACCTTCGCGGGTCTGCGCTTCCACAACATCAGTGGTCAGGCTGCGCGCAACGTCGAGCGTTTTGTTTATCAGTTGCAGCGTGAAGCACGGCGTTTCGACAAAGACGACCTCTGATTCGCAGCGACCAATAAAAAGGGCAGCCCTTCACAGGACTGCCCTTTTTTATGCGCCGATCTTTTACGTGACCTTCAGGGCCTGCCGCCACTGATATCCGGCGCAGGTTTGTCATCGACGCTGTCCAGATCGGATTCGGCCACTGCTTCCGGCTGGGCGACGGGTTCGGGTTCGGGCTCAGGATTTGTTGGCGCCGGGTCCTGCACCATCTGCTCCTGCACCACCTGCTCATCGACACGCGGGTCAAGCGCCGCCACCAGCGGCGAGCTCGACATGCTGTCCGGCATTGCCACGTGGTGCAGCGGTGCGTCGTCGACCTGATGCAGGTTGGTAACCGCTTTCGGGCGAATCCGCCAGACCAGCACCAACGCAAAGAAACTGAAGAACGCATACAGGCTCTGACTGCCGAGAAACTTCATCAGCACACCCGCGAGCAGCGGCCCGATGCTCGCGCCAACACCATAAGTCACCAGCAACATGGCGGTCAGCGATACGCGCCGATCACCTTCGACGTGGTCATTAGAGAACGCCACCGCCAGCGGATACAGACAGAACTGCACCAGCGAACAGAAAAAGCCGACAACAAACAGCACCTCCAGCGGCACCTGCGGCATGATCGCCAACGGCAACGCCGCCACCGCCAGAAACCCGGCAAAGCAGCGAATCAGCAGCGCGCGGTCATAACGGTCGGACAACCAGCCCAACGGCCACTGCACCAGCAGACCGGCAAAAATGCAGCTACCCATGAACAGACCGACCTGCTCGGTCGACAGCCCCTGCTGCGAGGCATACAGCGGCGCCAGACCATAAAACGAACCGATGATCAGACCGGCACCGAGCACCGTGCTCAGCGATTGCGGCACACGTTTGATGAAGAAGCGCGGCTCCATCGGCGCCGGATGCAGTGGCGCCGGGTGAATCCGTCGGGTCAACGTCACCGGCACAAGACACAGGGCAAAGCACAGCGCCACCAGCATCAGCAGTTCCAGCCCGAGGCCGGGGTGCATGACCAGAATCAGCTGGCCCAGCACCAGGCCCAGATACGAAGCGATCATGTAGCCGCTGAAGACCAGCCCGCGTTGATTGGCGTCGGCCTGCTCGTTGAGCCAGCTCTCGATAACCATGTACTGGCACATCATGCCCAGACCGACGATTGTCCGCAGCACCAGCCACGCCGGCAGCCAATCCACCAGGCCATGGCCGAGCACCGCTGCGCCGACGATCCCGGCACACGCCGAGTACGCACGGATATGCCCGACCCGGGCGATCAGGCGATGGCCGATCTTGCCGCCTAGCACTAAGCCGAAATAGTTGGCCGCCATCAGCGCACCGACCCACAGCCCGTCGACATTGTCGGCAGCCAGACGCAAAGCCAGATAAGTAGAGAGAAGGCCTGAGCCGATCAACATCATCAGCGAGGCGAAATACAGCGCTCGAAAGGATTTCCAGATTTGGCGCATCGGCGTTCCGAGCGGCTCCTTGCAGTGAATTTCGGGCGGTCAGAACGACCGCCCGATGGCAGCAAAACGTCAGGCCTGGGCGGCCAGCACACGGCGCTCCCAGGGAGTGATTTCATCAAAGAAGCTGGTCAACTCCATGGTCTTCGAAGCGATGTAGCCTTCGATGAACTCCGATCCGAACAGTTCCCTCGCCAACTGGCTACGTTTCAGACGTTCAAGCGCGGCGTGCAAGGTACACGGCAACGCCAGATTATCGGGCACCGCAAATTCGCCCTGTATCGCTGCGCTCGGCTCCAACTCCTGCTCGATGCCGTGCAAACCCGCCGCCAGACTGGCGGCGATGGCCAGATAAGGATTGGCATCGGCGCCCGGCAAGCGGTTTTCGACCCGACGTGCGGCCGGCGAACTGGCGGGAATACGCAAGCCGGCGGCGCGATTGTCGTGGGACCAACAGGCATTGTTCGGCGACGCGTACGGATGACACAGGCGCTGATAGGAGTTCACGTTAGGTGCGAATAGTGCGGTGAAATCGGCGAGGCCTGCCTGTTGCCCGCCGATGAAGTGGCGGAACATGGCGGTCGGCTCACCATTGGCGTCAGTGAAGACATTCCTGCCGCTGCCGATTTCGACGATGCTTTGATGAATATGCATCGAACTGCCCGGCGTGTGCGCCAACGGTTTGGCCATGCACACCACGGTCAGGCCATGCTTGAGCGCGACTTCTTTGAGCAGGTGCTTGAACAGGAACGTCTGGTCTGCCAGCAGCAGCGGATCGCCGTGCAGCAGATTGATCTCGAACTGGCTGACGCCCATTTCGTGCATGAAGGTGTCGCGCGGCAGGCCGAGAGCGGCCATGCATTTATACACTTCGCTGAAGAATGGCCGCAGACCGTTATTGGAACTGACGCTGAACGCCGACTGGCCATCCTCGCGACGGCCGTCGAGACCAACCGGCGGACGGAACGGCTGAGTCGGATCGGTGTTCGGTGCGAAGACAAAAAACTCCAGCTCGGTCGCCACCACCGGCGCCAGCCCGTGCGCGGCATAACGGGCGATAACCGCCTTGAGCTGGCCACGGGTCGAGAGGCTGGAGCTCTCCCCGCTCAGTTCGTCGGCGTCGCAAATTGCCATGGCGCGCGGCTCGTCGCTCCAGGGCAGACGATGAATCTGCGCAGGGTCGGCGACCAGCGCCAGATCGCCGTCATCGCTGCCGTAAAAACGCGCCGGCGGATAACCGCCCATGATGCATTGCAGCAGCACACCGCGCGCCAACTGCAAACGCCGGCCTTCGAGGAAACCCTCAGCGGTCATCACCTTGCCCCGTGGCACACCGTTCAGATCCGGGGTGACACATTCAATCTCATCAATGCCGGTCAATCGCTGCGCGAGTGAACCCTGGCCATCGGTTGTCATGACGCAATCCTTGTTGTTGTGCGAGCCGCGAACGGCGACCCGGACAAAATAGGCTTCGCCTGTTCGGAATATCAAGCAGCGCCCACAAAAATCCCGATCATGTGCAGGAGCCGTAGGAGCTGCGTAGGAGCTGTGTAGGAGCTGACGAGTGCAACGAGGCTGCGATCTTTTGATCTTGTTTTTTAAAATCAAAAGATCGCAGCCTTCGGCAGCTCCTACACAAGATCTCAGGGCAAGTAGAGGCTGAACACCCCGCCACCCAACGGCCCGCCATTGCTTATTTCGGTGCGCCCTTCCACGCCGTTGCGCTGATGCAGCGCAGCGATGCGATTGGCGAAATACAGACCCAGGCCGGTGCTGCCGCTGCCGTGGTTGATGCCCTGCACGTAATCGGCCTGGCGCTCGAGCATCTCGCGCGGATAACCGACGCCGTCGTCATTGATGCTCAGCACCAGTTGCCCGGCTTCGTCGCTGACGGTAATCAGCAGCGACTCGCGGGCGTAACGGATCGCATTGTTGATGCAGTTGCCAAGCACCGAAGCGATCAGCTCGCGATCGAAGAAACCCAGCGGGCTCAACGGGTCGACTTCATAAGTGGCGATGATGCCGCGGCTGGCGAACACCTCCTGATGCGCGGCCAGTTGCGCCTCGATGAAATCGTCGAGTTCGTGATAGGCCGGCTGCAGCGGCAGCTGATTGACGCCGAGTTTGTACAGCCCCAGCAGTTGCACCAGCATGCCGTTGAGGTGGGCAAACTCGAAATCGATCACGCCCTGCTCCGAACCTTCGCGCAGCTCTTTGGGCAAACGCGCCAGCCATTGGCTGTGCGCCTGCATCAGCATGGCCAGGGAATTCTTCATGTCATGCACGGTGGAGGCAATCACCGTGGAAAAATCCAGCGCCGGATCAACTTGCTTCATTCGCCAAACGCCTTGCTTTTCAGCTTCTGATAACGCGCAAACCGCGCGTCGGTGTCGGGCATCAGGCCGACCATTTTCAGGCAGGCCCGACATTCTTCCAGCTCCGCCGACGGCACACTGGTGTCGGTGCCGTGCAGCAGCGACTGGGCCAGGTTCAGCGCAATACTGATGTTTTTCGGTTGCAGCTTGAGCGCCTTGCGAAATACCTCTCGGGCCTCGACCAGGTTACCGGTCTTGTACACGCGCACGCCCTGGCGGTTGAGATCGGCCGCAGCGTTGCTCGAGCTGAGAATGGTCGGATCGTCGGTGAGCTTGGCGATGTCTTTCATCACCGCCGGGTCATCACCGTAGATCTCCGCGCAACTCTTGAGCATCGAAGTGCCCGCCTCGGCCTGACCGAGCATCTGCAACTGTTTGGCCACCAGCAACGCGGCCTCGGGGCTCATGAATTGCTCCATGCCATCGAGGCGCATCAGTGCTTGTTCGGTGAGTTTGTCAGCGGTTTCGGCGTCGTTGAGCAACAGGCTGGTGGCTTTCATCAGTCGCGCACGGATTTGCAGGCCGGGGTCGCTCGGGTTCTCTTTGGCCACGGCGCTGAGGGTGGTGTTGATTTCCAGCCGCGTGCGCGTGTCGAGGCCGCGATCGCTGCCCTTGCTGATCAGCGCATGCGCCAGGCCGAGATTGCTTTCCGGGTCTTTGAAGCGCGACTGGGCCCCTTGCGACACGGCCTGACGATAGGCGCGCGAAGCGGTCTCGAAATCTTCGTTGGCCATCGCCAGTTTGCCCAGCAGCGCTTGGCGGCGTACCGCCAATGGCGACAGGCGAATCGCTTCTTCGAGCACCCGCTGCGCGCCTTTGCTGTCGCCTTCGGCCACCAGCACATCGGCCATGCCGTCATACAGTGCCGGCATCATCGGGAAGACTTTCAGGGCTTTTTCATAAACCTCTTTGGCCTGCGAGACCTGCCCGCGCTTGAACAGCAGTTTTCCCAATCCAGCAAAAGCCCACGGCAACGGACGGTCGGCGATGATGCTGTCATAGAGCCGCTCCAGCGCCTCGTTCTGGTTCATGTCGCGCAGCGCATCGGCGCGGTAACGCAGGCACAGTGGCGAGTAGCGGATGTCCTGTTTGCACAGGGCAATACAGGCATTGAGCACCTCGACCGGCTTACCGCGATCGAGGGCCTGCAGAATCGGTTTGAGCAAAGTCTTGCGTTGCTCCAGACGCTCAAGGCGTTGGGCCAGCCCGGAACGGTTGAACGGCTTGGTCAGGTACGCATCCGGCTCGTGCTCAAGTGCACTGAGCACCATGGCCTGGCTGGTCTCGGCAGTGACCATGACGAAGACGGCTTCGTGGCTGATGAGCTTTTCCGACATCAGGTCTTCTAGCACTTGTTGGCCGTTCTTCTTGCCATCGCCGAGATGGAAATCCTGCAGGATGAAATCGTAGGACTTCTGCGAACACATCTTCAGCGCCTGCTCGCCGGTGTCGGCGGTATCGACATCCTTGACGCCAAGCTCACGCAACATCGAACGCACGGAACTGCGGAAATCCGAAAAATCATCGACGATCAGAAAGCTTTTTTGGTGATACGACGACATCGAAGATTTCCAGGCAATTGAAGAAAACGAACCGAGGCGATTTCAGGCGCGCAGATGATAGCTGGAGGCCATGCGCCATCAAGCGATTTCGCGCGAGTCTGAACTCACCGTTCGGGTTATCGGCCAAAAGTGCCGGGGCCTGAGGGTGGTGCTTCAAGAATGTTGCCTGGAGTATTACTCTGCGCGCCTGCTCAAGGATTTCCATAAGGACTGAACCGTGTACATCAAGGGACGCTACATCCTGTCAGCGGGTTTGCTGGCCTTTATCCAGCAAGCGACAGCGGCAGCGATGGATTGCACAAAAGCCACAATCGCTGCCGAAATCACGATTTGCGCAAATAAACCGCTGTATGAGCTGGACGCGCAGATGGGTGGACTGTATCGCCAGGTGATGACAACTGCCACAGCGGCGCAACCTGAACTCAAGCGCACCCAGCGCGCCTGGCTGAAAACCCGCAATGCCTGCGCAGATGATGTCGCTTGCCTGGATGGCAGCTATCGCCAGCGCCTGCAAGCATTGCAGGCACAGTGGACGCAAGCCGTGGCGTGGCAACCGGATGCCGTTGATCTTCAGGCAATGAACGATCTGCAGGAAAGCATTCGGGCCGAGAGCAAAAGCCACCCGGAATTTGCGCTGGAACGTGCCTTGGCCGCACGGGCTTTGGACTCTTCTGAGACATCGTTCGCCGGCGATCCAGTCGATGACAGTTACGGCGAGCAAACCAACTTCCCCACGTCGCGCCCCAAAGGCGTGAGCGAGGATGAGTGGCAAGCATTGAACGCCTCGAACATCGAAGGCGCCGCCGAAACAGGACCGACGACCTACGCACTGCTGGATCTGGACAATGACGGCCAGCGCGACCTTATCGTTCAGACCTACGCAGGCGGCACCGGCCTGTTCACCTACGTGGAAACCTGGCGCCGGACGGGCGCGCGGTTTGTCAGAAGATCTGTCGAGCGGGAAAGTTCGCTGTTCCATACCAACGACCGTGGCGCCAATCAGGCGATCAGTTGGATCAAACTCCACGACAGAATTTATGCCGCCTATCGAAACAGCGCCTACGGTGTCGATAATCTGTATCTGCTCAATCCGCTGAAGGTCAACCTTCAAGTACCAACCGTGACCGCGCGTTACGCTTACACACTGCAAGTGCCTGCGACTCAAAACAAAGAGGACGGCACCAGCACGTATAAGCTCGAAGCGGATTTGCACGCGGCACTCGACCACGCCGTCACTCAAGCGATGAAAGCCGCCCCCGCCTCAACCAATAACGCGCCCCTTTGCCCAATTCCTCCCACGGGTACCGGAGACGACGATTACTACAGCTACGGCCCGACGCACTACGCCATCGAGAAGATCACCGATCTGCCGGTGATGATCGGCGGGGAATGCTACATCGGTGCGCTGATTGACTGGTTCGGCAGCTACAGCGAAAAGACTGGGTTATTCGCCCAATTGGCGGTGCGCAAGCCGGGTGAAGAGGCAAGCGGGACTGCCTACGAAGTCTACGGTCGTCGGCATCTCACCGACGTCAGCGCGGGACTTGGCAACGTCGAAATCGACGGCGGCTGACCACCGATCATCACACCGGCAAAATAATCGGCACGCTTGCCGCTTCAGGGATGTCACACGCTCAGACAAGGCGTTTGTCTTGCAAAAATGAAGGCAGATCTGCAAATGAGGTTTATTCTGCTCAATTACCTGCGCCCCCGGACGTCTGCGATACGCTTGTACCGCCACAAAAAAAGGCCAATGCCATGACCTCGAAAACCCCTGCCTCGCCCTCTGCGCCCGAGCGCAAGGATGTGACCCCCAGCCACCTGAATTTTCCGGTGGTGGGCATCGGCGCCTCGGCGGGCGGCCTGAAAGCGATCAAGCTGTTTTTCGAGCACATGCCCAAGGACACCGGCATGGCCTTTGTGATCATTCTGCACCTGTCGCCCGATCATCAGAGCATCGCCGACAAGATCATTCAGGAGTCGACGCGCATGCCGGTGCTGCAAGTGACGCAGCCGGTGCCGATCGAAAAGAATTGCGTGTACGTGATCTCGCCAGCGCATTCGCTGTCGATGAACGACGGCTATCTGCGGGTCAGCACGGCCGGTTCTCCGCAGGCGCGCCACACGGCCATCGACCTGTTCTTTCGCGATCTGGCCGATGTGCACCGTGAACGGGCGTTCTGCGTGGTGTTGTCAGGCACCGGTTCCGATGGTGCGGTGGGCTTGTCGCGAATCAAGGAACAGGGCGGCGTGACGCTGGTGCAAGTGCCGGAAGACGCCGAGTTCGACGGCATGCCGCGCGCCGCCATCGAGACGCGCATGGTCGATCTGGTTGTGCCAGCGGTTGAGATGCCGCAGAAGCTGATGGAGCTCTGGCGCAACTCTCAGAACATCAAACTGCCCAGCGCCAATGATCCGAGCCTGAAAGCCTTGAAGCCTGCCAACGAACACGAGGCGGCAATCGCCGAACAACGCCTGCATGAAATCCTGCTGTACCTGCGCAGCAGCACCGGCCACGACTTCAAACACTACAAGCGCGCCACCGTGTTGCGCCGCATCGAGCGGCGCATGCAGGTCACCAGCCAGTCTGACCTCAGCGCCTACTACGACTACCTGCAAAATACCCCGGAAGAAGCCAAGGCCCTGCTCGGCGATATGCTGATCGGCGTGACCAACTTCTTCCGTGACCGCGAAGCCTTCGAAGCCCTTGAGCGCGATGTGCTGCCGCAACTGGTGCAATCGGTTGCCGACTCGTCGGAAAAAGAAGAACTGCGCGTCTGGTCTGCCGGCTGCTCGACCGGCGAGGAAGCCTACAGCCTGGCAATCCTGCTCGATGATCAGATGCAGGTACAAAGCAGCAAGGCCAACCTGCAAGTGTTCGCCACCGATATCGACGAACGGGCGATCACCACCGGCCGCGCCGGCACCTATCCGCAAGCCATTGTCACCGACGTACCGCCAACGCGCCTGCGGCATTATTTCGTCAAAGACGATGTCCACTACCGGATCCGCAAGGAGATCCGCGAGAAAGTGCTGTTCGCCAAGCACAGCCTGTTGTCCGATCCGCCGTTCTCGCAGATCGACCTGATCGTTTGCCGCAATCTGCTGATTTACCTGGATCGCGAGGTGCAGCGGGAAATCCTGCAGATGTTCCACTTTGCCCTGCGACCGGGCGGCTTCCTGTTTCTCGGCACCTCGGAAAGTGCCGATGCCTGCCATGAACTGTTCGCGCCAGTAGACAAGCGCAACCGCATCTTCCGTGCCAAGACCGGTACCCCGAACAGCCGCAGAACACCGACCATGCCACGCGGCGGCTACATGCGCACCAGCGTTTCCCGACCGCCGTCGAAGGCCATCGAGCCCGTCAAGCTGTCGTTTGCCGATATCCACCGCCGCGCCATAGAACGCTTCGCCCCGCCGAGCATCATCGTCGACACCAATGCCGATATCCTGCACATGAGCGAAGCCGCCGGGCGTTTCCTGCGGCATGTCGGCGGCGAGCTGTCACGCAACTTGTTGACGCTGATCCTGCCGGAGCTGCGACTGGAAATTCGCACCACGCTGTTCCAGGTGCAGCAGAGCAATGTCACCGTATGCTCGCGAGAAGTGGTGCTCAAGCGTGAGGAGCGCCAGTTCCGCATCACGCTGATTGCGCAGCCGTACAAGGACGACGACTTCGACAGCGAGTGTGTGCTGGTGACCTTCGATGAAACGGAGATCGATGCGCACGAGCAGGCGCTGACCACGGTGCTGCAGACTGAAAGCCAGGTGCTCTCCAACCTCGAACGTGAGCTGCAACGCACCAAATTGCATTTGCAGGACACCATCGAACAGTCGGAAATCTCCAGCGAAGAGCTCAAGGCTTCCAATGAGGAGATGCAGGCGATCAACGAAGAACTGCGCTCGGCCACCGAAGAGCTGGAGACCAGCAAGGAAGAGTTGCAGTCAATCAATGAAGAGCTGTTGACGGTCAATTACGAACTGAAGACCAAAGTCGAAGAAACCGACAAGATCAACGATTATCTGACCAATCTGATCGCTTCCACTGACATTGCTACGGTATTCGTTGATCGCAGCATGCGCATAAAGTGGTTCACGCCTCGTGCCACGGACATCTTCAGCATGCTGCCGGTAGACACCGGCCGTTCGCTGCTTGATATCACTCATCGCTTGAATTACCCGGCAATGGCCGAGGACGCTGCGCAGGTGTTCGAATCGTTGAACATGATCGAACGCGAGGTCAACAGCACCGATAATCGCTGGTACATCGCCCGTCTATTGCCTTATCGCTCCAGCGAAGACCATATCGACGGCACGGTGCTGACCTTCATCGACATCAGCAAGCGCCGCGAAGCCGAGGAAGAGCTGCGCCTGGGCGAAGAACGCATGCGTTTGGTCGCCGAAAGCACCCGCGATTACGCAATCATCATTCTCGATGAAATGGGTGTGATCACCAGTTGGAACAAGGGTGCCGAACTGATCTTCGGTCACCCCAAGAGCGAGGCCGAGGGGCAGTTCTACGATTTCATTTTTACCGGCGAAGACCGCAACGCCGGTATGGCCGAAAACGAACTGGCGACGGCTCGTCTGCACGGGCGCGCCCAGGACGAGCGCTGGCACGTTCGCAAGGATGGCAGCCGGTTTTTCTGCAGCGGCGAAGTCACGTTGCTCAGCGGCGATCATCTGCAGGGTTATGTGAAGATCGCTCGCGACCTGACCGGGCATAAACGCACGCAGGACGAGCAAAGCCAGGAACTGGCCCAGACACGCAACACGGTGTCCCTGCGCGACGAATTCTTTGCAGTCATGTCCCACGAACTCAAGCATCCGTTGAACCTAATTCAGCTCAATGCCGAACTGCTTCGTCGCCTGCCGATGATCCGCACTGCTGGCCCGGCGACCAAAGCCGTCAACACCATTTGCGATGCTGTGAACAGCCAAGCGCGGATTATCGACGATTTGCTCGACGTGGCTCGCGTACGCACCGGCAAGCTCAAGCTGCAATTGACGCGAGTCGACCTCAGCACCGTACTGCGTGACATCCACACGGTTGTGCTGAATGAGCAGCATGCAACGCACATCGACCTGCAACTGCCGGAAGAGTCGCTGTTCATCCATGCCGATCCTACCCGTGTTGAGCAAATCATCTGGAACCTGGTGAACAACGCGCTGAAATTCACCCCACCGACCGGGCGCATCGAATTGATTGCCAGCAAGAGCGGGCAAATGGCTCAACTCAACGTCAAGGACAACGGCGTCGGCATTGCCGCAGAAAACCTCGAACACGTGTTCGACCTGTTCGGCCAGGCGGAAAAGCAGCACACCAATCATCAACGCGAAGGGCTCGGCATTGGCTTGTCGCTGGTACGGCAACTGACCGAGGCGCAACACGGCACGGTACGGGTCGCCTCACCGGGGCTGGGCGCCGGATGCACGTTCACCGTATGCCTGCCGCTGGCAACCGAAACCGTAGAAACCGCTGAGCAGCCGCCGGCAGAACCGGAGTCGGGCAAGCTGGTGGGCTTGAGCATTCTGCTGGTTGATGACTCGCCGCAAGTGCTCGAGACCTTGAAGATGCTGCTGGAAATGGAAGATGCCGAGGTGACCGCGTTCGACCATCCCGTGGCCGCCCTGAAAGCAGCCGAGGGCACGCGCTTCGATCTGATCATTTCCGACCTTGGCATGCCGGTCATGAGCGGTTATGAACTGATGGCTGCACTGCGTAAGTTGCCGCTGGTGAAAAACGTACCGGCGATCGCGCTCACCGGTTATGGCACTCAGAGCGATATGCAGAAGTCCCGTGAAGCCGGCTTCGATCAGCACTTGGGCAAACCCGTGGCGTACGACGATCTGATTGAAACCATCGAGGCGCTGCGCCGCTCGGAGTTGCTATAACAGCACTCAGCACAGATAAGCGCGCTGCACGCAGACCCGGCGATCGATCGCCTGCTGCAAACGCGCCTTGCTCTCGGCCCAGAGGCCGGGATCGACGCGCGTGCGGCGCATCAACTCAAGCACGACGGCTTTGGCTTCCAGGTATTCCGACCAGGCGTCGGCAGCCTTGAGCTTGAGCCGCTCGGTTTCGCTCATGTCCATCCGGCGCAGGGCCAGCGCCAGAGGGTCAGTCGCCACCGTACTTAAAACGCATTGCACCCGGTGCGGCGCGGTGAAGCCCTGATAGTCGACAACGATCTCCCGCGCCCGCCGGGTGCCCCACTTCAAGGCCAGCTCGCAGGACTCCTGGGTTTCATGATCGTGAAACTCTTCACTGACCGCCCGCCCGTCCGGCAGATAAACCCCGACGAACACCTGTGTCACGCCGCTTGTGTTGATCCGCGCCTGCACCTCGATCTGCAAGCCGTCGCTCAACACCTCTTCATGGCTGTGCAACGCTAAACGGCTGTTGGTCCAAAACCAGTACTGGGCACCCCGACGTCGCACCATGGCTGTCCTCCCTTGGGAGTCGGAAATTAAGGCACAGATCCGGTGGATCGCCACAACAATTCGTCGGCTGACGTTAAACGCAAAAAGCCCCGTCGCACGGTAAATGCGACGGGGCTTTCGGTGTTGAAGAAGTGGTGTCCCAGGCGGGGTTCGAACTCTTATCCGAGACCTCCCTCCCTTCGCAACGCCCAATCGACGCCGTAACCATCTAGAAATTAAGGGGTTTGTAGTCAATTTCTTCGACGAACCCAATACGCGCCTAGACTCATATTAGCTGCCAGAATGGATCCAGGATCAAAACGGCACGCGGTATTTCTGAAGAATTATGTAAAGACGATCCAAATACCGCTCATCGATGTCGACGAAATGGAACAGGGACCTCGGGACAAAATACGGCTAGCTACTACGACAAGCCTGCGTGTTAGCGTCCGTCAGCCCAATCCCATACCGGCTGAGGGGCACGGCCTTGGACTTCAGAAAGAATAGCCAGCGAATTTATGCCGTTACCTATCCAGAGATACGACGCCGGGAGAAAGGAGCTATGCCCCCCCAACTAACACGGAACAATCACTACGTTCCGGTATGGTACCAAAAGGCTTTTTTGTGTCCTGGCGGCTCCCAATACTATTACTTGGATATTACTCCTGATCAGAAAGCCCTCCCCACCGGCCATGTGGTCAGCAGCCGCGCCCTTTCGAAATTCGGGCCAAAGAGGTGTTTCTGCACATTTGATCTGTACACGACACAGCTAGGATCTACGCCTAACGATGAAATCGAACGTTATCTGTTCGGTAAAATCGATGACCAAGGCTCAAAAGCAGTTCAAGCCTACATAGCAGACGACGTCACTTCGATGCATGACGCATTTCAAGATTTCTTTGAATATCTAGATGCGCAGGTACTAAGGACGCCAAAAGGACTGGATTGGATCAGGTCCCGCTACCCCTCCCTGACGCAGCTTGAATTGATGCTTGAGATGCAGAGCTTGCGGCTCATGCATTGCACTATGTGGGCAGAAGGAGTACGTGAGATCGTCTCTGCTGTGACCTCGGACGTGAAGTTCATTGTTACCGACCATCCCGTCACCTTCTACAACGCCGCATTCCCGCCCTCCCTCAATGACCCTGACCCAACCTCAGGTCCCTCTATCGAACAGATTGGCACTCAAACCATTTTCGCGCTCGACGCTGATAACTGCCTTATTTTGACCCACCTGGAATATGCGAAAAACCCAGACGGTGCGAATCTGAAGTCCTCTCGCACAAATGCTAGGTACCGCGCGAGCAGTTTGGTAAGAACAGATGGCTTAATTAGAAAACGAAAACTGGCTTCCGATGAGGTGATAGCGATCAATCATGTGTTGAAAAGCAACGCACGACGTTTCATCGCCTCTGCCAATCAAGACTCATTGCATCCAGAGAAACACATCACTCTAGCGTGGCCCGACATCTCAAAAGTACTCCTCCCACATCCTGATGACCTGTGGAACTTTGGAGGCGAAATGTATGTAGGGTATGAAGATGGATCAAGTCAGTACCAAGACGCATATGGCAGAACATCCACTGCCCACAGATACCTGCAAAAGAAAAGACCTTCAACGAACCTAGGATCAAACGATCCTTGCGGCTGTGGGAGTGGCCGAAAATTCAAACGCTGCTGCAAGGACATACCAGAGAGCGAGCGGCCGTCTTGGCTTATTTACGGTATACGCGAACGCAACCTGATGCTTTGTAGTGCGGTGGAAGACATCCTTGATTTAAGGAATGGGAAAAGCTGGGACGACGTACGGCGCGAGCTAAGTGATGATCACGTTCGGCGCATCCATCAAGCGGTTGGCGCAATTTGGCCCATTGATACGGACCTAGTAGAAATACTCCCTAAGCCAACTGAGGACGTCTTCAGGGTTATTTATCTAGGCGCGCCTGACCCAAGCACGATGCCAAAAAAGATTATCGGCTGGCTGGCATACTTTGATGAAATGGTAATCGCACACCCGTTCTTGAACCCTTTAAGAGTCAAACCGGAATTTAGCCCAGTTCAAACTCCATCGCAGCACAAAGACCAAACCCTGAGAAACGTTTTGCTGCTACTGATGCTTGAGCCCTACATTGAAGCCGGGTATATCCACTTGGTGCCAGATCCATCAGATTTTAGCCATGAGTTCGCGATGACAACGATGCAGATGTCAAAGGATCGAACCAGAGGATGGAAGCCGGATCAGGAAAGCGCTGACCAGTTGAGAGGTCTGCATCGTGATGAATATATCGGGAGCCTCAAACGTCTATCTGAAAACTCTCTCCGATATCAGGTACAAAAACAATGCCCTGGGATGCGCATTGATCAGGTCGATGTCATCGTTAAACAAATGAAAGCAGAGCTGCTCGCGGATCCCTGCACGCTGCTTCAGCCAATAGTAATCGGGGATGCAGGTGTTCAGCTGAGGACAACCAAAGGCTATGGTCTGGAGGTAGGCATGTACCTTGCGATGCTGACAGGATCTGCCATCTGCACCGACATCAAAGCAATCTGGCAACAATTGCACGAGCACACAAACGCATCAAAATGGAATGAAGACGACGACGTTTGGCAGGTTGTCGTCAACGCGGTTTTCGCTAACGTCTTCCCTATTGAACTGGATTTTGAAGCCGCTTTTTTTGCTCGAAAACGAGGTACCGGTGGTGAAATGAGAAAAATCCTAGGCAAAATCAAGAGAGCGACTCGGGACAATACTGTCGCAGCTAAAGCTGAATACCTAGCATCAGAGTTTAAGAAAGTAGCAAAACTTACAGGCACCAAAATGTCACCACTGACATCAACACCTGGCACGAAAGGAAGACTTGAGATTTCGATTTCAAAAGGTGGATTCGAACGAAATGATATTAGGCGATTACTTCTTACATTTGGTCGATCAAAAGTAGCACAATTAGTCACACTTGCATTATTCACTGAGACCTAGATCGCCACCAGAAACACCAAAAAACTTTGAGATGCAACCTAGTGGTGCTTAAGGTGGGCCTGGTAATTCTTTTTCCTTCCAATCTAAAAAAGCTTCGAACATATCTGCCGGTACAATTATTGGGCGCATAACACTTGGTTCGACTAACGCCCCTCCATCCACGCTGCAAAACTCATTAAAATGTCTGATTAGCAACTCCGCAATCATAAACCCGGCGTCTGAATCCATTTTCTTTTTGCTAGGTAAAACTTTATCAGTATTGCCGATTGACTCTTGAAGCTCCATAAGCTCAAGTTCCAGTATCGCGTACTTATTGCTCAACCGGTTTAACTGAAGCTCAAGCTCTAACGCAATCTCATCATCTTGTCTATTGGCACCATTGGGATTCAACCTAGTGAACCAATGGTTGAGCACACGACGGTATACTCGGGACTTCAATAGAGTAGTAGCGCTACATTCACGCACATTGCTTAGGGCTAAGCTAATATTGTGACAAACCATCCCGTCTTGTAAGATCTCACGTTCGCGCTTTGCTATTTCAGCAGCGACATACTCGGCGAGGTGAGAGACATAGCAAAATTCTATTTTCTTCGATTCGAGATCTTGAAGTATCTCATCGATAAATTTAAGCCGACGCTCCTTTCTCTTATGCTGCCACAACGTGAAATTGCTTCGTCTAGACATAATTCACAACCCAAGCTACGCGTTAGGAATATCATTTTCCAGTAGAAATCCTTGGCTGCCCGGTGCCTCGTCAATCAGTGCAGCAATCCACTGTTTTTCGTCCATGTTTATGTACTTAACAAATTCATCAAGATTTAAATTATCGAACTCAAGCCCGGAACGGATCATTCCCGCTAATTTTACTGATGAGGAGTAACCCGCAGGCATCGTAAGTGCGGCAATGACACCTTCATTTTGAACAAGGAGTCTCCGAACAGCTCGGTCAATTTTAATCCGGAAGTCTTGTGACATCGACTGCTCGTAAAAGCAGGTTTCAGCAAGGCGTAAGAAAAAACCTTCTGAGGACGAAGGCTTCACCTCAAAACGCTCAATTTGCTGAAACAATTTCACTGTATCTGCACTCAAGTATTTAGGGGTTGGAACGTCTGCTTTTTTGCATTCGTTGATCATTGCCCATAGCGATTCTTCGACGACCATCCACCCTACAGCTTCCTTAGCGGCCTTATTTAGGCGTTGTTCGTAAACGACCATCTCCTTTTTGGTTATCGCGTTGTTATCGATATATTGTTTTACCAAAGAGACCATTTGCAGATATTCCTCTGCTAATTGTTGTCTCTTCGCCGCCACAGCAGCTATGTTGCTTGCAGAAAAAATTGCGTAAGGACACCGAGTACAATTGCGTTCCCCGTACTCCTTTACCACTTCTAGCGGGCATTGAAAGCCACATGCACACATGTGCGTATATTCGACGCCTATCGCTCTCGAACGATCACTCGCAATAATTTGTAGGCCATTTTTCTTGATGCCGGCGTTTGCGTCAGCGGCAATAGAAAACAACCCTCGACTCGCAGCTATGGCCTCGAAATTTTCATGATCTCTTAGTGCCTCCAGGGAAGTGCTTATTTCGCTAATCGAAGGTAGCCCCTCAAAGGGGTTAGTCAAACATAAGCTCGCGTCACGATTGTTGAACGCTCCTTGGATATTGCGACGAAGCAGATGCTGACCTTTACTATACTGACGTACGGAATGCTCTTTTTGCCCCGTGAGCATGACTATTGTTTCTGGCGACAACACGGTACTCATTGACGTAATGAAGGAAGCCCGCGCGCCATGAGGTGTTACTTTCGCTCTCAGGTTAACAGGGCAATAGTCTCCCAGATAAGTTGTGAGTGCCCATGAAGACTTTGGAATATTTCGCGAAACCACTAAAACTTTAGACTCATCAATACCCTGCAACCAATCATCCCAGTCAAAAAACTGCTTCTGTGGGTCATTACTTTTTGGTAGAAGTGCTACTAGTTGGGCGTCATCTATTTCATTTTTTTTCATCCAACACTGAAAACTGTAGCATTGGGCAGTCCAGAACCTAGCATAAACCGCATCAATAAACGGTTGACCGGTTATGGGGTCGGCGGCAAATAATGGAAGAATTTTCCCCCATTTTGAATGAGATTTACCTTCATAGTATACTTCCTGCGTAAAACCTTTCGCGCCCTTAACAATCATTTTATTTCGCCAATCTCGCTGGCTGTCAAGCAACCATAGAGCCTGCATTATCGATACAATAACTAAAGGCGAAGATGAAACTTTATCCGTATTTAACCAGAGACAAGTTAGTTGCAAGGGATTCGTCGAAATCCTATCCGACACCCTATCGTAACTGCGCGCATCCAACCATTGCGCAGTCTGCCCCCTAGTTCCAACTTCCAAAAGGAAAAGACTAAACCGAATGGAACCAGGATTATAAAACACCTCTAAATTAATCTCTGCGAATACAAATATATCGGGATGCACATCCATTACAGGAACTATCGCAGACTCCCTGTAGACGATTGGCACATAGCCAATATCCGAAAAGCTCACCATCTTCCCGTCATTTTTCGCTTTCTCAACCAGTTTTGACAGCTTAGTCGAATTAGAGTGGAGAAATTCGCTTGCGTATTCGATTGCATAGAGGAAATCCACATAAAGAAGCTGATCTCCAGGGAATATGTTCTTCGTAACAGAGGCATACTTGAATGAAGCAGGCAATTTAAGAACCGGTTGCTTTAAACCTTCACATCCGGGTAGATCTGGCCCAAAATCAATAAGCACCTTAAAGAGTATGAAAATTTTATGTAGATTCTCATAGCTCTCAACGAAGTCTAACTCACGGAAAAACTCTAAAAAAGATAAAGGACGACCGATATTTAAAGGCAACGTACAATTGTAATGTACGGACGCCTTGAATAAATTTGGCGCACTCGGATACTTATAGCCTGTATTTGGATTAGCATGAATCCAAAGCGGAAGATACAACAAAACATAAAGATTTAACCTACCTATGGCAGTGCGATACGGCTTGCTACTTTCCAAACCACTTTTATATTCAAAAAAGAACTCCTCAGCAGTTTTCCAGTTTTCAAATGCGCTACCAATGTCAATACCTAAAGATCTTAAAGCCTCGACGACCTCAAATTTGCCGATCTCCTGAACGGAGAAGCTAGCGGATCCTACACAAGTGATTTTTAAAACGTTTCTAATCACCTCCAACGGCTCTATAGTTACTGCTAGAGCATCTCTTAAAATTATTTTAGTATCTGTAAACTTAGCAACTCTAGCGGCGCCAGACTTTACGTCTTGCGCCCACTTCTTTACATCTAACGCGAGTCTTCCTTCAAAGCTATCGTTTAGTATATCTAGAATTTCAAGTAGCGGGATACCAGCCTTGCCATTTTCCATTGCTGCGGTCTGGAACTCTCTCCAAGCCTGGAGTTCTGGAGAATTTATATCTTCCGGTTCATACCACGTTGAAGATAGAAAAATTTTAGCGGCCGTTTGGCAGATTCGGGCTAACGTTTTATCATCACCATATTCTTTAGTTTGAGTCTTGTGCTCACCATTGACATCCATCGTCCGAAACACTTGGAAACATTCACTATAGAAACCATGTACAGCACCTACATTGTCAACCCACTCACCTATTGGTCTTACAAATGAATAGGGTAGGAGAACTGCCCGCTCAGCGTGAAGTAACATGAAAAACACTTTCAAGGGGTTACGTGCCCATTTTGCAGACGTATCCCCATAATAGTTATCCAACTCTGGAAAGGCACAACTCAATAGATTTTTGTTGCTTTTTATCTGAGCTTCTGGAAGTCCAGAAAAAGCACACCAACTATCAAGAATATTTCCTACGTTACTAACATCTACGTCTAAGCGATTGAATCGACGAACAAAATGCTCGTAACGCATTTTGGTTGTTTTCTGAACACAAGAGTGATCCATTAACGCATTGAATGTTTTGTTCAATGCAGAATCGAAGCTTTTTAAAAGTTCTTCGCCATGCTTTAATAGCTTTAACTCGCAGCTGAAGTTAATCATTTTCGGCCTCCTCATTTACCAGATGCTTGAACATGGCTAACCTCTCACTCAAATATTTAACCTGATGTTCAGCTTCCGATAACGGCGCTGATGCTCTTCGCTTTGCATTTCCATATGAGATTTTTTCTAAGACAATTTCGTAATCAGCTTTGGCATAACACATTAAACCTCGGATATCCCTATGCCCCGTCAACTGCATCAACTCCGAATCGCTCAAACCAACCCCTCTATTATGCTCAAGGAAATTCTTCATAAAATAAATATAGCTGTGCCTTAGAGAATGCAACCCCATTCCCCTGCCCGAAATACCACACTCGTTGAAAATTGAATTCGCGGCTCTTTTAAATGGCACCAAAACAACAGATGAATAATCAGACAAGAACAAGGGTGCGCCGTCTCTAGTTTGAAAAATGAAATTGTGCCCACACCCTGGTATGTATTCATGCTGCTTATACAGTTCCAGATAGTAAAAAAACAATGTACCGTAAGGCTCTAGCAACGCCGTGTAGGGTGTCGTACGGCTTTTCCAGCATAACTTGTTAGCTTGTACCTCGCTTATACCTCTATATGCCTTACTGAAATTTTTTCTCAGCTTCGGATCAACCGCATAAATTTGCCGTTCGGCATAATCGATATCTTCACGAAGAACTTGAAGTGCCTCTGATGCCCTTAACGATGTTGCAGCCATCAATGACCATAGCGCGGCGTCCCTGTAACATGTTGCAGATCGAATCAACTGTGTGATTTTGTTTAGCGGAAAAAATTTTTTGAGGCGGAATATTGTGCCGCCATTAGCTGAAGGAACATGCGCGTCAGTTTTTTTATGGGAAGTCATATTGCCACCATTAGAGCTTCTAGCATATTCAGTATTGTTCCGCCCCCGTTCTTCTCCAGGCTTCACGCTTGTTTTTATTTCGCTTATATTTCCAAGAAGTTCCAAATCATATGGCGAACCGGCATTGAACCCCGACTCTTTATAATCTGCTAATTTATCTAAGTAGCCACGACTAAATTTTACGAACAATTCAATTGGCGCGTGATAAGCTGACGAAGTATCCACTCCCACAAGAGGGGATGGTTTAGTTCGACATATTTTTTTCACTACTTCAGATGCGGCATTGGAACCATGAACCAAGTAAGAATGGTATCCTCTATGCAATAGATTTATATTGGCCTTTGACAAAGATAAAAACTTACATCCTTCGGCCATGTAGTCGAGATAATTGGCCTGGCGATAACCATACTGCTTGACCGTATGCGGGGCCTTATTTCTGTCCACCAAATCCTGCATAAACATTGTAAAAGGCAAGTACTCTTTGCCGTCCTCTTTTCCCCCAACGTGAAACAGCCGTAAAATCTCAACTCCCTCGTACAATGAGTGCACAGGACTGAAGTTAATATATTGCTGCTTCATCGTCTTCACCCGATGATTACTTTAACGAAGTGAACCATCCCAAAAAAAATCAACAATCAAGAAAATTTTTAAAATAATTAAAATGCGTTATTGCGACCAGTAATAATGACTTATAGTGAACAGGATCGAATTACTTAAAAACACGCAGTAATAGTGGTGCGCGGTGTGACTTAGCTTTTTCACTACGCGGTGCAGGCAAAAGCGATGTGAGCGCTGTGCAATGCTCAATAGTTTAGAAATAGTGAGAATGCTGCCTCGTAGGTTAGGGCGCTATAAATCGAAACGACCAAGGCCGGTCCCTATCTAGATATTGACACATAAATCCTTGAACCTCTCCGTAGCCGATGTATACGCGACCGTTTGACTGAGTCATGGTCAAGGCCTTGATTTCAAGCAATTCACTTCTTGCCAGCAAATCTGTGAGGAAACGCACGTTGTCTATACACAGAAGCTGTTCAGCCAAGCGAGAATCCTCGCCACCTCCATGTAATTTCATGGTGCCTAATACCCTAGAGAGCCAAAACTCCGAAGTTCCAATCGATGTTTTCAGCAAAGAATGTAACAACAGACAATCATTATCTATCGACTCTCTTTTCAACCACGCGAACGCCAACAGTGGTAGGTAGGATAAAATTGAGCCGTTGGAAATAGGAACCACTTCGAATACAACTCCGCTTATCTCCTCCAGTTCCATCGCCTGTTCAAGAATGCCATACACTTGAGGATCGAATATATCCAAATAAAGTATTGGCACAATCCCACCTCCTAACTTGGTGAGTGACGATATAAAGATTCAGAGCGTTAACAGGAACTACAGAGATTTATAAAAATGTAGCTGATATGTTCGCTTATGCAAACAATATTTAATTAGCCATGTCATGCTCTATTGAAAATCAAATTTACTCCAACTATTTCAGCCCCATAGAATCAATTAGCCCACCACATGTACTAATTGACGTATCAGACACGTTGAGTTTTACGCCCGCTCTGCTTTGGATGGTGCTCGGTTCGCCACTGCCGTGTTCGCCCTCAATGTCCGTTCAAACGTCCAAACGCAACAAACCCGAATTCATTCGCTGGTCACTGCACTGCCTTTCCTTTTCCACGATCAATTGCCCCCATCGATACACGTTATGCCTATCGTTTGTTTTTCTCGGTCCGGGCACGCCGTTACCTTGGCTGTATCTTATGATCACTGGTCCTTCTTATGAAAAATGTCTTTGGTTTGAATGTTATATTTTCAGCACTTACTGCCACGCCAATTCCACGTGTGTCTTTTTAGGAGGACAGCACCTTCAACCCGTCTCCTTCTGACGTGAACAGGGCCCGGACGTTGCGCAGAAGAGATAAGGCCACCGACCATCTCGATGGTGACGCCCGTAGGTAATTCGGGAACTAAGCTCGATGAGCTGCGAATTGAAGCCGTGCGTCTCGCATCGCTTCAAAACCTACCTGAGCAGCCGTGATCCGTTTGGCTGAAGCAAAGAATCTGATCTGTGGATTGGATATTTTGGTGCACCACGAGGACTGGAATCCTCATGGCTCTCACCTTTCCACGACGAGCTGGATACTTCAGAGCCCCAGGTGACCGGCGATTCCCCGTTGGCTCGATCCTGGGTGATGTACTTCAACGACCTACACGGCAGCTGGACGCTCAGCGAAACTGACTCGCACCGCTAGTAACGATCTCCGTCCACATAGAATCCTAAGTCATTGAGTATGTGGTTGAGCGCTCCAACAATCCGGGACTCTGCGCGGAACTCTGCGTCGGTGTAGGACAGCGCTACAGCTAGGCGCAACTCATCCTCAGTGAGGCTGGCGGGCTCGAACGACCAGATCTGGATTTTCGAAATATCGGTGTCGTTATGGTGAAAGTCGTCAACCAGCTCAACGCTTGAAGATAAATCCCTCCACTGTCCTAGAGACACTCCATACGTCCGCTGTGGCCAATCGGCGAGCATTGATCTATGGTCCAGGAACGTATCGCCCACATAGGTTAGTGTTCCCTTGAGGCCTCTTACGGTGAGATCGAACAACCTGGGTGACGAGACGTATCTTCGAACGTCATCTAGGTCAATTAGCGAGCCGTCGCATTTGAGTTGCTCATGCAGCCTGGCGATCAAATTCTCGCGATTTGCCATGCTGTACTTCAACGTCTACTTCCCATAGTGGACCTCACAACGAGGATGGTGGTAATGCATCCTCCGGTTGGGCGCGCGATTACCACAGATGGCGCAAATATGAACGGACGCCGCTTCTGCAAGGTTGAAGACACCTTCGACGAAATCGTCCCCTCCGCGATAGTGAATCCTCAAACCACCGAATTTTTCCTTAACCTGCTCGACGGCCACTTCACCGCAACCAGGACTAATATCGGTTCTCGCTGAAACAAGTGAGAAGGCGTGGTTGAGGATGTCGAACCACCCGTCTCCGCACTCAAACCCCCAAAAAAAGTGGTCGTTCACTATTACTGCATTTGGAAAAAGCGACAGATGTGGCTTACAGAGCAAATGTTCTAGATCAGGACTCATTTGAAAATCCTCCTACCGCAGTGGCCATATGGTTTTTCCCACAGGATGTGAGGCATCCACTTGCCGCACCGGATAGGTGCTGCCACCTGCAACCTCGTATGAGTATTTGCATCCTTCCTCACCGGGCGTTGCGATCAATTTAGTAAGCGCCTCCATTCGCCACTCATCCGTACCGTTCAACCATCCCGGCGATACGAGCTGTACTCCACTGACAAAGGCACTATCGGAATCTGACTGCACCAAGCTCATCAGGACGATGACATCGGGGATCAAAAACTGCTGAGCACACACGCAGTCGGGATCACCATCCTGAAAATATCGGTGCGTCACATAAAACCATTCGCAGTTCGCGGACTGCGCGATGAAAGCCCAGCGCGTCGTGTTCTGCTCGAAAGAGGGCAGCACCGGCAGCCTCGCTGCCTCATATGTTTCGAACATATAATTTCTCTAAAAGTTAAAATGAGCAGTATAGTGCGTGGTAGTATAGTGCTCATTTGATGCTTCATCATCCCTTTTGTGGGATGAGAATATGGAACTGAATGCCGCTTTCGCGAATGCGCTGAAAAAACTACGAAAGCGACGGAAGCTCACCCAGGAGGATTTTGTGTCTGTGACTAGCCGGGGGTACATGAGTCAGCTTGAGCGTGGGATGAGGTCTCCAACGCTCGACAAGGTCGAAGACCTTGCTGCTGTCATGAGCGTGCATCCGGCAAGCCTCGTGATTGCTAGCTACCTAGAAGCGTGGCCATTCGAGGACATTGAATCACTGTTCCAGCAGATCCAGTCAGACTTAGCTTGGGCGGCTTCAACTGAGGAAGACGAGACGTCCTTGGATGATTAGGCGGTGATGGACACTCAGATTCGTGCGGTTCTTACAGGGCACATGAATGATCGATCACGTACAAGAAGGCGGAGAAACTAAGCTCCTATCAGATTCATTTCTGAGCATGCTTGATGCTCGCTCAGATTTGTCGACGGTTTCAGCGCTCGTAAGTGAAGGACTGCCCTCATCCTTTTTCAGCGAGCTGAGCGTGTTGGTCGGGCTTTCTCAAGCAGCCCTAGGGAGACTCCTGGACGTAAAGGTTTCCACGCGCAGGCGTTGGTTGAAAACAGGCGCCCTGAATTCAATTGAAAGCGATCACCTTTTCCGTGCGGCAGTTGTCCTGAATGGTGCCTTGGGTCTATTTGCAGGTGACAAAATCGCCATGCGGAACTGGCTTGAAATCCCTGCCCTGGCCTTGGGCCAGAAAGCGCCAGCCGAGCTGTTATCCACGTTCGTTGGGCTTAACCTTGTTGAAGCGTTAATCTGGAAAATAGAGCACGGGGTTGTCGTGTAAATTCAGCTCGCGCAAAAAATCGAAATCGCAAACGGTTTCATGTGGGGTCTTCGGTCGAAGGCGCAAGCTGATTTTCGATAGGAAACTTAGCATGACAAGCCATACTTCCGACGGCGATGACTTCGAACGATTGCTGAAAATCAAGGCGATGAACCAGGCACGCTTGTCGCGGCAAAGAAACGAATGGCGTGCAAAGTATGAGGCGCTGAGCCCAGAAGAAAGAGCACTCGTTGACGAACACTTCAAGCAGACGTTTGTGGACATTGCGGCTCAGTTTGGCCGGAGCCGACGTTTTGTCTTTGGAAGCACAGGTACCACCTCACCAGATGGCGAAGAAGGCCGATGAACCTTGAGTGCCGGGTAAAAGCGTTGGACCACGAAGTCAAAATGAAACTGGCCAGTTTCTAGTACGCCCTACCTTCTGCCCAATAGGACGAAATCAAGGATGACACTGTCAGTAATCAACGATGAAGGTGGCGTTTTTTTCTACCGGCCGACTTCCCGATGGCCGATCTGCTACTGGTCGCGACGTCTCTTGAGAACGCAGATATTTTGGTTCCCGGCTATCTCCCCCCAGGCAGGGGAATCTACGATTCCTGCCGTCTTTCTTTATGCTCAGCATGAGGGGATCAAAACCCACATCCTGCCCGATCGCAATTTGCCTCTCGCTTTGCTCAGCTAGCGAGAGGGCACAAAACGTTTGCAGATCGTCAGCTTCAGACAGCGGCCGAATTGCTGGTCTTCACCCACTGTCTCAAGATTGATTTTGAGCCCAGCATTGCCTTTCACGAACTCGCCCACCTATCCGGCACTGATCCATCCGGCATACAGCATCATTGGTCTGGCGGTCACCGGTGTCGTTTGGGATTTCGCCGTACAGATGAACATGGTTCTGGGCCAACGCGCCGTTTACGCCTTGGACGCGGCCAGTCGAGGACGGTTGAACGCTCTGTACACGACCAGCATCTTCATCGGCGGTGCTATCGGCTCCGGTCTGGCTGGTGTTTTGTATGAGCACGGGGGGTGGTCTTCGATCATCATTGTTGGCAGCGTGCTGCCACTGATTGCGTTGCTCAGCCTTGCAGTAGTTTCGCGTTCGGAGAAAACACAGCTGGCAAGTGCCTGATCACCAGCAAACGGCTCACCCAAAAGATCTTCTTGATAGAAGGTTCTTCGGGGGTTAGATAACGGTGTGCCACCGCATTTGGCCTACCCCCTCAAACCGAAGCTACCCGCCTACCAGTGGTCGTTGGTGACGGCTCCGAACTGGGCTGGCAATAGCTTCGAATCGGCCCGTACACACGCACAGTTTTCCAAAGACTCAATCCGTGCGGGTGAAAGTTGGGTGAGCTGGCGATGTGATTTTTAGGAAGCCCAAAGTGCGCAGCTACAGGCGCGACTCTGACGCTTGGAACGTCAAAAATGCTGCGTACTGGACACCATTGTTAGTCCAGAACAGTGGCAGCATCTCTCCGTTGCTGAGTCGCCCGTTAGCTTCACCGGAGTAAGTGCTGGTTTCGATTTTTGAAACTGGTGCGATGTGATAAACCCTTAATTCAATCTCAGCTCGGTGGTCATTGCCTAATGGAGAAGCCGAGACAAATGCCGAAGCTCCTATCTGAACTCGCACAGATTTGTTAACTGTTGTCCTGCCATCCGCACTCTTCGTCGTGACAGGCACGCTTACGGATTGCCAATTCACTAAGGTGCCTTGGTATCCCTTTGCTCCTGCTAATTGCTTGTCGAACTCAACCCCAATTTGACCAGACGGGCTGAAGAAACGAGCCGCCTCTTCGATACCAAATCGCTTGCCCGAACTTTGGTCGCCCTGAAAGCTGGCAATCCTGCTACCGAGCCCTGGAATTAGCTGCTCGAAACGTAAAATTTTCACATCGACAGAGGTGTTTACGTCGCTGCGCGTATTCGCTTCGACTACAGGATGTACCTCGGCAACATACGTCCCAGCAAGAACGAAGGTGGTCGTAGTGATCGAGCAAGCAGCCAGCAACGCGATTGCCGTCCTTTTCATAAAATCTCCAAAAATTCGAGTAAAACCGGCTCTGCCGAAGTGATGCCAATTAGACATCAACGCCTATCCTTAAACAACATTCACAGAGTGTGTCAGACCGCGAATCTTTGTTCCTGAGGCTTCCCAACAAATGCGGCTGAGCAGGGTTGAGGGCTTGAATTATGAGATCCGTATTCTATTGAGAATAAGGGATATGCCCTTCGCATGCGTTCTCAGGATGGGGTGTAGCGCGCAACATCGATCTCAACAACCAACCACATTCCTGAAGGCGTATCCAATGACCACTTTCACCGTTCACACCATCGACAACGCTCCAGAAGCTTCCAAGCCGATTCTGCAAGCGGTAATGGAGACCAAACATCAACTGGATGTCCTCGACCGTCGTCTTGACGAAAGCCCTTACCTAGCAGGCGACCAATACACCATCGCCGATATTGCGGTTTGGTCCTGGAATGGCAAGTTGGTGCGAGGAGACCTGTACTCGGCTGCCTAGTTTATCTCTGCACATGAATACACAAACGTGCAGCGCTGGGCCGAGGTAATCGCCAATCGGCCAGCCGTAATCCGTGGTCAAAGAGTCAACCGGACGTGGGGGGATGAGGCCACTCAGATGCCCGAACGCCATGACGCCAATGATTTGTGCTAAGAGCTTGATACGTCCTCCCGTTCCACTCGACGGATAACACGCCACCAAACGGAGCGCGGCCGGTCGACGGAAAGATCGACAGTCCGCGCCGAAACAAAGACACGCCAGGCGCTCAGCGAGATTGAAGCTTGCAACTCAGCTCTTTGGAAGAAGATTTACGTGCTGCCGCAGGAGCAATAACCATATTTTAAGTGGATCCAGCTTGCGAGCAATTGCCGCATCCCAGTCGGGGCTAAGTGCAATGCTCACGCTTATCATGTACCAAACCCTAGCATTTCTGGTCACAACTAGATAATAATTTGCATTTCCCCGTTTGCACGACGTTTACCAAGAGCACAAAAATGCAACTGAACGTTAATAGCTTCGCCGACGCCGTCATGGACTCCATAATCCACCCTAAACATCAACTGCCCATCATCAGCCAAAAAAATGATGGGATATTGGTTAACGTTGAGAAACTCAAATCAAGCGATTATCCAGAATTACAGTGCTGGTATAACTGCAAAGAACACACCAAGGAACATAAAGGCAGCATCGTTTTTGGATGGGCTATTTTTTATGATTCTGGGATGTATCAAGCGCAGCACCATGCGGTGTGGCAAAGCCCAGACGGTGTTTTATTAGATGTTACTCCCGACACAGACTCGTCTATTTCAGAAATTTTATTTTTGCCAGATGGACGCGTACCGTACGACTATTTGAATCGTCGATTCCCCGTGAGCTGCTATTACGACCCAACCTCTGAAACCCTAGAATGGTGTATAAAAGACTCTAGTCTAAAAAACCTGACTCCTCCCAAAGATTATTGTTATTACGTCGCCCATTAAACCCGGACATGTAACAATCTGAATTAGAGACGAATGTTATCTCTCCATAGTCGCAAGACAAAGGATGTCTTCCTCGGAAAATATACCTTTTTCCTTAACGGCCTCAATTGCTGCGACAACATCTGGGACGAAGAGAACGACTGCGAGATCTTGAACTGCTCTTGAGCAGCAGACATAAAATAGACGCCGCGTCCTATCGACAACGGAATCCAAGTTCTGTTGTATGTTGTCCAGGTCGCGGTCGGAAAGCGGGGAAATACCGAAATATTTTCCGTAAGAAAAACTATTGTAATCACTCTCCTCGTCATCCAGCACAGCGAGAACGCGTTCGAACTCAGCTCCTTTCACACCTTGCTGAGTCGCGAACGGTGAGTTTCCGTCGATATATTCTCGATAGCCCCAAAGCTCTTTCACCTGACTGTCCAAAAAAGCTGCAACCGATGCCCAACCAGAATCACCATCCGCACCGTCCTGTGGATGTGCAAAGTGCTCCACAAAACGATCATCGGGCGTAGCTAGGTTTTGTTCAAAAATGAAGGTCAGCGCTTCCCTTATCGACGACGTCGCGTTCCCATCGAACATTGCTTCTAACTGAGCAAGCGATTGTCTAAGGTGAAGCAGAAGCGGCGCGGCATCCTTTCCCCGAAGCTCATCATTGGAAAATAACGGGCAATACGCTCGGAGCAGAGCCATCAGATCAAAGTTTTTTCCTGCTCGCAAAGCCAGTATGAGAGGAATGATGTAAGTCAAAAAAGGTCGTAGTACCCAGGCTGTTCCGTCGAGTAAGCCGTCCTTTAGACTACTTGGAGCGTCATCATTGAGTGCTGCATAAATTGTGGGAAATCCCAACCGCCGTGCAGCGATTCGGTGCACTAGGACCAACATCCGCACATCCGCGTCGGCTCTATCCTCAATCCAAAGGGGGTCTTGGTTTTCCCGTGCCAACCACTGCCTAACCAGCGCGAGATGTTCGGTGCGACGTTGGTCAGAGGGCAGAACGAACAGACGTGCAGTACCGTGAACCAGCTGCTCGAGACCGTCCTGAAGTACAGTTCGGCCACGAATCTGCTCCAGCCCATCATTCTCTGCTCGAATGCGGTTGACCACTTGGAGTACGCGCTGAGGGCAGCGGAAATTCTCGGGCTTTGTAATTGTGGTCCATCCGGGACCTTCTTCAATCGCACCGATCCCGGTCAGGTAAATTTTTTGCATAGGGTCGCCAAAAAAGCCGAGACAGAATTCGTCTCCGGCAAATTCATCAATTTGGCGCAAAGCTGCGACGATAGAGGGATTGGTGTCCTGACTTTCGTCGACGAAAACGAAAGGAAAAAGTTTTGCGACCAGCGATCTCAACAATGGCCGCTGCTGAATCAACTCCGGTCCAGCCTTCAGGATGTCGTCATGACCAAGAACACCATTGGAGTAGTCGCTTCCAGTGCCATAGGTAAATTTCGGCACCTGCCCAAGAGATGCGATTTGCCTTTCATACCTCTGAAGGTCTAAGGCAAGCTTTTCTCTGGTACTTGCCTGGGTTCGAGGCTTTGCAATTTTTTCATGGGCATCAGCAACCTTTTGTTCAATTCGCTCCCGGACCCATCTACGCAGATCGTTTTGGAAAGGACTTATTATCGTCCAAAGGAAACTATGGATAGTCGACACGTGGAACATTGAGGTTGTCCCGATATCACCGCGGATTTCCCTAACTGCAACCTCTGTGTAGGTAATGCACGCGATACGTTGACCACGACGACGTAAATCATTTCCCTTGGACATGGCGAGGTGATTCAGAGCCTTCACCAGCGACGTTGTTTTCCCTGAACCTGCCCCTGCCACCATTATGAAACTACGAACGGGTGACTCGTCCAGACAACGTCGGAGCGCCAGATCCGCATCTGTGTCGGGTTTTCCTATCCTACTGGTCACAGCTCACCCTCCCCATTGGGCGCAGCAGCATCGGGGGGCGGTGGAGCCACTTCAGTTTCAAGCCAGCGTAGTCCTTCGGCAATGTACGACGGCACTTGCCACGTTGCAGGGTCTTTTCCCAAGAGGGCAAGCGCAAAGTCGGTCTTCTTAAAACCAGCCGCTTTGACTTTTATGTACAGCTTTTCAGCGATTTGCTCGAGAGTCAGGAGATCTCCACCGCGCACCTTCAATCTCAAATCTTTGTTCATGGCGTTTTGGCAGTAAGCCAAATTCTGAAGGGCAAAAGCCTCCTCAAGTGTTCTTCCCGTAATCGCGCCGTTTGTATCGCCCCATTGAGCCATAGCGCTTTTCTGATAGGTGATCCGCACCAACGCGTCACCGACGTTAATGCGCATTTGAGTACAGTGCTCGGGAGTGGCAGCCAGAAGCTCAATAATAGAGTTTTTTCGCGGGAGCCACTTCCTGAGTGTCTGATTCGACGATACGGCACCTTCGGTATTAACGGGGCACGCAGCACCTGCTCGTTCAGGATCCGCCTCGTCAGCATCATCGCCCTCTTCGACCTCGTCATCCTCAACTTCTTCTCCGCCATCGCCTTCTATCAACGCCGCAGGGACTTGGACGGCCGGCCCTCGCACGCTATCAATATCGGTGATAATCAAAGCTGTAATGCCCAGGAACTCAATCAGGGTCTTAAAACGATGTCCGAAAGCACCGCCGATCTCCAGAACGCTGAGGTATGTCGATTGCAGACGCGGTGCTGCTTTACGAATCATCTCCGGGAGGAGTAACCGCTCGACGTTTCCCTCTACCAGTACAGCGGCATCTGCAAAGAATAAATCACAGTGCGTCAGCCTCAGATAACGTTCCAAAAAATCGCGCGTCGGGTTTGGAGTGTCATGATAAAACTTGGAGAGACTGAGTACTTCAGACGTATGCCCTCCCAGCGTTGCTACCCTTCTAAAATAGCGAATGGGTTGAAATCCGTGTTCGTAGAGGATGTGTGACGAATGTGTAGTAACCACTAGCTGAGTTGCGTAATACGGACGATCTGCTTCGCCAATCTGCAAAATATCCTGGATTTTTCGAATGAACACTTGCTGCAACTGAGCGTGCAGGTGAGCTTCAGGCTCCTCAATGAAAACAAGGTGTAGCGGTGGGCGATTCTCCTCGATATCCATCCATTGCGTATGCAGGTCCAGAATCTCCACGACCATGTAGATCAGGTTTTTGAAACCTAGGCCGTTGTATTGATCAGGCAGGGTCAACGCGTCAACCCCTGGTTCTCCCAACACGTAATGAACACGAGCGTCATGACTTCCCAAAATTGTGGCTGGGTTCAGAGCGGTTTTGATAAGAAGGCTCGGGTTTGAAAGTCCCGGATAACCCAAGTCGGAAAGCCTCGACAAGGTCGGCTCAAACACTCGGCTCAAGTGGTCATTTAGCAAGGCTTCAGAGTTTGACAAGGCTTGAATTGCGGCATGGTCGTTGCCACGCTTCTCAAGGTTGCGCTCGTAAAAACGACTCAAACAACGAGAGAGATCCTCCGCGCGGTTTCCACCTGCGCTGTCCGATAAATGTCTCTGCGCGTGCAAAACATCTACTCGGAGGAGCGAGCCTAAAATATCCCTCCCTGTCCGTCCTTTATCAGGGGTTAGAAGCGACGGTTCGTACCCCGCCAACGGCTTTAAATCAACGTCGAACTGGGCGTGGTCCAGCACGTAATAGCGAAGCTCAAATTCACGGCCAAGATTATCTTCCAAGTATGCTCGCAAATTCCGAGGCGCAGGCTCATACCCCTGGTTGCGCTCTTGCCCCACAGCGGCGCGAGCAAGCTCTCTAGCGTCTTGGAAGCTCCCAACAAGAGCCTCCGAATCCTTCGCCGTAAATTCGATGCGCAGACCAATCAAGGTCCCTTCCCACTCCAAGCTTGGCAACAAATCAATTACACGATGAAGGTCCGCTTCGTTGACATGGAACCAGATGTCCAGAGAAATAGAAGGCAATTGCGCATCCGCTGCGCGCTCACCAAATGCGTTGATTTCGCTCCAGCAGTGGGAGCTAAAATCGTGGATCGTGAACCGTTCCTTTGAAGCCGTGGTGAAGAGGCGCAGCGCATATGAGGCAGAGGTCTTGCCACTATTGTTGGCCCCCACAAATATGGAAATATCACGCGCCAGATCGATCTTCACATCACGTAAGCGGCGAAAATTCCGAATCCTCAACGATTCTATGTGCATATCCGTGCCTCGCTCGTCCCTGTTGTGGTACCCAGTAAGGTCCGCTTTCTTCGACTCCATACACCAACAGGATGGGCAATCGGAAGCACCACGGCCTACAAGCGTTTTAGCTTATGTGCCGGCTTTTTGATAGCACTGTATTCAGTAGAGCAAGGTCCTCCACCGCCTTCAGGGATCAACCAGCAGGACGCACTCCACCACCCTATACGCAGCTCAATGGAAGTAACCACTGCTGGATTGCCTTGAAGTTCGAATGGGAAACTGGGCTTTAACTCCCTGGGTGATTCGAACATCACCTGAAAACGCGTATCACCCAGGAAATTCGGTCCGCGAACAAGTCGACTATCGGGCTCGTGCCAGAATTCTGCTCAGAGGTAAATTTATTGCCGTAAAAGAGTTGATGACCCCATCGAGTATAAAATCTAGCGCCTGACCATAGCCTTGATGCAGCGTAGCTGTGTCGAAGTCTTGGTCTTGCAATCTTTCGACGATTTTATTCACCGCTTCGTGTGCATCGGCAATACGAAGATCGTAGGTCACAAACAGCATTGCGATGGCGTCGTTTTTCGCATTCCAGCCCTCCGGCTCTTCATCGCTACGAAGCGCGTCCGGAGCCTCGCAGTTGTCATCAAATTTCGTCAGGATGTTCAGTAAGCACTGTAGAAGTTTAAGGGCTTTGAGGCTCGCGATCGCCTTTCTTGGGACACCTAGTGCTTCCAAAATCTGTTTGACGAAACCGTCAGACAGGCCCTGCCAAATTTCATGTATGGATTTGCATCGAGCGAGAAATGCCTGCTGAGTTATGTCCAGCGGGACGCACTGAGCAAGCTTTGAAACCTGCGGGTAATGTAGCCAACCGTTGGCTACAACTTCGTCCCGCGAAAAACGAAGCAGTTCAGCAACCGGTTTTTTGATCCCTAGCAGTGCCCCGAGTCGCGAAAGATTTTCTCCTAAAGACAGCATTTGCTCGAGGAATCGATCAACCTTGGACACGATGTGTTCGGCGGTCAGGTCGCGTTGCTTTACGATATCAGGATCAAGAGCGTGAGCATGAGCATGTAAGGTTTCCCTGTCTGGCACCCCCTTATACAAATCCCGTAATTCCACCTGAATTAGGTTTCTCCCTACTCGATGGCACCCCGTGAAAGACCACTGCCCCAGATAGGATGGACTGCAATCCCAGGTACCATGCATGCCTACAGGGGTGCTTCCGTACAAGCTGTTCTGTTCATAGCGCTGAAGAAATTTATCGTCGAGATAGGTGGTCGTATCATTCCTCACGATGTCATCGACGCTAGCACGAGTAACCCTTCCGACTTCACCTGGCCACGTTAGTCCATCGGCGGTCTGTTGTGGGCAAAGGTCGCAAGAGACCGCCACTACCGTCGCCGAAACCTGGAGTAATAGACCCTCCGGTGTTTCCCGAAGATCGCCTTCTAGCCAAGTCCCTGGGGCACCAATGGGGAAAAACCTTTTCCCATTCATTAGCTTACGTAGCTCCGGGCAGCCCTCAAGCGTCGCCTGATAGAAGAACTGGCGAACACCTCGCCCGCCCCGAAGCCACAGATACTTGCGTAGGTACTCGTTTGACATGAACCACTTAACATCCCGGGAGGGTTTGAAGTGGTACCGAAGAGAAACCTCTCCTTCGGCGACTGCGAACTCTGGCAGGCTTAAGTCATCGTAAATCAAGCGCTGATCTTCATTTCCTATGCATCGCGGCGTTAAACCCAATGCCATCCATACCTTTTCGGACAAATTGTAGGTGAAGAACAAGCTGCTACCCCATGAGGCGACGATATAGTCATATCCGCTCACATCCGGAGCGAAGCTCTGCGCACTCCCTCTCCCACCTAAAATAGGCACGCCCTGCGCCACAACCCCATTACTGTAGAGCACGGGTATTGCTGCTTTGTTGTCTGGAACTACAGCCATAACCATATGTACCGTCTCGCGGTTCGAGTCTGAGTGCTGAGTTTCCGTAAAACTACTCACTTCGACCCTCTGCGACGGATCAGTTCCGACGGGCTCCAGTAGTGAACGCAACCTCTGCGGTAGCAGGTCGACCGGAATTGGAAAGCTGCCCAAGTAATCAAACATCAGTTTTTCTCCAAGACTGAGCCTAAGGGCCAACCTGATAGTTGCGGAAACACACCAGTGTTCTGAAACGGCAATAGAATAATGAGACTCGTGATGAACGATCTGAAGCCCAGACTTAAGTCTCTGACTGTGAAGAAAACTGCCCCAAAAAAATCGATGCTGAACGTCCGTTGAGGCGGACGCAGTCGCTGACGGTGCAGCGGCGCTGCCACATCATAGACAGATTCTTGCTGATGGCTCGAACGCGCAGACGTAAAAAACGCGCAGCCCAGTCATGGGATGCGCCTTTGACTTTTAGCGGTTTGTATCAGACAGCTACTGCTTCATGTGCCGCGAACAGATAGTCGATATAACCGCGCTCGCCACCACCGTAGAAAGTGTCGCGGTCCTACGGGTTCAGCGGCAGATCGTGACGCAGGAGCTTCGGCAAGTGAGGGTTGGCAATAAAAGCCCGACCGAAGGCCCCGGCATTTCTGGCCGTTGGTTTCTGGCAACCATAGCTATTCCTCCGTGGCAGCCAGCAAGGCGGCAGGGTTGATGACATAGCCACGGGCAATACCTCCACCTTTGATACGGATGCATTTGGTCAGGCGGCCGTATCGGTCGTTGTCGCGCTCTGCAATTGTGCCGGCTTTGTCTAAGCAAGACAGCACCTGCTTGATGTCAAAGCTATGGGCAGCGTCAGCAATGCCTGTGGGGGTAAAGCGAACGAGTGGGGCCCGTATTACTCCCGATAGGGATGTGTCCGGGCGTACCTTTTGAAGTTTTCCGCTCAGCCGGCCTAGCTTTCGACATTTCCTTTCCCTTAGTTTTTGCTGATTTTTTAGTTTTGTGGGGCCGCTGGGATCTGACGTTCTCCCCAAGGGTGATGCTTGAGCCACGTAGGTCTTTCGACCATTGGTTCAGGAGTATCGATGGTGGTGTACGGCTAACTATGGCTGAACCAGGCATTTGCATGCTATCTATCTACCGGAACCCAGCTTGGAAAGCGGCAGTAGAAAGGATCACTACATGCGTTTCGGTTGAGTCCGAAGCGATAGCTCCACATCGAAAAAATTTTTACCATCCATGATCAGCAATTTACGATGAAATATAGAATAGCTGTGAAGGCGCAAGGTTGGGGTGAAGGCGAAATATTTACATGGCAGGTCATTGGGCTCAAGAAACCAATCAACTAAAGGAAAGTCATGGCAAAGCCCTTTAAAGTCGAATCTGGTGATATCAATAAGTTAAACGATATCCAATTAACACAATTGCTCAAGGAGCTTCTGCACGCCGAAGCCTTTCGTTTTGGAATTGCGCAACGTGCTGTAGAAGTAGCACTTAATATAATCACGGGGGATGGCGGTGAAGATGGCAGGATTTCCTGGGAGCAAGGACCAGACTCCACAGACTATATTCCCAATCGGCTAAGCTTGTTTCAGAATAAAGCGACCGATATGGGGCCGGCAGCGTATGCTAAGGAAGTGATCACTGCTAAAGGTTTGGTCAAACCAATAGTGGATCAAGTTCTTACCGATGGGGGGAGCTATATAGTTTTTACCACCCAGGAGCTTAACTCAAAGCAAAAGCAGGCGCGGATTAAGCAAGTTAGAGCATCCCTTGTTGGTGCTGGCAAAGGGTATGCGAACGAGTGTGATTTGCGTATATATGATGCGAGTCAAATCGCAGGCTGGGTTAATCTTTATATTTCAGCTGTTGTAGCAGTTCAGCATTGGAGCGGTCGGCCAGTTGAACGGGGTTTGAAAACCTACGAACTTTGGAGTGAGCATGAAGATCTTTCTCGCTTACCTTTTGCCCCTGTTGCTAGTCGTAGCGAGGTGGTTGAGAAGCTAAAGACTGGTTTGTCTGTGCCGAAAGCTTGCTTTCGTATGATGGGGTTGTCTGGTTTAGGTAAAACAAGAACAGCGTTTCAGGTCTTCAGTGAAAATGAAGAGATTAGAAGCTTAGTTGTTTATGTCGACGCTAATCATGCGCCTAATATTGACTCACTTATAGCTGACTGGGTTACGTTAGGGTATGAGGCGATTATCGTTGTTGACAACTGTGAGTATCGGCTGCATGAACGGCTTGTCAAGGAAGTCCGTCGCGAAGGTAGCCAAGTAAGGTTGCTGACTCTCGACTATAATTTTGATTCGATTGCGGCCCCAACTGTTTGTTTTAGGTTGGAGCAAATGACTAATGATGAACTTTTTCAGTTACTAAGCCCCGTATATAACAATGTTTTGTCGGATTTGAAGCGGATAGTGGATTTCGCACAAGGCTTCCCTCAAATGGCGGTGCTATTGGCGGAAGCGAGACTAAACGAAGATCCAAGAATTGGAAGCCTTACGGAGGACGAACTCGCAAGCAAACTTCTTTGGAAACGTAACGAAGCAGAAAATCCAGAGTGCTTGAGGATTTTACAGGCATGTTCTTTGTTTGACGTGTTTGGTGTTGAGAAAGAAGTTGAATACCAGTTGGAATATATCTCCAGCACGATTGGCGTGCATCTTGATGATGTGTATGGTTGCATTCAAGAGTATTCAAGTCGAGGATTAATTGATCGTCGCGGACGATTTGGCCAAGTGGTCCCTAAGCCATTGGCAATACGATTAGCAGGGCAATGGTGGACAAAGTCACGAGAGGAAAAACAAAGAGGGTTAATCGACTCTATCCCCGAAGGGATGATTGAGGGTTTTTGTAACCAAATTGAGAAAATGGACTTTCATAGTGAGGTAAAGTTACTCACTGAGAAGCTTTGCGGGCCTCAAGCCCCTTTTGGCCAAGCGGAGGTGATCCTATCGGAACGGGGTTCTAGATTCTTCCGCGCTTTTGTGAATGTGAACCCCGATGCCACGTCCGCAGCGCTATATCGAACTTTAACCTCCATGGATCACGAACAGTTGTTCTCAATTGAGGGGGAGGTTCGAAGAAATTTAGTTTGGGGGCTAGAGAAACTCTGCTTCCATGCCGATTTGTTTATGGAGGCCTCATGGTGCATGTTGCTCTTAGCGTCAGCAGAAAATGAATCTTGGAGTAATAATGCCACAGGCATATTTTCGCAGTTATTTTGCATCAATCTCTCCGGTACTGCTGCTGCGCCAGATACCCGTTTCGCTTTGCTTCGACAGGCCATGGATATGGAACAAATTGAAGTTGATATGGTACTGCTTAATGCGTTAGAGCAGGCAATCAGCACCTTTGGAGGTAGTCGTACGGTCGGTGCAGAATACCAAGGTACAAAAGCACCTCTTGAAGAGTGGCGCCCAAAAATTTGGCAAGAGATCTTCGACTATTGGCAATCTGCTTTCGACTTGTATTCAGAGATGATGGATCGAGGCGAAAAACAAAGAGAAAAAGTACTAAGCGATATTGGGCATTCAATTCGTGGCTTTGTAGGAAGAGGTCGACTTGATATGCTAGATGTCGCTATTAGACACATTGTAGAATCTAATGGCCGATACTGGCCTGCTGCACTTGATAGCATAAAAAACACCTTCGAGTATGACCGCGAAAAACTCGAAGAAACTGCTATCACTGCGCTCAATTCTTGGATGAAACTACTTAGTCCAGAAGGTGCTGAGTTAGTGGAAAAACTAAGAATAATTGTTGTTAATCCACCTCGGGAACATCATAGGCTTGAGGGGGGGGAATACGTCGATGTCGCGGCAGAGAACGCTAAGAAATTAGCAACTGAAATTGCTGGAAATGTCGACGAGTTGTATTCGTGTATTGATTTGCTACTCGAAGGTGAGCAGCGACAGTCACACTCATTTGGGCGTCAACTAGTTTTGGAATTAGCGGATGAAAGCAAGCTTCTTGAGCTTGCTTTGAAGAGGCTGTCTGAAAACTCCAAAGCAAACTCTAGCTTTGTTACTGGGCTATATCGTGGGGTGTACGAGAAATCTCCGGAAACTTGGCAGAAGTATATTGAGTCGGCTTCATCTGATGAGCGGCTTGTAAACTTTTATCCTGAGCTTATTCGTACAGGGAATATTGAGGCTCAGCACTTAAATAAGTTGGTTGAGCTTATAACGACTGGATTGATCTCGGCCAATAGCGCAAATGTTTTGAGCTATGGTAGTGTTACTAGTGAACTAGCGCCAGAAGTTGTTTCGGATTTTTGTTTGAAATTGGCAGCGTTAGGTGATGAGGCCGCCTGGCCTGCATTGAATGTAATGTTTATGTACTGCTTTGGCAATATGGAGCGGGTCGAAACAATACGTACATCCGTAAAGTCATTGGTATCGGCAGTTCCCTTACACAAAAAACATTCGGCGGCATACACGGACCTCCACAGTTGGAGTGCACTTGTCGAGGCTCTATTAAAGACACGTGATGAAGGGCTAGTGATTGCGATTTCTCGTCAGCTAATTGATTCATGCCGGATTGGGTTTAATCATAATGATTTATGGAGCTACATAAAGCCGTTGCTTATGAAGATAGTGAAGCAATACGGCGATCTCTTATGGCCTGTTTTTGGGGAGGCTATATCTAGAGCGAAAGGTATGGAACTTTACTGGTTGCAGAAACTGCTTGATAGAGAAAATAGCGTTTCCAGCCAACTGCCAAGTGTTCTTTCTTCTTTTCCATCAGGAGAAATTATTTCGTGGTGTTATGAGCATCCAGATTCTGGCCCTAGCTTTGTCGCTGCCTGTATAAATATATTTGAGATTCGAGATGATGCTCAGAGTCCGTCGGAGTTATTTATTCTGCTGCTTGAAAATTTTGGCGGCGATAAACGTGTCGCGAGCGCTTTAAATGCAAACATGGGGAGTAGGGGGTGGTCAGGGTCATTAGTGCCTTATTTGGAGGCTGATAAATTAGCGCTTGCTCCTCTTTTGAAGCACAAGAATGGAAACGTAAAAAAATGGGTAAAAGAGCATATTGCCTCTATTGATAGTCAGATAGCACGTGAATCCAACATGGATGCGGAACGCGATCTAGGGATTTTCTAATCTGGTAGGCAGGAAATTAATCTGGTGACTTGAGAGACATAGGGTGGCTAGTACCGTAGCCGCCCACTACAAAGTTACTGGTCACGCCAAATCTAAATAATGAGCCAGTCGTAGACAAGCATATCCCAAAGTACTACGCGTACAGTCACTCGGATGTGGAGTCCCCCTGGAAATGCGCGTAATCACCTGTGATTAATTCCTGAGCGGCCGCTATCCGCCGCCAGCAGAGGGGGCGGCGGTGATAGCAGGACGCAGCTCGTCGCCCTTATACCTTGACTTCGCTCGTATTTGTCGGACTATGCAGCGCAGCCAACCCCCGACCATCGAGCCACGCATGCCAGCGCTCCAGGACACTGCGTTTCTGTGTCTTGGCAGTCGTGTGGATATAGGTCACATCAAAGCATTTCAGTGCATGGTCTAGCAGCATCAATGCCTAAATCGGTCCACGCTGTCCAGGCGGTTTAGCTACCGCTATCGATAGCTAAATATACCACCTGAAACTAATCTACAACCTTACCCCCCGTAATAAACTTACGGTCCGGAGTGCGCATGCCAAAAAGCTTCGACTCTCGCTTGCCTTTCCACTTACCGATCCTATTGCGGATCGGTCGATTAAGCGTACTGCCGAAGCGTTTAATAAGGGGGCTAGGAATCTCTCCATACAGCTCAGCCAGACTGAAGCGACCATCAACTATTTTCGACAGTAAAACTGAGTAGCGCCAAAGCTCGACTGGATCTGTCGCACTACGCATCTGAGAAGCCCAATGACGCGACCATTGATGACGATCCATAGCGTATTTGGACGCCACATAGGCCTGATGGAGAAATCCATGCTCGTCCTTCAACAAATCGATCGTCTCTATCGCCCAATCATTTTCCATTGAAAAGCCAGCCACCATCGTAGCCCGAGCCCGATGAGCTGGCTCTAGGCGCTTTCTCCGATCGACGACATAATCATGTAAGAGATGTTCTCGCTGAGCTTCTAGAGCAGCCAGAACCTCCTTAGCAAGCTCATGATCATTGTCGATGCCATCGAGCCGCGCGAAACAAGCGCCCTTAATTTCTTTGCTTTCAGCAGCCCGCCAAATACAGACCGCATCCAGTTCAACCTTGCTACGACCTAATGTCATTCGCACATCGGGACGTCCGGCTTTTAAACGCTTGAACAAAGCCATCCCAGCATCAACATTTCTTTTGGAAATAGCTTCGGCAACAAGCGAAGCAATATTGTGCACATTGTTAAAGCTCTGACTGTCCAGACCCAGAAAATATTCGTGCCATGAATCGACTAGTAGCGGTGCCACCCGGTCAATTGACTGAATCAATCCAATGGTGACGGCCTGAACAATCAGCTGCGCACCAACCTTCAACAGATCACGCTCAAAACGATCAAAAGCATCTTCGTTTTGCTGTTGGCGCTTGTACCAAGCATCGCTAGTATCGGCGAGCCGTTCTAGCTGCTCCCGAAGGCCTTCGCTTTGAGGTTTTTTTTCGGATACTTCAATAACCTCCGGCCAGTGACGCCCACCAATATTTTGTTCGATACTTGGCAAGTTACTTGTAACCTGAAACTCCGCTGCTTTGAAAATAGCCGTATTGATTCGGTCTGAAATTGCCAGTGCAGCATCAGGCCCAAGTCGCTCAGCGAAAAACTCATAAGCGGAAAGTGCAATTCGATCAAGGCATCCCTCGACTGAAATTAAGCCTTGCTCCGCAGCCCTTACAAGCGCCAGCGATCCATAAAATATTTCACTTTTTTGAGACACCGCATCGAGACAAGCTGCACTCCAACTAGATTTCACGAGCCCAACGAGTAGCGTCGGGACAGCGGCAGCTTGTATTAGGGACAACGCAGACAGACGGACGTGGCGGTGCGTCGATTCGAGTAGGGAGATCACAGTCTCTATGGTGTTTGCGCTGAGCGAGGTTTCTGATGCCTCAGCGAAACAAAGGATACGAAACTGAGCAACTTGGTTACCCTCCCTCAAGGCCTTGTCGAGCGAACGCTCCAAGGTAGCTTCATCTATAGGCAGGAATAGATCGCAAAGATCCCGAAGAATGGTTTTGTCTTCAGGATGCTTAAGCAGCGCAGTGAATTGCTCATGACCAGTCATGTGGGCAAAGGCAACAAGAAGAGCATGCTGCGAACTGACCCAAGCTTCATTATTCTCATCTTCGCCGGCACTCAATGCAACCTGTGCAATCTCCCCCGCTTTATCAACATAGGCTTTCGCAACTCGATCATCTAAGCAAACGGTATGACTTTCGAGAAGGTAAATCGCTTGGCGGAACTCCGACTCCGCCCGATTCAAAACCTCATCTGCGAATGACCGCAAAGCTTCGACAGCTGCGTCAGGTCGGAAGCGTGCGAGGCCTGGTTTAGCCATCGAAAAAAAGTGGTCTTGTAGTGAGACACTCCTGCCACAGCTCAACTTGACTGGGTTTATCGCCCTATAGTCGATTGCGGTCTGTTCAATGTTGTCAGGTTCTTCTGACGAAGGATCGCAAGGATCAGTAGCGCAATAGTCCTCTACCCTTCGCCAGCCTCCTCCACGCTCTTGATCCTTGGTCAACGCCTCAACGAAGGCATGAACCTCTTTTGCGTCGTCGCTATCACCTGTGGCGCGCAAAACATATATCAACGCCCATTGGCCCACTTTGGAAACATTGGCTTCCCGCAAGGGGGCCGCACATTCCCGCAGCGCGTCCCTAGTGGCCTCCCAATCAATCAAGTTGAAATGCAAAAGATCGTCAAAGACACCTTGGGGACTTTGATGGCCACCATTTAGCGATGTCGATAAACACCAGTTACGCAGATCCTTGGCATAAGAGGCTAGCGGCTGACCCGCTAATGCGTGGAAAGCAAGCAAGCTGAGGCGGCCGTAGTCCCCCTGATCAACCTGAGTCATGTCGCGAAAAAAATCTTGTTCAGTCACCGAAAATGACGTGATAGCGTCGGAAAGCTCCTGCTCACGTTCAACCTTTTTTTTATGTCGCTCGGCTGCGTGTTCCGCAGTGTTGGGATAAAAAACCGCACGTTCGGGCGCGAGGGAATACATGTTGAGCCAGCGATGGATACCGGCTGAAAGCTCGATCTCGAAGGCCTCATCACCGCGTAAATCATCAGCTGCATCGGTCAACCACGCGAGATTAGAGACAACATCCCGAGAAAGAGATGCATCTTCTAGGGCCGCGATAAACGCTTTAGGGTTGCGACTGAAAAGATTTCGAAATTCTGGATAACGTACAGAATCTATGTTCTGAAGCGAGACAAAACAACGAACTAATGGGCTCACAATTTCAAGAGGCGATTCTTCCAATACGGCAGAAAGAATTGCCCCCATCAATATATCGCCAGTTCTATCAAGCGCCGCAATAGGTTCAAGAATATTAGACAGTGCATCTTCAACACTCTTATTTTTCCGTAACGCGTCTCGAGCCGTCTTTACCAGAGAAAGCCCTAACGCCAGCGGTAGGCCCTCATCTTTCAAAAGATACTTGTTCGGATCTTCGTCCAACACTTCGAAGAAACGCCCAGCTGATGTGATGACAAACTGCTCGGTGATGGCCTGATCGTCACCACCAGCTTTCACTAGCATTCGCATCTGGAATTCGTTTATGTCGTCACGTTGCTGTTGCTCAAGACGACGCACAATGCTATCAGCGTGGGCGCAAATATCTGCTTTGAACTGCTTGTCAGATCTCTTTGCCCCTTCGGCGGCACTGCTACGAATATGCTCAAAAAGCAGGCGACTGATACTCAATTCGCCGAACGCTGTTATTTGTTCGGTGCTGAAGAGAGTAGCGGCAACTCCAAAAATCCGAGGGTTACGAAGGCTGTGCATCACCGCAGCATCGAGAGCAGAAATCGACGTTCCTCGCTCCTTTAAAAGCTCGTCTAGTTCTGAATCGCTCCACTCAGGGATCTTAACTTGGACCACCCGGCTATACAGTTTGTTATCTATGAAGTCGCGATAGAAAACCTGCCGACAGCTAAATACCAATTTTCCGCCAATCTCCACCATCAACTCACTCATTGCATCAATGAACGTTACCCAATCGATACTTTCGCGCTGATTGATACCGTCCATAAATACAACCACCCGAGGAATAGGAACGTCGGATTGGCCTTGCCAGTTCTGTAGCTCCTTGAGCCATACCTCCTTGTGCTGCTGAGTTGGTATCTCTCCGGTTTGTGTGAGAAGCATCGATACCAAGAGATCTCGGCAGTACTCTGAAGATGGTCGCCCCTGGATATCGTCGGGGACCAACACAACGGTCAGTGGTCGGTCAGGTTGATGGATCCAGGTCTGCGCAAAAATCCAAGACTTGCCATTTCCATCCGCGCCTACTAACGCAGTGACGGCATCATCTGGTTTACCAAAGACGTTACTAGCGACTGTGACCCGTAGATTTTTTCGATCAACTGTACGTAAAACCGATTCATCGCCTGGGCTGAGGGGCTGGCCAAATGCACTGCGAGCACGCGTCTTATCTCCGAATGCGTCTGAAAGCCAAGCAATATTACTCTCAAGCGCAGAAGCAATGATCTGGTTGGGCGTCTGCTGCTGAAGAGAAGAGTGAGCACCCAATAGAAGATTCTCGACTCCTTGCAGTTTGTCAGACAGGTCATGATGAGCGGCTGTGATTAACCCGGCAGCACCATGATCTTCAACGAGCGCGTTGATAGACTCCGCAAGAATTGCGATCGTGGCCGATACGACACCGCTCGCCTCCTGCGCGTTCGCGAAGGCTAATTCGGCATATCGATTCTGAAGCCTAGTGAGTATCTCTTTAGGGATTTCTGAGCCCAGCGACTTTCTACGAGCAGCCTGCATGATGTCGGCTTTCATCCCGCGATCACTGAGCCAGCTCACAACATTTGGCGTGTCCAGATGAGGAGGTGTAATCAGGAGGTGAGCTACCGCATCGGGGAAACGCTTATAAAACGGATCATCCGGCCGTCCGCCCACTAAGCGCTGAATCGCACTTTCTAATATTGAATCATCGGCAGAGCGCACTTCTTCTGGTGCTTTCCCGGCCGCCCTTTGCATGGCAAATGGTGTAATTTTTTTTAAGGCTACCCGCAGGATTGTAAACACGCCGCGAAATACGTTGCTAGGTTCCATTTTTATCCGCTGCAAAGTGCTGGATGAGAGTTCAGTTATGACCTTAGATTATGCCAGATCGAACCGTGGAAGAGCGGATGCGACACGGACCAAGCAGAGGTAATCCTTCCAACATAAAGTTTTGCTATCGCCCTTAGCAAGGTTGCTGATCTCCACCATGCTGCGTGGGAAAGTCAGTGTTTTGCTTTCCACATAACTTCTTGTGGCCAGCCCAGCAAGCAGCATGCTCAGCGAAACTGATATTAATACGCTTTTACGGCCATGACCTTGGAGTCATGTGATGATGTTCAGCACCGGCGAGACGCGAAAAAAAGGCCTGAATCGGACGCTTGCTTTGTTACTGAAAACACAGGTCTCTTAGCCAAGCGCTACCTATGCCATCGGTCAGCAAATAGACGTGAAAACGGGAAGCGCGAGCGCAGAGATCATTCGACCTATTGCCAGCACTACGGGTCTTAACAGACTCAGCAATACACACTATTGAACTTCTGTATTTAACTCTGAAGGAGAAACACATGAGGCTGATCAGTATGACAATGAAAGGATGAGCTTTCGTTATTGGAATAAAAAACGACTTAACCGAATATTATATTGCTCAGCTTCTACAACTCGCCGTTACGAAAACATCAGAATTATCGTACCTATGAGCGACCTTTCTCGCGGGAGGGCCGCCAGTGTGATCGTGTAGCTCAGAGGGAAGGTAATCGGAGCAAGGAGACTTGCCAACGACTGAAGCGTCAGGTCGTGGTAGGAATCAGAGGGTACGGCAAGCAGTTGAGGGTATTGCTCCCTGCTGGAGTCGAACCAGCATCTAACCCTTAGGAGGGGCTTATTCTATCCATTGAACTAAGAGAGCACAGGTCTATCATGATGCTTTTTTTTGGTCTTTTATTCAAGAGTACTGATAAATCAAAACCTTACGTCCTTAGCACTGCGTCCGAACCGTCTTACTCGCAAGAAGGCTTCCCATCCCAATACGCGCCTACGGAGTACCCCAGATAAGAACCTGCAACCTTCCCCTTAGGAGGGATAATTCTGCACCCAGCCCGCTTGGACAACACCCACTAATCACGGGTTATGCGTCCGGTTGCGTCCGTGAAAACGGCCCCGTATAGTTCTTTTTGCACCCACTCTGCACCCATGGGAACAAAGTGAAAGAGAAGATTACGGCCAAGCTGCTTGCCGGCCTGCAAGTCACCGGCCGGGAGTATGAGGTCCACGATACCATCATCACCGGGCTATTCGTGCGAGTGACGGCTGCGGGAGCGAAGTCCTATGTGGTGACTTGGGCCCGCGGCCGCAAAAAGACTTTGGGCCGAGTAGGCATCCTCACGCTAGACCAAGCTCGCCAGGAGGCAACACAGTACCTCGCCGACGCGAGGAAGCACGGCGAGCCGCTGGCCGTCACCCAAGGAAGGAAGGGCTCCGCCCTGCCCTCCCTGCGTCAGTTCATCGACGACACCTATATGCCCTGGTTCAAGACGCACCACAAAGGGCATGAGAAAACACTGCATACGCTCGACAACAACTTCGAGGCCATCATGGCTCAACGTCTCGACGCGATCACCGGCCGTGACCTGGACCAGATCCGCACCGGATGGATGAAGTCGGGCAACAAGCCTTCGACGGTCAATCGAAAAATGGGTTCCATTAGCGGGGTATTCAGCAGAGCAGTTGAGTGGGAGTACATCGATACCCACCCGATGGACCGGCTCAAAGCCTTAAAAGTCGACTCGATGGGACTGGTCCGCTACTTAGATGCAGAAGAGACGAAACGGCTCCGGGTAGCGCTGGACGCCCGCCAAGACGAAGCAAGGGCGGAGCGCGAGAGTGCGAACAAGTGGCGAGCGGATCGCGGTAAGGAACTGATGCCTAGCTTGCTGCAGGTTCCATTCACAGACCACCTAAAGCCTATGGTCTTGGTATCGCTGAATACAGGCATGAGACGCGGAGAGTTGTTCGACCTGAAATGGTCCGCGGTGAACTTCCAAACGAAGACGATCACCGCCGCCGGCGCCACCACCAAAACCAGCGACACACGACATATCCCGATGAACAAGGAAACAGTGCGTGTGCTGGAAGACTGGAAGAAGCTGGCCGGCAAATCTCGATACGTGTTCCCGAGTCAGGAAGGCGGCCGTCTGGAGGACGTTAAAAGCGCTTGGCTCAAGCTGCTAGAGCGCGCCGAGATCGAAGGCTTCCGCTGGCATGATATGCGGCATGACTTCGCGTCACGCCTGGTGATGGCCGGCGTACCGCTCAACACGATCCGGGATCTGCTGGGGCACGCCGATATCAAGATGACCCTGCGCTATGCCCACCTTGCACCCGACAGCAAGGCAGCGGCAGTTGAGCTGATTTAGTAGGGAGGCACGAAAGGCACAACCGTCCGGCTCTCGCGGTTGTCCACGACGTGCTCCGCCAGATCGCTCCAGAACATCCTGATCATCGCCTTATCAAGGCGGCCCACGCCATCAACCTCCCAATCCGTTAACGCGGTCGATGTAGGCTTTTCTCGAAATGCCACGGAGACCTTTATCGTCTCCCAAAGCCGCTGCTCCTCATAAGTCAGGAGTGAAGGCAGGCGGAAGCACGTATTTATGAATAGTTCGCTTTCGTCTGTAGACCATATTTCGGAAAAAATCACCCCGAGCGAGTAGTTGTGTGTTTCCCCATCGTCAAAATATGGGGCGTCCAAGTCAAAGGCGATCCCTTCGATAGCCGCTTCAACCACGCCGGTGATGGACTGCCTGCGAATCCGCGATATGAGCTCAATCATCATTTTCACCTTGGGGTCAAGACGGAGCGTCAACGTCTCCGTCTTTCGCGCACCTTGGCTCGGCTTGTTCTTGGCCATCGCTTACACCTATCAAATGTGGTTAGCCCAATCCTACCTTTTGCGTCCACCGAAGTCCATGCATTCATATTCAGTCCGTGATTGCAGTTGACGTGCATCACATACAGCAATATTCTTTCGGTGGACCTATGCCGTGTCGGCAGAGGATTGGGAGATGGCTCATGGAACAAGCAAATCAGTTAAGTCCACTTTCAGTCAGCGTCGAAGACGCGGCGCGGATTGTCGGGTATTCGCGCTCTGGTGTTTACGAGCTGATTGCCTCGGGAGACCTGAAGGCGTTCAAGCTTGGTCGCCGCCGGTTGATCCTGATGACGGAACTCAAAGCGTGGGTAGAGCGCGCCGCGAAGGATGGCGCGCGATGATCTTGGAATTTACCTATAAGGAGCAGCTGATGCTCCAGTCCGCCTGCGACACGTTCCTAGCAATGCAGGGGGCGAGCATCTCTACCACCGAATACGAACGACTGAGCAAGCGCTGGGAGGAGGAGAAATCCGCCGCCCTTTGGCTTGTTCTAAGTCGCTTCGTCGACGAGCCGAGTGACAAATGATCATGGAGAAATTGCGCAGGAACGCGCGAGAGATTGCCAAGGCGGTGCGGGAACACCGCCTGGGCGAAAACACACTGGATAGCACCAACGTGAAGGGCAAACTATGACACGTCATTCTTCGGTCGAGCAAGACCGCAAAATGATCGAGGCGCTAAGAAACGGCCCGATCTCCTCAGTCGAAGCGGCTCAAATGCTCGACATCGTGCAGCCACCAAGCACCATTCGGCGCCTCAGGAAAAAGGGGCACGAAATCCGCACCTACTGGACGCACCAGTCGACCGAGCCAGGTCGACCTCCGCACCGGGTCGCCAAGTACATCCTCATGCGCGAAGCGTCGTAAACCAGAGTGCGCAAGGGGGACGCCGCTTTTTTGCGGAATCCCCTTGCGCCTGCCTGTGAGCGTTTGAATGGCCAGAAAAAAGTCCTACAAGGTCGACTTTGGTGGCGGTCGAGTGCTGGCTCTGCCCTATCGACTGCTGATCAGTGATGCATTCGACAACCTATCGCCCAAAGCAGTAGTGGTGCTGATCAAGCTGGCCAGGAACTACAACGGTAAAAACAACGGAGACCTCGCGTGCACTGTGGCGATGCTGTCGAGCGGCCGGAGCATGGATGACAAAACGCTGCGATCTGCGCTTGAAGAGCTGATAGCCGCAGGCCTGATCGTGAAAACGCGGGAGCACGGTCCTTTCGCGCAGGACGGGAAACACCAGCCAGCACTGTATGCGATCACCTGGGCCGCAATAGACGATTGCCCCGGGAAGAACTTGGAACTTCGCCCGGGCCCGCCACGCTTTAAGTTCGTTTGATTTCGAAATTGCCGGTGGGATTTTTTCCGGAAGATACTGGGAATTTTTCCCAGTGGTTAGGGTGGTAATTGTCCGGTTCTGTCCGGTCAAGAGTTCTTACCGACTTACCACTGGGATTTTTTCCCAGTGCACGCCAATGAAATCGGGGGCTGTAGCGATCAGGCCAACGGGAAAAAATCCCAGTCTTATATAATTACACCACCATGGGGGTTATTAAATGACCTTGCACACCATCCAACAGGCCAGCTGCCAGCACGGGTATGCAGGCAAATGTAAGCAGGTCGGAGGCTTCACTTTCCTGGTTGTCGAGTTCTTGCCTTGGACGCAGATCGGGATGTGTCGACCTTGCGCGGAAGAGGTACGGAAGGATTTGATCTATCAGGTTGAGAAAGGTAAAGGTCGATAGTTTGCGATTGGCGCCGGGAGTCGCTCCTACAGCAAAAGGCACCACCCCGTTGCAGGGTAGTGCCTGGCCATACTACGAAGGTTTCGTGGTTTCAGTCATCAATGCCCGGCCGCTTTCCGACCTCACCCCACGCCGAGCCTACGTGTCGGTGCTTCCAGCAGAAATTGCCGCTGAATGTCCGGATCTGCTCAAGGTGACGTGCAATTTCGCAAGCCAGCTCATTGTCATACCCGCCCATGGCAGGCACCACGAAGGTGAGGAGGATTTTCTCGAGACGCTTCATCTCCTCCCGGGCAAAGTTCATTGAGCACATGGCCTCCCCGTTGAGGACGGCCTTTTCCGAAACCACCTCGCCTAGTACCTCGAGCGGCTCGATCACCACCAGTTCGCGGCTCATTGGGCGCCCCCAAGCAGCAGAGCGCGCAGCTTGATCTCTGAGCGCAGTGAGTGCACCCGGCCTGCTAAAGGATGGCCAGCGGCCTGCATCATCGGGACGACTTCATCGACCAGGATGCTTTCCAGCTGGATGGCAAGACCCATCAGGTCGCGAAACAGCTGCTCGCGAGATGTCTGACCTTCATGATTCCCTTGGACGATCAGTGCGTTACTGGTATTTTGGTATGGTTGCATGACGTGTGCCTCTAAGCTTCGTCGTGTGATCGCCTTCCCGGTGTTAGCGCACCGGGTTGGCACCTCTTTCTAATCGGCTAAATTCTCAGCCGGTTACTGCTTACCCTTCTCTTTGACTTCCAGCCCCGCCACCAAAAGCGCGCGGATTGCGGCTGTCCTGTTTACCTCGACCCCTGTGTCGCCGGTGACGCGCTTTGCGTATGCGTCGACGCGCTCGATCAATTCCTGGGGCAGTCTCATCGTTACGGTTGGTGTGTTTGCCATGGGAGCCTCATCTCGTCTTGATGGGCTCAGTGTAAGACACTGTCTTACATAGGTCAACAGGGGGATGGAAAATAATTGCAGCCCTCTGAAAGAGAGTCGCGGGAGATGCGCGGATTTGCGCTCACATCTGGATTACAGATCCCGAAGTTGTGGGAGCTGACCTACCAGAACGGGAGGGCAGGAAATGTTTTGTGGCCACCGCCTGCTATCTGCCGGATTTGCCGACACTTTTGCGGGATGGCCGTAAAAGGTGGGGCAATCCCACCAATGGTGAAAACCTCGACTTCCACCATTGGTGGGAGTTACAGACGCATCTGTCTGATTACCTGACGGGGATCGGCGCCGGCGGCCAGCGCTGAGGTTGCGTCCTTGGTGAGCTGATCAAGCGCCTGCTGCTCGAAGGCGTCGGCAAGCGATGCGGCCTTGCGCACGATCAACAGTGCCAGCTCCGGCGGGAATTTGGTCTTGGATGGGTCGGGCAGGTAATCGCAATCGATGACTGACATAGGGCCTCCGGGAGATGTGCTCAGTTTTGAGTGTATCTCCGACATCCAGGTAGAACCCCTGCAAATTCTCGCTCCCACAGGGAAATTTCTCGCAATGTGACGCTCCGGCCTCTACCTCGAGTGGTAGGAATGCCACAGTGTGGCGTTATCCACGATGTGTGCTGAAACCACCACAGGGGGTTGCGAGACAGACCAAATGGGCCGATTCGGGCCGTATGGCCTGACAGCAGGCCGGAGCAGGCCTTGTCATGACTTCGAACTCTAAATGTGATCCTGGCTCACTCCTAAACGTGGGGTGGTGAAGCGCCACCTCACCTGAATCTGTCTTGCGGACAGAATTGAATGTGGCAGCCAGGTTCGCATCCTCCTCAAAGCCGTGTTTCCGGCTTTCAAATACCCCAAATCAGGGGTATTACCCCGCCGAGGGAAGATGCATCCAAATCTGGATGCATCCAGTACGCGACACGTTTTCAAATCACGCAAAACGTGTCGCGACACCTGCCCTACCGAAATGGGATGACAGGTCCGGCCCCCAACGGGGGTTGGATAGCTCAACTTCCCCCACTGGGGGGTGTTCCTCAAATTGAGAAAGTGTCGCCACTTCACCGTAATTACCCGACCTCAGATTGAGGGTGAACGATGCGTTCAGCTGGGTAGCTGTATCACTTTGGCTGATATTGACTTACTGCAACAAAAAATCCTCCTTCCGATCCGCCGAAACCAACTATTTCAGTCCCATTCCGTCCCGTTCCGTGTAGCACATGGGGTGCACCTATAAAACACTGGATATACGCTCAGATAAGTCCTAATTTGGTTGCGTCACCCGGTTCCGCAGCCAATGAGGATTGATCATGCAGACCCAACAAACGAAACAGCGTGGACCACAGGCCAAGCCTACTCGGGCGGAGCTCAATTCGGCCTGGGCGCGCCTTCGCGCTGCCGCAGACACGGGCAGCATCGAAGCCTGCGCGCTGCTCATCGCCCTCAGTGAGAACAAACCAGTTATCGGCCTGGAGTCTCGACTTGCCCGTGCCTAGAAATTTCAGCAGTAAGCGCAACCGCGCCCGGCGCTGGATTGCGGAGCGCGGGTTGACGCTGACTGAGCTCGCCGGTGGCCGCTTCCATATCACCGGCCCCGGCGTCGATCTGCACATTGCAGAACTGGCACTGCTGCATCCGGCCGAACTGGTCGGCGCGCGCAAGAAGGCCGCTCAGTGACGGGCCGCGCCAACGCCGGGCAATGGGCGCCGGGGCAATCAGGTAACCCCGGCGGGCGTTCAGGGCAGACCCAAGCGATCCGCGCGAAGCTGGCGGAGGGTGCCGAGGCGGTGACCAAGAAGGTGCTGGCCGCCGCCAAGAAGGGAGATATGCAGGCCTGTCGGCTCATCCTTGAGCGGCTTGTGCCGCCTATCAAACCTTCAGTGGAGTCGGTGAAGTTCGACCTGGACGACACGGACCTGCCGAGTGCCGCCCGGTCGCTGCTCAGGGCTATCGCTGATGGGAAGCTGCCCCCCGACCAGGGTAAGAATCTCATTCTCGGACTGGGGGCCGTTGCTCGCGTCATTGAGGTGGCAGAGCTGCAACAGGCGATGGAAGAGCTTCGCCTACAAATTGAGGAAATGAAGCGATGAGCATCAAGTCCCTGAAATCCGAACTGCAGCGGCTGGCTCAAAAAATCGGTGCTGCCGACGAGTCGGTTCTGCTGATTGTGCTGGCAGTGATCCGCGCGAGCTCTACCGAACTGCAAGAAGAATCCGACTTCCCCAAGACTGCGGGACACCAGGTGGACTATCGAATCCAAGGGAAAAACGAGTGCCTGTTTTTCCCATTTTCCTCAATGGATAGCGACCAGTGCGAGGAGATGGCGAAGGCTCTGATCCTGCACGTGCGCCACGTTGAACGACCAGCCAGGTATGGCGCTCAGGTCGGGATCATGGATATCCGCCACGCCCCACCGCCCGGCGCCTGGATCGTCACCAGTCCTCCAGAGGGTATGACTGTCGATCAGTACGCCGCTCAGCAATATCGACAAATCATCGAGGCGCGCAATGAAGCCTCTTAAGCAGTTGGCCAAGCTCAAAAGCGAGTTGGGCCTAGCGGCCACCGATAACGATGTGAAAGCCATCAGCCAGATCATGGACGAGCTCAGCGCCGCGGCCGCCGGCGGAGTGAGTTCCGATCGAATGACGCTCGCTGACTACTTCGAGCCTCAACCACAAACGCAAACCAACCATAGGTGCACAAAATGAACCTGCAACGATCTGTCGGCGCTATGCAAAAAGTCGGATCTGCCACTGTTTTCCTTCACGACTTCAAGAAATACCACTCCGAAAATCTGCCCGGCACCGCCTGGGCTCTTTGGCCGAATGTCGGCCCGCTCCAGCGCCTTCAAGACGCCATGCTCGATCAATACTCGAAGGCATCGGCGAAAATGGAGGCCATCCGCGAAAACGCCGACCTTACCCGAGAGGCAAAAACACGGCGATCGGCAGCTGCGTTTGACGATTACGTTATGGCTGTGAAGGACGGTATTCCGACGATCCGCGAGACAGCCCAAAACCTCTACACCTACGCATCCCAAAAAATCCTCCCATTCCTAGCTCTCTCGCCAAATGACGCCGTGGGCGCATCTTTAGATGCCGAGTGCCGGGCATACACCAGCGACCTGCCAAACAACGAGCGCATGAACCTCCTGATGCAAATGCGCCAGGGGAAAGAGTCGCGCATCGCGGCGGCGGTCCTTCGCGGCCCGGCCAGAATCAGCGGCTACACCGATGAGCAGGCGGTAAAGCTCGGTGGCGCGGGAATCGCCATTGCGTATCCGGATGCGGTGATAACGCTGGGCCTGCTTGCGATCGGCGTGCGGGAGACGCTGATGAACGCTCGCGCCCTCGCTGTCGGCTTAATCACCGACGGCGTGGGAATCGACAATAAGGCCACCGAGGTGCAGAAGTGGGGTGATTTCGGCGACGGCTACGCGAAGCTTTCGGAGTGGCTGACCCCTATCCCGCTTGAGCTACCAGGCAAGGGGCCGACCGCCGAGATGCTCAAGAACACTCCGACCGCGGACGATGAAGAAGCTGCTGAAGACGCAGCCTGACCCAACGGTGGGCGGCCGCGATCTGGCGGCCGCGAATCGGGAGATAGCCCTTGGCCAACTATCAAGAACGTTTCGCCGAAGCGTGCAAAACCAACCATTTTTCATCGTACCCGCTGAAACAAGGTCCCGACTCCGGTTACGTGGTGTGGGATGTTCAGCACGTCCGCGATGGCCAGAAGGTGACGATTGACGGGCCGTTCTTCACCGAGGACGAAGCACGAGTTTCAGCCGAACTGCTGCGAGGAACGTTTCGTGGTGCAAGGGCGTACAAAGCAATCCACGACCGGATCTGGAACTACAACCCTCTGCATGAGCAAGTGATATTCGATCAGGCCCGCATGTCGCGATCCCTGCTCGCCATTCGCTTGGGCACCACCGCACCAACCATCAACCCATAGGAATAACACCAATGGCAGCCCTAGCTATTCATTACACCCCAAAAACAACTATCGAACTCACCAGCATCCTCGGTCGAAAATTCTTCCGCAAAAAAGACTACCTGCTTGACGTTGGCAGTACTTGGGAGGTCTTCAAAGCTCTGAGATCAACGGTCGAGGGATTTTCAGAGGAGGTTGACCGATTGGCCCGGCTGGGTATGAGGTTCGCAATAATCCGAAACGGGGAAAACGTCGGAACAAGTCGCTTTGACCTGGGGGGCACCAAATCTTTAAAAATCGTGCCCGTCATTACGGGAAGCAAGCGTGCTGGCGTTCTCCAGACAATTCTCGGGGTTGTAATGATTGCCGCCTCGGCGTTCATTACCTATGCATCCGGAGGGGCAGCCTCCCCATTTGCGAGCGCATTGGCAGCTGCCGGATATGCGACCGCCATTGGTGGCGCAATCCAGTTAATCAGCTCGCAGCAGGGTGGGCTTAAACAAAGCGCAGCCCCGGAAAACAGGCCAAGTTATGCCTTCGGCAGCGCCAAGAACACCACGGCCAGCGGCAACCCGGTTCCGATCTGCATCGGCGAACGCCGGTGGGGCGGGATGATTATCTCGGCCTCGATCCTGGCTGAAGACAAGGTGTAAGGGTTACGGCCGGTGCTACAGTTGCAACTTTACGACAAGGAATTCCTATGCTGAAGATCGCCGCTGCATCCGCCCTGGCAGCAATGATGGCAGGCTGCTCCACCTCACCCGTGCCTTTCGATCAAGCCAAGCCGGTACCCGCAGACAGGGTGCTGGCCTACGGGAAAAAACCTGCCGGCCCATACGGGACGATTCAGGTTGCGCGTGACACGGGGTTCGTCGCTGGCGGGTGCTTCGTTGCTGTTCACCTTGACGGTCGACCAGTGGCGCGAATAGACGCTGGTGAAGGGGTAAGCCTGTACGTTCCTGCGGGCGAACATCTGGTGGGACTTGGAGCGGACGAGCGCGGTTCGGGCTTGTGTAGTTGGGCAGGAGCTCTGAAAGAGCAGGCGACCATTCTCAAAGCTGGCCAGACGAAGCGCTTTCGAATCGGCGGCGATACCAACGCTGGCCTGGACATCCGCCCGAGCTCGATTTAATGAGCAGAGTTCAACTATCGCCTTCACCACAGCGTATCGTCAGCGCAGAGGGCTCGTCTCCGGCTACAGCTTTAAGAAACTCACGCACAGTGAGGCGCGCCAAGGCAAATTCTCCTTTGGCTTGGCCGTCGACCAATGAACGGCACGCAGCCCTTGTCGCAAGATAGAAAACGAAGCGGCCATGATTTAAAAAAACGTGTGCTCGAGATTGCTTCCACTTATCCAGCATCGTCCCACGCATGAACCACTCCATCCGGTAAAAGTCACGCCCCCCGACCTCTACCCGATTGTCCTCACTGAAGTTGAGGCACGATGCGAAATTGAATGAAAGGGCTGATGTCCTGCCCATGTTCAGAAGCCAAAACATTCGATTTTCTTTAGAGTAAAACGACTCCCTAGCTGTCCGCTCCTCTTCCGAGATTGAGGAGTGTTGTAGCTCCAAGACTACCCCTGCCCCTTCTGGTCGCGGACACAAGACATCAGCTCTATGGATTTCCATGGTCTGCGGATCTCTCATGAACACTTCACAATAGCGAGGGTTGAACAAGCCTTTCCATCCCAGGTGCCATTCACCTTCGGGCTCGCTCCACGGATCGCAATCGCCACTGTCATGACGCCAATGCGCAGCCTTGAATTGCGGAATGACGGCCCTAAGCGTGCCGCCACAGCCGACGCAGGTGGTTTGCTCTCCTTTGGCCTGCGGAGGCCTCTTTTCACCGTCTATCATCGCTGAGATCATTCCGCGCTCCATGATGGCAAGTAGCGACCATGCTATGCCTCCTCCGAGCCCATCTCAACGTGCACTTTTCTGGTATGCCTGAGCTGATACGCGCAAATTCGTCTTTATTTGCGTAATTCACTTGATAAGTGACACTCATAGTGCAACAGTATTAGTAGAACACCTTAACTGATACGGACAGCACATCATGTTCATCCGCGCATACCTCCGAGCATCAACCGAAGAGCAGGACGCCGGCCGCGCCCGGGCAGCGCTCGAGCAATTCGCCACCGACCACAATAAGGTGATCGCGAGCGTGTACCTGGAGAACGCCAGCGGCGCGTCGGCAGATCGGCCTGAGCTGCTGCGCCTGCTCAAAGATGCTCGTAAGGGTGACGTCCTGCTGGTGGAGTCGATAGACCGCCTCTCACGCCTTCCTGTGGAGGATTGGCAGAAGCTCAAGGCTGCGATCGACTCCAAAGGCTTGCGCATCGTCGCGCTCGACCTGCCAACCAGCCATCAAGGAATGCAAGACACCAAGGGCGACGAGTTCACCGGCCGGATGCTCGGCGCGATCAATTCGATGCTTGTGGAAATGATGGCGGCGATCGCGCGCAAGGATTACGAGCAGCGTCGGGAGCGTCAGGCTCAGGGAATCAAGAAAGCGAAAGCTGAAGGCAAATATCAAGGCCGTCCAGTGGATGAGAAGCTACACAGGCGTGTAAAAGAATTGCTCACGGCCGGCTTGGGTATCCGGGCAGTTGCAAGACACGCCGACTGCTCAACAACGACCGTCCTCAAAATCCGCGACAAACTAATAGAGCAGAGTGGCCAGCCGAGGAAAGCATGAAGTATCAACCCTATATGACTGTGTTTGCACATAGCACCAATATGAGAGTTCTGCTGGCGATGATGCACAACCTCAAATCTCATGAAGACTCTCCAAAGCATATGGTGCCTCCCGCGGTATTTATGGCTTTCACTATCGAGGGGTTTCTAAACACGCTAGGTTCCGAGCGCATTCCTGGATGGGAAGATCTGGAGCGAATGCCTTGGAAAACGAAAATCTCGCTGTTGCATTCCTTCGTAGGAGCTTCGCCCGATTGGGGTCGGCCTCCCCTTCAGTTTGCAAAAAGCATATTTAAGATTCGCGACCACTTGGCGCACGGCAAGCCGGAAACAACCCGAGGACCACGGTTCGACGAGAGACATGATGCAATCGAATACGCGCACGGGCATACGTTTGAGCCGATATGGTATTCGGAGCTCTCGAAGGCTTGGGTAAACGAGGCCTATCGCAACCTAACTCATCTACTCGGCTATCTATCCGAGCTACACGGGTTCCATTACGAGTTCCATTTGACGAGCGCGATCGGTGGTATTGATGAGCTCTAATTTGCGAATGCACCCATAACGCACCCATGAAGTAATCACAAAGGTGATCAAAAACGCTGGATCGCTTGAAAAATATGGTGTCCCAGGCGGGGTTCGAACCTGCAACCTTCCCCTTAGGAGGGGGATGCTCTATCCAATTGAGCTACTGAGACACTGATTGACGCGGCCTGCACGCGGTGCGACAGACGGCGTGCATGTTAACGGCCAGCCCCTGGTTTGTCATGTCGTCCGTAGGGCTTTTTAAGTGTAGGTAAGCGCCTTGGAAGATTGCGGGAACTTTTACCGGGCAATTTGCACTGCGCTAAAATGCAGTCATTGCATATTGCAATCAGCGTCGTTCGAAAAACCTTACCAAACCCTTGTTTTTAAAGGACTTATCACCCGCTACACTGTTGGCACGGCGGCTGCTATGCCTGTTCTATCAAAAAAGAACAATTTGGAGCGTCGTGCCATGAACAGCACCCTCTTGCTTGCAAACGCAGCGGCTCTGGCTTTCTTGATCGGATCACACTTTTTTCCCAAGGCTGACGTTGAGCAGCCAGTAGCGCAGCGCATGCCGCATTACCTGCAGGTGCAGAAAGCGCCGCAGTGGGCAGTGTTGAGTGATCGCAGCGACGCCTCTACGCACATGGTGAGCGAGCCTGGGCAAGCTGCGGCGCCAACCACCGAACGTCTGGTTTTTTGAAAAATCTTCAGGAGTACAACATGTCCAAATCGGCGGCAGGATTTCTCATCCTCGCTTTACTCAGTGGCATTACCCATCTGGCGTTGTTCGAGGAGACGCAAGTCACCTTGCCTCTGGTTGGCTGTGGCGTGTTTGCGGTGCTGTTTGTGCTCGCGCTGATTGCCGGGCGCAAGATCAAATTCGATCCGGTTCTACGCTGAGCTGAATAAGCTTCAGTAATGCGCAGACAGCGGCAGCCAGGTCGCCGGAATTGTCGATCTGATGGACGGGGCTGTCGCTGGATCTTCGATCCTTGAACAATGCATTGCGCGCCAGCCTTGCATCGATCTGATCAGGGGTTTCCCGACCGCGTCCGAGCAAGCGCTGACGCAGTACCTCGTCATTGACGGTTAGCAGCACTGGTACCAGATCCGGATATCGCTCCATCGCCTGGCGCAGGTTAGCTCGGGAGCCGTTTACCAGCACATGCCTACCGGCTTGCAGCCATTCATCCATTTCCCCTGGAATGCCGTAAGAAAGGTCGTTGGCTTGCCAAGCCAGGGAAAAAGCGCCGGCCTGTTGCTGCCGCCCGAACTCTTCAGGCGTGACGCCGATAGCGTCTTCACCGACGGACTCTGCTGATCGAGTAATCACCCGACGCATCACTTCACAGTTCAACGCGCGCAATGGCTCACGCGACGCTTCGATCAGGCTGTCCTTGCCCGAACCGGACGGCCCCATCAGGTAAAAAAGTTTGCCATCCATCCTGTAAACGCCCTCCGACGGGTCCTGCCTCTAGTAAATCGGCAAATTGCCACTATCCTGTACGCATAGGGATCAAAAATAGCGAGCCGCATAGCATGCACGTTCCGAGGTCTTCGGACATTAACGGATATGCATTCGACAGCGGGCAGCGATACGGATGGATGGAAAGATTTCCAACCAGTCCGCATTTCTGACAACTGGTGCTGGCATTAAGCCTTTATCCAGCTCAATATTTGTCACAGAATTGACGCCAATGATCTGGCAATTTTGAGGCATGATGCCGGCCTCTTAACAATTCAGGTTGAACCAATTGGTCCGGATGCTTGTCCTACCACACATCCTGCGGCCAATCCCGAGAACCGCTCCCCTGAACTAACCGGTTAAATATATGCGCCCATTGAAACAGGCAATTTATTCCAGCCGTACGGCTGACAAGTTTGTCGTACGTCTGCCAGACGGAATGCGTGAACGCATTGCCGAAGTGGCTCGCAATCATCATCGCAGCATGAACTCCGAGATCATTGCGCGCCTTGAGCAGAGTCTCATTCAGGAAGGCGCACTGGGCGAAGAGCTGAGCATGCGCCTGGACAGCCCGGAGCTGTCGCTGCACGAGCGCGAGCTGTTGCAACGCTTCCGTCAGCTGTCGCATCGTCAGCAGAACGCCCTGGTGTCGCTGATCGCTCACGATGCAGAGATGGCCGCAGACGCGTCCTGAGTCATACCGAACACATTGAAGCCAGCATGATTGCTGGCTTTTTTTTGCCTCGATTTCAACATATCGCAGGCGCAAAAAAGCCCGTCCTTTGACGGGCCTTTGGATTGCATGAGGTTAAAGCAGGAAAATTGTCGCCAACCCGAGGAAGATGAAGAAGCCACCGCTGTCAGTCATCGCTGTGATCATCACGCTGGCACCCATCGCCGGATCGCGACCCATCTTCGCCAGCGTCATCGGGATCAACACGCCCATCAACGCCGCCAGCAACAGATTGAGCGTCATCGCCGCCGTCATCACCACGCCGAGCGACCAACTGCCGTAGAGCATGTACGCGACCACACCGATCACCCCGCCCCAAACCAGACCGTTGATCAATCCCACCGCCAGCTCTTTGCGCATCAATCGTGACGTATTGCCGGTGCTGACCTGATCCAGCGCCATGGCACGGACGATCATGGTGATAGTCTGGTTACCGGAGTTGCCACCGATACCCGCGACGATCGGCATCAATGCTGCCAATGCCACCAATTTCTCGATCGAGCCTTCGAACAGACCGATCACCCGCGAAGCAACAAATGCAGTGATCAGGTTCACCGCCAGCCAGGCCCAACGGTTGCGCAGGGATTTCCACACTGAAGCGAAAATATCTTCTTCTTCACGCAAACCGGCCATGTTGAGGACTTCGCTTTCGCTTTCCTCACGGATCAGGTCGACCATTTCGTCGATGGTCAGACGGCCGATCAGCTTGCCGTTCTTGTCGACCACCGGCGCGGAGATCAAGTCGTAACGCTCGAATGCCTGAGCGGCGTCGTAGGCGTCTTCGTCCGGGTGGAAACTGACCGGATCGCTGGCCATCACCTCGGCGACCTGCTTCTCCGGATCGTTGACCAGCAGACGCTTGATCGGCAGTACGCCTTTGAGTACGCCGTCATAATCGACAACGAACAATTTGTCGGTATGACCGGGTAGCTCTTTGAGGCGGCGCAGATAACGCAGAACCACTTCCAGGCTGACATCCTCACGGATGGTCACCATCTCGAAGTCCATCAGCGCACCGACCTGATCCTCGTCGTAGGACAGAGCCGAGCGCACGCGTTCGCGTTGCTGGTTATCCAGACTCTCCATGAGTTCATGGACGACGTCTCGCGGCAGTTCGGAGGCAAGGTCAGCGAGCTCGTCAGCATCCATGTCCTTGGCCGCGGCCAGAAGCTCGTGATCGTCCATGTCGGCGATCAGCGTTTCACGGACAGAATCGGATACTTCGAGAAGAATATCGCCGTCGCGATCGGCCTTGACCAGTTGCCAGAGCGTCAGACGATCGTCCAGCGGCAAGGCTTCAAGAATATAGGCGACGTCGGCGGAGTGCAGATCATCGAGCTTGCGTTGCAGCTCGACGAGGTTTTGCCGGTGAACCAGGTTTTCCACACGGTCGTGGTGCGGACCTTCCTGGCGATGAGTCAGGTCTTCAACGACACGCTGGCGCTGCAGCAGCTCAACGACCTGAGCCAGGCGATCCTGCAGGCTTTCCTGGGTTTTCTTTACTTCGATTTCGGACATAGGCGAACTCCACTCCCAGCAGCGGGGCACGCCGGAAGTATCAATCAGTCAATTCATGATTGGTGAAACGGGCTACTGAACAACTACTGGGTAAGTCCATGGAGGTTTTCCATAAGCCCCGGCGGGGCTGACGGGCGCAATGATACACGCCTGACGGTTTAAAACGTTGAAAAAATCACGGCTGAAACAAGCGCTTGCGAAACAAACCTGAGCGCCTTCCTGATCCGTGCAAATGCGACGACTCATCTTGAAAAGAAAACACACCCGCGATGCAAAAAGCAGCGACTACTCTTGGTCGTAGATCGTCACGGAGGACATCGAATGCCCGTAAAACCAGCGTTTTTTTTACTGACCGCCCTGCTCCAGGTCACGCCGTCCAACGCCGCTACACTTCATCGCTGCCAAGCCTCTGACGGCCGCATCACCTTCACGTCGATGAGCTGCGCAACTGGCGAGCAACTCTCGATTCAGGAGGTTCACCCCTACTCCCCAGGCTGGGTCGCGATCATGCCGGAATTCGATCACGAAACTGTGACCGGCATGAAAGACCGTGGACGCGAACCGGGCATCGTGGGCGGTGCCGAACACAAATGTGGAAACCTGATCGACAGCAGGCAGCGGCGTGAGGCAATCATCAACCGGCGCGTCGTTGCCGGCATGAGCCAGCGGGACGTCGAAAGCGCACTGGGCAAGCCAGACAAGATCAACACGCGCACGTCGACCACGAGCTATCGTTACGACCTCAAGCGAGGCCGCAGTGCTCAAATTGATTTTGATGAAAGAGGCTGCGTGAAGGGAAAAGCCAAATCCCGGACAGCAAAAAGCCCGCGTTAAACGCGGGCTTCTTGGTATATGGTGCACTCGACAGGATTCGAACCTGTGACCGCTCGGTTCGTAGCCGAGTACTCTATCCAGCTGAGCTACGAGTGCATTTGTGTTTTTAAACCAGACCACAACTGGCTGAAACCGAGTTACTCACCTTACAGCAAATAACTCTTAAATGGTGCACTCGACAGGATTCGAACCTGTGACCGCTCGGTTCGTAGCCGAGTACTCTATCCAGCTGAGCTACGAGTGCATTTGTTGCCGCGCATTATAGGCCGTCTAATCTCTATGTCAAACACTTTTTCTAGTAATTTCAACAACTTACAGAAGAAGCCAGATTACAACGTACTAAGCAAATAATGGCGGAGAACGGGGGATTCGAACCCCCGACACCCTTTTGAGGTGTACTCCCTTAGCAGGGGAGCGCCTTCGGCCACTCGGCCAGCTCTCCGCAACACGGGGCGTATATTAACCAGCTTCTTCCCCGTTTGCAAACATAAAAATCGATAAAAATTAATGGCTTGGTTCTTCGTCCTTCTCTTTCTTTATACGCAGGTAAATTTCCTCACGGTGCACCGCAACCTCTTTAGGAGCGTTGACGCCGATACGCACCTGGTTTCCTTTGACGCCGAGCACGGTCACGGTGATTTCGCCGTCACCGATAATCAGGCTTTCCGCGCACCGACGAGTCAAAATCAGCATACCTTTCTCCTTACGCCATTCATTTCAGGGACAACAGTCTGCAAAAAAAAGGCACCCGACCTACGACCGCAGCGATCGTAGTCCTACATGCCTGAGTATTGACCAGCGCGAGCAAAAGAACAGTTCCGGGGCTCACGCCATTCAAAAATAAAGGGCGCGGTAAGACCGCGCCCTTTACAGAATCGGATTACTCGCCCTGACGGGCCGGAGCATCCAGTTCGAAAGCCGTGTGCAGCGCGCGCACGGCCAGTTCCAGGTACTTCTCTTCGATCACTACGGAAACCTTGATTTCCGAGGTCGAGATCATCTGGATGTTGATGCTTTCCTTGGCCAGGGATTCGAACATGCGGCTCGCCACGCCTGCGTGGGAACGCATGCCGACGCCGACGATCGAGACCTTGGCAATCTTGGTGTCGCCAACGACTTCGCGGGCACCGATCTCGCGAGCAGTGTTTTCCAGCACGGTCTGTGCGGCCTGGTAGTCGTTGCGGTGTACGGTGAAGGTGAAGTCGGTGGTGTTATCGTGCGCGACGTTCTGCACGATCATGTCGACTTCGATGTTCGCGGCGCTGATCGGGCCGAGAATCTTGAACGCCACACCCGGGGTGTCTGGCACGCCACGGATGGTCAGCTTGGCTTCATCGCGATTGAAAGCGATGCCGGAAATGATCGGCTGTTCCATGGTTTCCTCTTCATCAATAGTAATGAGGGTGCCCGGACCCTCCTTGAAGCTGTGCAGTACGCGCAGCGGAACGTTGTACTTGCCGGCGAATTCCACCGCACGGATCTGCAGCACCTTGGAACCGAGGCTGGCCATTTCCAGCATCTCTTCGAAGGTGATCTTGTCCAGGCGCTGAGCGACCGGCACCACACGCGGGTCGGTGGTGTAGACACCGTCGACGTCGGTGTAGATCTGGCACTCATCCGCCTTCAAGGCTGCTGCCAATGCCACGCCGGTAGTGTCGGAACCGCCGCGCCCGAGGGTGGTGATGTTGCCGTGCTCGTCGACGCCCTGGAAACCGGCGACAACCACCACGCGACCTGCCTTCAGATCACCGCGAATCTTCTGGTCATCAATCTGCAAGATACGCGCTTTGTTGTGCGCACTGTCGGTCAGGATCCGCACCTGATTACCGGTGTACGACACCGCCGGCACACCGCGCTTGATCAGCGCCATGGCCAACAGGGCAATCGTTACCTGCTCACCGGTGGAAACGATCACGTCCAGCTCGCGCGGAACCGGTTGCGCCTCGCCACTGATTTGCTTGGCCAGATCGATCAGACGGTTGGTTTCGCCGCTCATTGCAGACAGCACAACCACCAGGTCATCGCCGGCATCGCGGAATTTCTTAACCTTGTCGGCGACCTGCTCGATTCTCTCGACAGTGCCGACCGAGGTGCCTCCAAATTTCTGTACGATCAAAGCCATTTCAAAGCCGCCTCTGCCCATGAAGGGCGCCCAATAATCTTTCGAACAGTCGCCGGGCCCGCCACTAGACTGCGTGCCCGGCGAGCCGTCTTATAAAGCCTGCTCGACGAATGGAACGGTCAGCGCCAGTGCGCCATCCAGCGCAGCGGCGTCGACACCGCCGCCCTGCGCCATGTCTGGACGACCACCGCCCTTCCCGCCCACTGCCGCAGCGGCCTGTTTCATCAAATCACCGGCTTTGAGTTGGCCAGTCAGGTCCTTGGTCACGCCTGCAACCAGTACGACCTTTTCCTCATGGACACCGCCGAGCAGGATCACTGCGCGGCCGAGTTTGTTTTTCAGCTGATCGACCAGCGCCAGCAGCGCCTTGCCGTCCTGACCATCCAGACGGGCGGCCAACACCTTCACATCCTTGACGTCCACCGCCGAGGCCGACAGATCGTCGCCCGCAGCGCTGGCAGCCTTGGCTTGCAACTGCTCGAGTTGTTTTTCCAGCAGACGGTTGCGCTCCAGTACCGCCGAGAGCTTGTCGATCAGGTTGTCGCGGCTGCCCTTGACCAGGCTGGCCGCTTCCTTGAGTTGTTCTTCCGCCGCGTTCAAGTAGGCCAGCGCCGCAGCACCGGTGACTGCCTCGATACGACGCACGCCCGATGCCACACCACCTTCGCTGATGATTTTCAGCAGGCCGATGTCGCCGGTACGGTTGGCGTGGATACCACCGCACAGTTCGACCGAGAAGTCGCCCATGCTCAGCACGCGCACGCTGTCGCCATACTTCTCGCCGAACAGCGCCATGGCGCCTTTGTTCTTCGCGGTTTCGATGTCGGTTTCTTCGGTTTCAACGGCGGAGTTCTTGCGAATCTCGGCGTTGACAATGTCTTCCAGCTGCTTGATCTGTTCTGGCTTGATCGCTTCGAAGTGGCTGAAGTCGAAACGCAGGCGCTGACTGTCGACCAACGAGCCCTTCTGCTGCACGTGTTCGCCCAGTACCTGACGCAACGCAGCGTGGAGCAGGTGAGTGGCCGAGTGGTTCAGCGCGGTGGCGTGACGCACTTCGGCGTCGACGTGGGTATCCACTGGCGCGCCAATGGTCAGGCTGCCCGAGGCCAGCACACCGTGGTGCAGGAATGCGCCGCCGGTCTTGGTGGTGTCACGCACGTCGAAGCGGCTGTTGCCGGCCTGAATGAAACCGCAGTCACCGATCTGGCCACCGGACTCAGCGTAGAACGGCGTCTGGTTGAGCACGATCACGCCTTCCTGACCTTCGCTCAGTACGTCGACCGACTGACCGTCCTTATAGATGGCGACGATTTTTGCCGAGCCGCTGGTGGCGGCGTAACCGGTGAACTCGGTGGCCACGTCAACCTTGACCAGGGTGTTGTAGTCCAGACCGAACGAGCTGGCCGAGCGCGCGCGGACACGCTGCGCTTCCATCTCGCGTTCGAAGCCGGCTTCGTCGACGGTCAGGCCGCGTTCGCGGGCGATGTCGGCGGTCAGGTCCATCGGAAAACCGTAGGTGTCGTAGAGTTTGAACACCACGTCGCCCGGCACCACTGTGCCTTTGAGCTCGGCCAGATCCTGCTCGAGAATCTTCAGGCCGTGCTCCAGAGTCTTGGAGAACTGCTCTTCTTCGGCCTTGAGCACGCGCTCGATGTTGCTCTGCTGCTTCTTCAGTTCCGGGAACGCTTCGCCCATCTCGGCAACCAGCGCCGCGACGATCTTGTAGAAGAAACTACCGGTGGCGCCGAGCTTGTTGCCGTGACGGCAGGCGCGACGGATGATCCGGCGCAGCACGTAACCGCGACCTTCGTTGGACGGCAGCACGCCGTCAGCGATCAGGAAACCGCAGGAACGGATGTGGTCGGACACGACTTTGAGCGACGACTGATCGCCGTTTTCGCAGCCGATCGCTTCGGCCGAAGCCTTCAGCAGGTTCTTGAACAGGTCGATGTCGTAGTTGGAATTGACGTGCTGCATCACCGCACTGATCCGCTCCAGGCCCATGCCGGTGTCCACCGACGGCGCTGGCAACGGATGCAACACGCCATCGGCGGTGCGGTTGAACTGCATGAAGACGTTGTTCCAGATCTCGATGTAGCGGTCACCATCTTCTTCCGGCGAACCCGGCGGGCCGCCCCAGATGTGCTCGCCGTGATCGTAGAAAATCTCGGTGCACGGGCCGCACGGGCCGGTGTCGCCCATGGTCCAGAAGTTGTCGGATGCGTACGGCGCGCCTTTGTTGTCGCCGATGCGAATCATGCGCTCGGCCGGCACACCGATTTTCTGTGTCCAGATGTCATACGCTTCGTCGTCGGTGGCGTAGACGGTGACCCAGAGCTTTTCCTTTGGCAGCTTGAGCACGCCGGTGAGGAAGGTCCAGGCGAAGGTGATCGCGTCGTGCTTGAAATAATCGCCGAAGCTGAAGTTACCGAGCATTTCGAAGAACGTGTGGTGACGGGCGGTATAACCGACGTTTTCCAGGTCACTGTTCTTGCCGCCGGCGCGCACGCATTTCTGGCTGCTGGTGGCACGGGTGTACGCACGTTTTTCCTGGCCCAGGAAGCAGTCCTTGAACTGGTTCATCCCCGCGTTGGTGAACAGCAGGGTTGGGTCGTTGCCCGGAATCAAAGAGCTGGAGGCTACACGGGTGTGGCCTTGCTCTTCGAAGAAGCGAAGGAAGGCTTCACGGATTTCTGCGCTTTTCATTAGGTTCTTCCACGGAGGCTGCGGCCAAAGGCCTGTTCGAAACGTCGTGAGACGAAGCGACGGCAAAGGGCCGCATTATATCGGCCCTGCGCGCGGGGTACAGCGTGTTTATACGATAGAAACGGTCAATTGGACGGCTAACGCTGTCACTGGCGTGAAAACTCGACGAATGTAGCGATCACTTGCTCGATTTGCGCGCGGCTGACGTCCATGTGCGTGACCATGCGCAAGCGCGCAGCGGCGCTGAGCTTGATCCCCCGTTCGCCGGCAAAGGCCTTGAGCGCTTCGGCCTTGTCGCCCATTTGCACATAAACCATGTTGGTTTGCACCGGTTCCACGACGAAACCGGCCTCACGCAAACCCTTGGCGAGCAACTGGGCGTTGGCGTGGTCATCCGCCAGCCGTTCAACATGATGATCCAGCGCGTACAGGCCAGCCGCGGCCAGCAACCCGGCCTGACGCATGCCGCCGCCAACCATTTTGCGCAAACGCCGCGCTTTGCCGATCAGTTGCTCGGAACCGCACAACACCGAGCCCACCGGCGCGCCAAGACCTTTGGACAGGCACACCGACACCGAATCGAAATGCTGAGTAATTTCCCGCGCATCAACGCCGAGTCTGACCGCCGCGTTATATAGGCGCGCGCCGTCCAGGTGCAATTGCAGTCCGTGCTGCTGAGTGAAGCGTCGCGCCCGGGCCAGATACTCCAGCGGCAGCACCTTGCCTTGCATGGTGTTTTCCAGCGCCAGCAGGCGCGTGCGGGCGAAGTGAAAGTCGTCAGGCTTGATCGCCGCCGCGACCTGCTCCAGATCGAGCGAACCGTCAGCCTGCACTTCCAGCGGCTGCGGCTGAATCGAACCGAGCACCGCCGCACCACCGCCTTCGTACTTATAGGTGTGCGCCTGCTGACCGACGATGTACTCGTCGCCACGCTCGCAATGCGCCATCAAGCCGAGCAGGTTGCTCATGGTTCCGGTAGGCACGAACAGCGCGGCGGCAAAACCCAGGCGTTTGGCCAGTTCGGCCTCGAGGTGATTGACCGTCGGATCCTCGCCGTACACATCGTCCCCGGTGTCCGCTGCGGTCATCGCATCGAGCATGGCGGGAGTCGGTTGGGTGACGGTGTCGCTGCGAAGATCGATAACGCTCATGAACCTGGCCTCTGGTCAGCAGGGGGAAATCCCTTTACGAAGGTCAATTACTGCGGTCATGAGCCGGATTATTCAAGCCTTTAATGAGAAAAGGCCCCGTTACTCTTCAGGAAAGTGCAATGCATGTGGGAGCGGGCTTGCTCGCGAAGGCGGACTGCCAGCCAACATTTGCGTTGACGGTTAAATCGCTTTCGCGAGCAAGCCCGCTCCCACAGGTTCTGTATTTCGGTCGGCCGGCATTGAGTATGCAAGCGCTCAAAATCTGTGTTAAAAACGCTGCGCCGCCCGAGAATGGGCGGCGAAAACGTTCTCAGGGCGGGGTGCAATTCCCCACCGGCGGTAATTGCGCGCAATGCGCATAGCCCGCGAGCGCTTGGCGCTGCACACGACTTGAGTCGGGTGCGTCGGCAAGGTCAGCAGACCCGGTGTGATTCCGGGGCCGACGGTCATAGTCCGGATGAAGAGAGAACGGGATTGAAGCCAAAGGGCCGTCCGCGTGCATTCGTGCGTGCGCTCGTACCCTTGCATCCCTTTCGATTCATAACGCCCTGTTTTTCACACAAACAGGAGTCAGAACATGCAACCCACCGCTATCGACAGCAAAAGCAAACACCCACAGGGCGGGCGCGTCGCGTTCATCCAGGCCTGCTGGCACAAGGAAATCGTCGACCAGAGCCGTAAAGGCTTCATCGCCGAAATGCTGGTGCAGGGTTACCAGGAATCGGACATCGATTTCTTCGAAGTCGGCGGCGCCTTTGAAATGCCGCTGCACGCCAAGCTGCTGGCCAAGTCCGGCCGTTACGCCGGCATCGTTGCCGCCGCCCTGGTGGTCGACGGCGGCATCTACCGTCACGAGTTCGTTGCGCAATCGGTGGTCAGTGGCCTGATGCAGGTGCAACTGGAAACCGAAGTGCCGGTGTTCTCGGTGTCGCTGACCCCGCATCACTTCCATTCGGGTGAAGAGCATCAGAAATTCTTCTTCGAACACTTTGTGCACAAGGGTCAGGAAGCGGCGCGGACTTGCGCCGATACGTTGCAGAAGATTCGGGCATTGCGCCGCACCGAGCTGCAGGCTGTAGCGGTCTGATTCTTACATGATCGTTCCCACGCTCTGCGTGGGAATGCCTCAATGGGCGCTCTGCGTCCGCTGTTGGGACGCGGAGCGTCCCGGGCTGCATTCCCACGCGGAGCGTGGGAACGATCACAACCTGGGTCAGGCGAGGTTTTCGTCGGTACTCGGGACGATCAGGATGCCAGCGCGCAGGCCGTTCTTGACTTTGGGGTTGGGGAAAATGATCCGTGCGCCCTGCTCTTCGATCACCCAACGGGTATTGGCCAGGTCTTCGGCCAGCACATAACCCGGTTCGAGCTCGGAAAAGTTTTCGATGTCCGCCGGCAGGTTCAGGTGGAACGCATCGCTGTGCTTGATGATTTCCCGCGCCACGCTGAACAGCTGCAAGCCGTCCAGTCCCTCTTCCGTCTCCGGCTCAGTGCCTTCGATGATCTGCTTCAGACGGGTTTCCAGCAGTGAAACGTTAACGCCGTCGTTCTGCCCGAACGGTCGCGCCTTCCCCAGTTCCAGGGTGAAAGCCTCGGCATCGAGCTTGTCGTAGGTGTATGCGCTGAACACGATCGACGGTTTGTTCTGCAACAGCACCGCCTCCATGCCCGCCGCGCGCAGGCGCGCAAGCTCACGACGGGAATGCTGGCGCCCCTCCTTCCACGGGTACAAGGCGAACTGTTCGATCTTCGAACCGCGAATCGCCGTGTGCAGGTCGTAGTGCAAACGCTGGCGCTCGGGCTTGCTGAAGAAACTCGCCGCCAGCCGTTCCAGCTCACAGGCGCGCAATGCTTCCGAGCCGCTGCTTTGTTCGTGGCGGCCGTTGAACAGCCGATTGACGTCCTGCTCGACGAAACGCTCGCCTTTGCGAATCGCTTCCGGGTTGCCGAACAGAAAAAGAATGCGTGCGCGCGGCTTCAAGTCGCCGCGAGCGATGTCGTGCAGCAGCCGATCGAGCAACTCGATCGGTGCGGTTTCGTTGCCATGGATGCCCGCCGACAGCAGCAGGTCCAGGCCATTGTCGCGCGCTTGCGGGGGCCGGACTTCCAGCGCCCCTTCGCTCAACCAGCGCATGCGCACGCCTTCGACAGTCAGTTGAGTCTTCTCCGCCGGTTCGCGGCCGGCGAGGGTCAGTTCAAGCAGTTTGCCGAGGGCGAGCATAGAGCGGTTTCCTTAATGGTCGTGGTTGCAATCCGGGCCGTGTACGTGATCCTCGTCAGCGCCGAGGTCAGCCGGTTCCATTTCCAGTTGCAGACTTACCAGATTAGTCGCCAATGGGCGCAGCAGCAGGTTGGCGTACTCTTCGTCACCTTCCTCGACGTCCACGCCGATCAGCAACTGGCCACGGCCGTCCTGCTGGATCCACAGCTCCTTGCCTTGCCACATGACCGCAACGCGGGTGCACGAGGTTTGCAATTGCGTGCCGTCGGTGTCTTCAAGGATCAGCTGCAGGGAATCGCTCATGTTTTTACTCTCTTGGGGTGACACGCCGCGCGCCACATTCAGGCAGCGCGCCGGCGATCAATTGATCTGGAAGGGATAAACCGCGCCCAGTTTAAGGATTTGCGTCAGTTCATCCAGTGCCGTCCGGCATTCAAGCAGCAACTGCGGATCCGCCAGATCGGTTTCGCTCAGACGGTCGCGGTAGTGCTTTTCAACCCATGCGGTCAACGAACCGTACAACGGAGCCGTCATGATAACCCCTGGATTGACGGCCGCCAGTTCGGTTTCATTCAGCGCCACGCGCAGACGCAGGCACGCCGGGCCGCCGCCATTCTGCATGCTTTGCTTGAGGTCGAAGACCTTCACTTCGCGGATCATTGCGCCGGAACTGGTCAGGCTTTGCAGATAAGCCCAGACACGCTCGTTGGCCTGGCATTCCTGCGGCACGATCAGCAGCATCGAGCCATCGGCACGCGACAGCAACTGGCTGTTGAACAGGTAGGAACGCACCGCGTCGTCGACGCTGACCGCCGAACGCGGCACGCAAACGGACTGGAAGTGGCCGCCGACCTTGGCCAGTTTGCCTTGCAGTTCGGCGAGCATCTTGTCGGTCTCAAGGAACGCGTCCTCGTGATAGAACAGCACTTCACCGTTGCCCACGGCGATCACGTCGTTATGGAACACGCCCTGATCGATCACATTGGGATTCTGCTGGGCATAGACCACGCCGTCTTCACGCAGACCGTGCAGGCGCGCCACGGCTTGCGAGGCTTCGAGGGTCTGGCGCGCCGGGTATTTCTGCGGCGCCGGGACACGATTGTCGAATGCGCTGCGGCCGAACACGAAAAACTCGACGCCCGCCTCGCCATACTCACGGCAGAAACGTGTGTGGTTGGCCGCGCCTTCGTCGCCGAACTGCGCCACTGCCGGCAATGCCGCGTGATGGGCGAAGTGCTGTTGATTGGCGAACATCGCCCCGAGCACACGGCTGGTGGTGGGGTGTTCGATACTGCGGTGGTATTTGCAGTTGAGGTTGGCGGCGGTGAAATGCACGCGGCCGTCAGCGGTGTCAGCGCTCGGGCTGACCGTGGCGGCGTTGGCGACCCACATGCTCGACGCCGAGCAACTGGCGACCAGCAGCGGCATCGCCTCTTTGGCGGCGCGCTCGATCACTTGCGCGTCCGTGCCGCTGAAGCCCAGACGGCGCAGCGCGGCCACGTCCGGACGTTCCTGCGGAGCCAGCACGCCTTGCTGAAAGCCCATGTCCATCAGCGCTTTCATCTTTGCCAGACCTTGCAGCGCCGCTTCCTTCGGGTTGGAGGATTGCTGACTGTTGCTCTGCGAGGCGACGTTGCCGTAGGACAGACCGCCGTAGTTATGGGTCGGCCCCACTAGACCGTCAAAATTGACTTCATAGGATTTCATCAGCGAGGCTCCACGAGAATCTGTTGTTATAGGCTTCAGTAACTATTCTTTGCGACCGAGGTGCGACGATTCGACCTGCTCGCGAATGGGCATCACGCCATTTTCACGCCGGGTGTCAGGGCGGCAGGCAACACCAGGCTCGGAGTTTCCAGCGACGCCACCGGGTACGCGCAATAATCCGCTGCGTAGTAGGCGCTGGCGCGATGGTTGCCCGAGGCGCCGACGCCGCCGAACGGCGCGCTGCTCGCGGCGCCGGTCAGCTGCTTGTTCCAGTTGACGATGCCGGCGCGGCTTTCCAGCCAGAACTGCTGATAACGCGCTTCGGAATCCGAGAGCAAACCGGCGGCCAGCCCATAAGCGGTGTTGTTGGCCTCAGTGATCGCCGCAGCGAAATCGGTGTAGCGGATCACTTGCAGCAGCGGCCCGAACAGTTCTTCGTCCGGACGCTCGGCCACCGCCGTCACATCGACAATGCCCGGAGTCAGCAGCGCCGACTGCGCCTGTGGCTGAGTCATTTCCAGCAGCGACACTGCGCCGTTGGTCAGCAGATGTTCCTGTGCATCCATCAGCGCTTTTGCCGCGCCAAGGGAAACCACCGAGCCCATGAACGGGGCAGGTTGTTGATCGAACGCGCCGACTTCGATGGTCGCGCTGACTTCCACCAGACGCTTGAGCAGGCTGTCGCCCCACGCGCCTTGCGGCACCAGCAGACGGCGGGCGCAGGTGCAGCGCTGGCCGGCGGAAATGAACGCCGACTGAATGATCGTGTACACCGCCGCGTCCAGATCAGCGACCTGATCGACCACCAGCGGGTTGTTGCCGCCCATCTCCAGCGCAAGAATCTTGTCCGGACGACCGGCGAATTGCTGGTGCAGATGGTTGCCGGTGCGGCTCGAACCGGTGAAGAACAGACCGTCGATCCCCGGGTTCGCTGCCAGGGCGATGCCGGTTTCCCGTGCGCCTTGCAGCAGGTTCAGCGCGCCCGCCGGCAGGCCGGCTTCGATCCAGCACTTGACCGTCAGCTCGGCGACTTTCGGCGTCAGCTCGCTGGGTTTGAACAGCACGGTGTTACCGGCCAGCAATGCCGGGACGATGTGGCCGTTGGGCAGGTGACCGGGGAAGTTGTAAGGCCCAAACACCGCGACCACGCCGTGCGGCTTGTGGCGCAATACGGCAGTGGCGTCGCCCAGCGGGCCGCTCTTCTCGCCGGTCCGCTCGCGATAGCTTTGTACCGAGATGGCAATCTTGTTGACCATGCTGGTGACTTCGGTCGAGGCTTCCCACAGCGGCTTGCCGGTTTCCTCGCCGATGGTGCGGGCCAGTTCGTCAGCATGATTTTTCAGCGCCGCCGCAAAGGCTTCGAGCACGCTGATACGCTCATCGAGGGTATGACGTGCCCATTCAGGAAATGCCTGGCGAGCAGCCTGCACCGCCGATTCGACCTGCGCAGCAGTAGCGCCCTCCCCCGCCCACAGCACTTGCTGGGTCACCGGGTTCAGCGATTGGAAGGCTTCGCCCTGACCGGCCAGCCACTCACCTGCGATGTATAGCGAATTCATTATTTCGACTCCCGTGCAGCGGACAGCGCCACGGCGCGAACCTGATCGCCGGCGCTGAGTTGAAGACGTTTGGCGGTCTGCGGATCGACCACCAGCGTGCCGGCGGCCAGACGCGCAGGCGCCGCGGTGATGCGGCAATCTTCGCGCTTGCGGTTGTGGATGATGAACGGCGTGGCGTCATCGCCCGGCGTGCCGACCGCCAGCACGAGGGCTTCGCTGTCACGCACCGCGCGGATCTTGCCGGTTTCGCATTCGATGGCCGGGCCGGCGTCGAAGATATCGACGTAACCCTGATAACTGAAACCTTCGCTCTTGAGCATCGCCAGTGCCGGCTCGGTGTCCGGGTGAACCTGGCCGATGACATTGCGCGCATCCGGCGAGAGGAAGCAGGTGTATAGCGGGAATTTTGGCATCAGTTCGGCGATGAATGCCTTGTTGCCGACGCCGGTCAGGTAATCGGCCTGGCTGAATTCCATCTTGAAGAAATGCCGGCCGAGGCTTTCCCAGAACGGCGAGCGCCCGGCGTCATCGGACACGCCACGCATCTCGGCGATGATCTTGTTACCGAACAGCTCCGGAAACTCGGCGATGAACAGCATGCGCGCCTTGGACAGCATCCGGCCGTTGAGACCGCTGCGGTAATTGGCGTGCAGGAACAGCGAGCACAGCTCCGAGTTGCCGGTCAGGTCGTTGGCCAGAAACAGCGTCGGAATCTCACGATAGATGTTCAATTCCTGCGAGGCGCTGACGGTCAGGCCGACGCGGAAGTTGTACCACGGCTCACGCAGACCGACCGCGCCAGCGATGGCGGAAATGCCCACCACACGGCCGTCGTCGTCTTCGAGCACGAACAGGTAGTCCGCATCGCCACGCCCGGCTTCGCCGCGAAAAGTCTTCTCGGCCCAGCCGACCCGATGGGCCAGACGTTCTTCGTTGGCCGGCAAGGTGGTGAGGCCGGTGCCGGTGCTGCGGGCCAGGTCGATCAGCGCGGATAAATCGCTGCTGCGTACGGGACGAACAATCATGCTATCTCCTCAAACGGGTCGCTCGCGCCACCCGTGAAACTCGCTAAGGCGTTAAACCGCCACCAGGCGCACGCTGGCACCTTCACCGACGCCCAGGGCTTCGGCCGCTTCCAGATCCAGCGTCACCGGTTTGCCCGGCGCGTAATCCAGCTCGAGCAACACCGCGCGGTAATCCTGCAACTGCGCGTTGGCCACCAGATACTGACGCCCGGCGCCTTTGACCGGCTCACCGATCTTCACCGGCACCACGCGGCTCTGGGCGATCGAACGGATCCCCGACACGCGTGCATGCAGGGTCGGGCCGCCGTCGAAGATGTCGATGTAGTGATCGGTCTCGAAGCCTTCGCGCATCAGGATGTCGAAAGTGATCTGCGCACGCGGGTGCACCTGGCCCATCGCTTCTTGCGCGGAGTCGGGCAGCAGCGGCACGTAGATCGGGTAATGCGGCATCAGCTCGGCGAGGAAGGTGCGGCTCTTCAGCCCGCAAAGGCGCTCGGCTTCGGCGTAGTTGAGGTCGAAGAAGTTGCGCCCGATCGCATCCCAGAACGGCGAATCGCCATTCTCGTCGCTGTAGCCGACGATCTCGGTCACCACCGAGTCGGCGAAACGCTCCGGGTGGCTGGCCACGAACAGCAGACGACCACGGGAATTGAGCTCGGCCCAGGGCGATCCGACCAGCTCGCGCTGCACGTAGAAACTGGTCAGCAGGCTGTTGCCGGTCAGGTCGTGGCACTGCGAAAGCACGTGGATCTTGTTGTGGATCTTCAGCTCGCGGGAAGCGTGAACGAAGGTCTCGTTACGGAAGCTGTAGAACGGCTCAGAGTAACCGGCGGAAGCGACGATGGCCGAGCAGCCGACCAGTTTGCCGGTGGCGGAATCTTCGAGGACGAAGAAATAGCTTTCTTCACCGTTGAAGCTCACTTCGGCGGCGAACGACGCTTCGCTCGCGGCGATCTTGTCGCTCAGACGTTCCACGTCATCCGGCAAGGAAGTGACACCAATCGGGCTGTCCGCAGCCAGACGCTGTACCTCGCCCAGATCAGCCATTTGCGCGGGGCGCATCACCAGCATGGTGTCACTCCTTTCTCTCATAAAAATCACAGAAAAAAACCGGGCTCTGACTGTTTGAACAGCGCTCAGTGTGGGAGCGGGCTTGCTCGCGAAAGCGTTGTATCAGTCGACATTTTCGCTGTCTGACCCACCGCTTTCGCGAGCAAGCCCGCTCTCACATTTGATCCAGCCCGGCTTTGCAAATTTGATCGACGCCTGAAATCTCCAGGCGCCGAAAGGTTCATCAGGCTTGCGTCAACTTCGCCGCGGCACGTTCGAAGCGGTCCAGACCGGCATCGATATCGGCGTCTTCAACCACCAGGCTCGGGGCGAAACGGATCACGTCCGGGCCAGCCTGGAGAATCATCAGGCCTTCCTGTTCGGCGGCGTTGAAGATGTCCTTGGCCTTGCCTTTCCAGGCGTCGTTAAGCACGCAACCGATCAGTAGACCGAGGCCACGCACCTGAGTGAACAGGCCGTATTTGGCGCCGATCTGCTCCAGGCGCGATTTGAACTTGTCGTGCTTGGCGTTGACGCCGCTCAACACTTCCGGGGTGTTGATCACGTCGATCACCGCTTCGGCGACGGCGCAGGCCAGCGGGTTGCCGCCATACGTGGTGCCGTGAGTACCGACCACCAGATGTTTGGCCAGTGCTTCGGTGGTCAGCATCGCCGCAATCGGGAAACCGCCGCCCAGGCTCTTGGCGCTGGTGAGGATGTCCGGGGTCACGCCGTAATGCTGGTAGGCGAACAGCTTGCCGCTGCGGCCCATGCCGGTCTGCACTTCGTCGAACACCAGCAGCGCGTTGTGCGCGTCGCACAATTCACGGGCGCCTTGCAGGTAAGCCAGTTCGGCCGGCAGCACGCCGCCCTCGCCCTGAATCGGTTCGAGCACGACCGCGCAGGTCTTGTCGGACACTGCCGCTTTCAGCGCGGCCAGATCGTTGTAGGGAACGTGGGTGATGCCGGTGATTTTCGGGCCGAAACCGTCGGAGTACTTCGACTGGCCACCGACGTTGACAGTGAACAGGGTACGGCCATGGAAGCTGTTCAGCGCGGCGATGATTTCGTACTTCTCGCTGCCGAAGCGGTCGAACGCGACGCGACGGGCCAGCTTGAACGCGGCCTCGTTGGCTTCAGCGCCGGAGTTGCAGAAGAACGCACGCTCGGCGAACGTGGCGTCGATCAGCTTGTGCGCCAGGCGCAGCGCCGGCTCGTTGGTGAAGACGTTGGACACATGCCACAGCTTGTTGGCCTGCTCGGTCAAGGCACCGACCAGCGCCGGGTGCGCGTGGCCCAATACGTTGACGGCAATCCCGCCGGCGAAGTCGATCAGCTCGCGGCCGGCCTGATCCCAGACCCGGGAACCGGCGCCACGCACCGGAATGAAAGCGGCAGGCGCGTAGTTGGGAACCATTACCTGGTCGAAATCGGCGCGTTGTACCGCAGCGTGCTCAACGGACATCGGAGTCTCCTGAAAAGGAACACTCGCCGGAAACTGGCGAGCGATTGGGGGGATTGTAAGGACAGTTTGGTGCCCGGCCTTGTCGCCAAGCGACAACTTCTTATAGCGCAAACCCCGGATTTTCCCGGGTTTACGGCAATGCGACATATAGCGTCGCAAAGGCGCAGTTTACCGGGCGCGGCCGATTTGCGGCAGGCCGCGCAGGATAGCAAGTCAGCCTCGCGCCAGAGGCATAAATATGTACCGCACGAAGGGCGCGTCCTGCTGGTTTGCTGGGGGTTCTTACCGACGCCAAGGAATGGCCATGCATTTGTCGCAAGCACACCCATCCGTCACCGCTGCTGACACAAACAACGCGCAACATGCGGATGAACATTATCAACCGCTCAAAGAGGCGATCCCGCAGTGGCTGGGCAACACCTCAGCCACCCGGCGCGAAGCACTGAAGAACAGCGTCCCGCTGCTGCCCCAAGCGCTCAAGTCGGCACCCGCCGAACAGCACGCGCTGATGAAAACCCTCGCTGGCGCGCATATCGATGCACAGAGCCAAGTCGATAAAAGCCTGGAACATCTGCAGGACGCCGCCGCCTTCGCCGAGCCCTTGCTCAAGGCCGAACTCAAAAGCTGCTTCGATCTGGACGTGGATGTCAGAAACACCTTCGTGCGCCTGTACATCCCGGCGACGACTGCGCTGTTTCCGATCAAGACCGGCGCACGCGTCTGGAGCGTTTCCCTGCTGGAGGCGGCGCTGCATAACTTCGAAGATCGGGAAACCCAAGACAACGCGTTCGAAGCTGAATCGACATTCACCACGGCGCCGACGCTGACCGGGCAATTCGAAACCCTGCCCGCGATCAAAGCCCGACTCAGCGTCCCCGCCTTCACCCAGCTGTGCCGGCGGCTGGACATCGGCGCGAAATACAAAGCCAGCCTGGAAGACAACCTCGGTTATTCCGATTCGTTGGTCGCCACGGTGTTGCGCAACAAACTCGACGCCAGCCAGAAAACCGCTATGAAAGCTGCGCTGCAGTGGGCGCGGATGAACCGCGATGTCTCGGAGAGTGCCGTGCGCCTGGTCGAGGCCTTGCTCGATGGCATGAAAGGCCTCTATGTAAACGGCGCGCCTTTGCTCTGTCATGACGTGAGCATGCTTTGCGCGCCGCTGACCGGCATCGTCGTGTTCGCCCCGGACCTGTACCTCTCACAAAACAATGCGCGGGTCGTGGCGTATGTCCCGGATGACCCCGAACATCCGTTCAAGGAGTACACCTCGCCGCTGGAAATGATCGTTGAACTGACGCGCCAGCTGCGCTCAAAGGACTATCAGCGTTTCTTCAGCCGTTTCGTCAATCACGAGCAACGCGGGTTCTTCTTCAGCACCCTCAACAGCCGCCTCAGCGAAATCAAGTGGCACCCGCACGAACCCGGCAGTTCCCTGCCGGCGTGGCGCGAAGCGCCGGTGGAGCGGCCCGATCTGCAGACGGCGCTGGTGCCCTTCCATGAAGACGTCTGGCAGCATCTGCATCAGGCGAAACTGAACAAGGTCTTCAACGACGCGCGAAGCATTGCCGTGCCCACCGCTGTCGTCGATCAAAAGGCGCGCTGGGCATTCTGGGATTCAGTGGTCGAGATCATTTCCACCATTGCCCAGACCGCCGCGCTGATCGTCGCGCCGTTTGTGCCGGTGCTGGGCGAAGCGATGATGGCGTACATGGCTTATCAGATGCTCGACGAAGCGTTCGAGGGCATCGTCGAATGGGGTCAGGGGCGTAACACCGAAGCGTTCGGGCATTTGATGGGCACCGTTGAATCGATGATCCAGCTGGGCATGTTTGCCGTGGGCGGAGCGATTGCGGCAACCGAGTTTCGCAAGGTCCTGCCCAAGGAAGTCGTGGCATTTATCGACCGTTTCAAACCGGTGAAACTGGCCAACGGCGCAACCCGCTACTGGGAGCCTGACCTGGAACGCTACCAACATCCCGCTCGACCGCAAGCCGGTTCGCGACCCGATGAACGAGGCCTGTTCGAGCATCAGGGCAAGCAGCTGTTACCCCTCGAAGAAGCGCACTTCTCGGTCAAGGAACATGAGGTGCCCGGCCAGTACCGTATCGAACACCCGACCCGCCCCGACGCGTACCAGCCTGTGGTGCGCCACAACGGCGACGGTGCCTGGCACACCGAGCTCGAACAACCGATGGAGTGGGACGGCGAAACCGCGTTGCGGCGCATCGGCCCTGCGGTAGAAACCTTTACCCCGGCCGAGCGCGAAACCCTTCTTCAGGTCAGCGGCAGCAGCGAAGGTGCCTTGCGCAAGATGCATGTCAATCAGGAAAAAACCCCGCCACTGCTGGCCGACAGCATCCAGCGCTTCACGATTGATCAACAGGTGCAGCGTTTTATCGATCAGCTCGACAGCGATATCAGCGAAGAATTTCTGCGCGCCGATCAGGTCACGCAATTGCAATTGCTCAGCGAACGTGGCCGCTGGCCGAACAACCAGCGCCTGCGCCTGATCGATCGCAACGGCGAGCTGCTCTGGCAGTCGAGCGCTGACACAAGCCTGCCCCTGACCGAGCTGCGCCAGGACCAGTTGATCGACGGCGACCTGCTCAAGACCTTGCTATCGCTCCTCGACGAAGCGCAAATCAAGGCGCTGCTCGCCGAGCCCTTCACCGCAACGCCGCCGCTGGACATCCGTAGCCAGAACCTGCGCAAGCAACTGGCCGGCCTCGCCAGAACCCACCAGGGCGCACTGTTCGAAGCACGCTATCAAGCGCTGCAGCAAACCGATGATCCGCTGGCGCAACAGCTCAAGGCCCACAATCCCGACCTGCCGGCGAGCGTCAGCCGCGAACTGCTCGAAACCGCCACCGGCAACGAACTGCTGCAAATCAACGAGGGGTACCTGCCACCGCGCCAGCAGGAACTGATGCAACTGGCCAGTCAGGAAGTACGCCTGTCCCGTGCCTATGAAGGGCTCGAACTCGGCTCGGTGAATAACCCCGACTCCGACTCGCTGGCACTGCACAGCCTGAAATTGCTGCCGGGCTGGAGCGGCGATGTGCGGATCGAAATCCGCGATGGTCGCTACGAAGGGCCGGTCGTCGACAGCATTGGTCGCGAAGACGCGCCGGAAAAAAAGGTCTTGGTGCGCAGCGATGATCAGCACTATCAAGCCTTCGATGACCGAGGCCAGGAACTGCGCTCGCTCAGCGATTTCTATTCCAGCGTGCTGTACGCGCTGCCCGACAGTGAACGCGCCAGCCTCAACATCGGGATTGGCCAGGGCCAGACGCTGAAGACTGCCATTGGCGAACGCACGCTGGCACGTGACGAGCTGCGCGTCGTGCTGCACGAAACGCCCATCGCACCTCCGGCTCTGGACACGTTACGGCTCCTGGGCAGCGATGGTTATCCGCAGATTGATCGCGCTGAAAGCCTGAACAACACTGCACGCTCCCACGAGCAGGATCTTCGCGCGCTCTACCCCAGGATGGCAGAACTGCAAATCCGCGCGCTGGCCCAAGACATCCGCGCCAGTCCTTCCGGTGCGCGTGTGGAGATTCAGCGCCTGCAAAATGATTACCTGCAACTGCAAAACGATTTGCACATCTGGGCCAACGATCCGCCCGCCAGGCATCCCGATACCGGTGTTGCGCTGACCTCGCTGGACATGCGCGCAGAAATTCAGAACCGACGTTTGCTCAGGGAGGAAATCCTCAGGGGCTGGCGCCGCGAATACCCTACCGGGATCAATGAATACGGGCAGGCAACCGGTCACGCGCTGCGGCTTGTACACCCGATCATCGGCGACTTGCCGACGCTGTCGGCCGATCTCAGCCATATCACCGCGCTGACCCTTGATGGCAGCGCCACGCCAGGCTCTCTGGAAAGCTTTCTTCAGCACTTTCCACAGTTACAGATGCTGGAGGCCGAAAACCTGAAATTACCGGCCCTGCCACAGGTACTGACGTCAATGGCATCGCTGCGCGAACTGCGAATGCGCAACTGTGGACTGAGCCTGACGATAACGACGCAATCGGTCCTGGCCTCCATGCCACAGCTCACGATTCTCGATCTGCAGGGCAATCCCCTGGGTTTGGCACCCGACCTGCACACAATGCCTTCGCTGCGTTACGTCAACCTGTCCAGGACCGGCATCTACAGCCTGCCCGAAAACCTGCTTTATCATCCACGACTGATCTCCGGCGAGTTCGACGGCAATCGCCTCACCGCCATACCCGAAGCGTTCTTGAAGCTGCCCGCCTCCCTGAGTGATGGATTCACCTTCGCCGACAACCCGCTGACGCCCGTCGCACGCGAAGACGTGAAACGCTTCCATGACGCTACTGGCAGGCATTTCGGCATCCGTCCCGAGCAGGCCGACCTGCAGCGCACCACCGCGTTGTTTCCAGCCCTCGACGAGGCGCAAGCCACGGACGTGCTGTACCGCCTGCCCGGAACACTGGCTGAAGGCCGCGGCCAGTTGACGCGCTGGGAAACCGAGATTCAGCAGTTGAATCTGGAGCTCAGTCAGTGGATCAACCAGGCTGCCACATCCCACCTCGAGACAGGGGAACGCCTGTCTCAAGCCGAACAGACGCGTGAACTCAACGCCCGACGCTCTTTCGCACAACAACTTGAACGCTTCTGGCGCAGCCGGGACTCATTCGGCCATAGTGGAATATTTGAAGCTACCGCTGAGTTCAGTGGCGACATGCCTGTTCCGAGCGCCAATTTCGCGCATGTGTCGCGACTGGAACTGACCGGCAACGCGCATGTTTCGGCAAGCTTGCCCTTCGTGGAGTCATTCGCGAATCTGAACTCACTGAGCCTCAATGGCTTTGATCTGACTACCGACGCCCTTCCCGGGCCAGGTTTGTCCCGGCTGACCGACCTGAAACTGAACAACTGCGGCGTGGTCATGACGCCGGAAAATCAGGCTGCACTGGTTTCGCTGAACACGCTGCAGACACTGAATCTGAGCAGCAATCCACTGGGGACTTTCCCCGATCTGAACCTATTCCCTGCGCTCACGTTCATCGACCTGTCCAACAGCGGCCTCACCGTTGTTCCACAAGGACTGACAGGCCGTCCCGAATTGCGAACTGTGGTGCTGACCGGCAACCACATCACGGACTTGCCCGACGCCATATTCGACCTGTCTGCAGAACGCAGTGACGGCCTGTACTTTTCCGACAACCCGTTATCGGCCACAACGCGCGACAAAATCAAAGCCTACTACCGCACCCATCGGCAGGACTTCGACGTCAGGGCCGTCGACGAGGACGTAAGTCTGGCCAGGGAGTTGTTCCCGGAGCTGGATGAGCAAGAGGCCAGCGACAGGGTCTACGACCTGCCCGGCAACCTGACCGACAGCCGCGCGCAACTGCTGCGCTGGCAAGCGGAGCTGGCGCAGATGCAGCTCGATCTCGACCGCTGGGTATCGCAAATCCCGTCCACGCACCCGACCACAGGGCGAGCGCTGTCCGAGAACGAGCGCGCGCAACAGCGCTCGGCTCGGTCGGCATTCAAGCAAAACCTCGAAGCTTTCTGGCGTCAGACATCCAGCGAGACCGGCCAGCGCAGCACATCATTTGCCGCAGACCTGTCGTTCGTGGGCTCATTGCCTCGCCTGACCGTTGACTTCAGTCATGTCGCAAGCCTGAAGCTGAGCGGCAACGCAGCGATCGATGGCATCGAGACGTTCGTGGCGTTGTTCCCCGAACTCCAGACTTTGCAGATGAAGGATTTTGCGCTGAATGAAATTCCTGCCTTCATCGCGAGCCTGCGCAACCTCAGGAAACTGCGCCTCAACGGCTGCGCCGTGACCTGGACCACTGCGGCAAATGATGTGCTCAAGTCGCTGCCCGCCCTCACGCGCCTGGACCTGAGCAACAATCCATTGACCGCGGCACCCGATCTACAGACGTTGCCGACGCTGCAAGACGTCTCCCTGCTCAACAGCGGTCTGACGTCCCTGCCTGACGGCATCGCCGCACACCCTGCACTGCGGATTCTGAACCTGAACGAAAACGCCATCAGCCAGTTGCCGGAAGCGTTCTTCGGCCTCGATCCCAATCGTGCAGAGGGTGTGCGTCTGGCCGGTAATCCGTTGTCTCTGGCGGCTCGTGAGCGGATCAAGACTTACTATGCCCGGCACTATCGCAACTTCGGAGTTATGCCCGCCGCAAACGACGTAGCGATGGCACTTAGAGTGTTCCCGCGCCTGACCGATTACATGGCCAGCGACATGATCTATGGCCTGCCCGGCACGTTGCAGGCAGGCACGGCGCAACTGATGAGCTGGGAATCCGAACTGACCCGGCTGCTCAGTGAACTCGATACCTGGCAAGATCGTGTGCCGAGCCATGAGCCGACATCCGGTCAACTTTGGGATGCTGAACAACGCGCCGCACAACTTGAGGCCCGTACCCAGTTCCGGGACAAACTTGAAGCACTGTGGCGCGACAGTCGTATCGATGTGCCAGATCTGCGTGCGGAGATCTTTCAGGCCAAGGCTACATTCGCCGGCGAGCTGCCAAAGCTTACCGCTGACTTCAGCCAGATAACCCACCTGGAGATTCAAGGCAATCCAGACTCGACTATTCCCGATGGCTTCCTCGATTGCTTCACCGGACTGGAGGGACTGGAACTGCCGGGGTTCGCCCTGGGCCGAATCCCTAACGCTCTGGAACGCATGCCAGCGCTGGAAACGCTCATGATGAGCCGTTGCAATATCACTCTCGATGCTGCCGGACAATCCACCCTGGCGACGCTGAGCCGGCTGACGTCGCTGGATCTTTTCAACAATCCCCTGGGCCAGACACCCGATGTCTCGACGCTCGGGAACCTGGCGTTCATCGACCTGATCCGTACAGGAATAGATCGAGTTCCCGTTGGGCTGGAACAACTCCCGCACCTGCAGACAGCACTGCTGAGCGACAACAACATCATCGAATTGCCCAACCAACTGACGGCTTATGCCAACCGTGGCGTGGACGTGGGCTCCAACCCGTTGTCTGCGACCTCGCGGGAACAGATAAAGGCCTGCTATTTGTTGAAAGGAGACAATTTCGGCGTCTGGGCCGAAGAGACCGACATTGAATTGATCCAAACGCTATATCCCCGCTTGACCGGATTCGACGCCAATGACCTGATCTATCGTCTGCCGGGGACATTGGCGGACGGACGCACCGAGCTGCTGCGTCGACAAACCGAGCTCAGCACGTTGCTTAACAGTCTTGAAATCTGGGCGAACTCGACGCCGGATGACTCGGTCATGCGGGGAGCGCCGGCAAGCGAAACGGGATCCACGCCAATCAATCGGCGCCGGCGCTTCAGGGACAATCTGGAAAAACGCCTTCGGCACTATCCGGTCAACGCTCTGGATGGTGAATTCGTGTGCGATCTGTCCTTCACGGGCGAGTTGCCGCCACTGACCGGGCGTTTCGACTACATCGATCAGTTGCGGCTGACCAGCACAGCGGACATGCCCCCTCCAGTCGATGGCTTGCTGGCGCTGTTTCCCCGACTCAGGGCGCTGGATATCCGCGATTACCCTTTACGGCGCATTCCGCCGGCAATTTTTCGCCTCGAAACGCTGAGCAGCCTGAGCCTGTCGGGCTGCCAGATCATCATCACGCCACAAACCGCCGAAGCGTTCGCGGCCCTGAAAAATCTCGGCACGCTGGATCTGAGTAACAACCACCGACTCTGGACAGCGCCTGACATGACCCACTTTCCCGATCTGCAGATGCTGAACCTGCGCAACGCCGGCCTGACCCGGGCGCCTGCGGGTTTGTTCAGGCTCACAAGGTTACGAAAGGCCGACCTGAGCAATAACAGAATCCAGCAATTGCCTTCAGGATTTCCTTCCCGTCCGGACATGAGATTGACCGAGTACGATTTCACTGCAAATCCATTGACCCGGGAAAGTCAGCAGCGCCTGGACCGCTACAACGCGGCGCTTGCCGAACACGATATCGAGGCGCGGATACCGCATGGCCCGGGCATGGTTGAACTGGACGACGTCGTGGATTCGGACTTTTCCGATGGCGAGGAGCTCCCGCCTACCGGCCATAGCTGAGTCACGGTCAGCCGCGCTCTGGCGGTACTGATGACAATTCGAACGGGCTGCTGCTGCGCCGCTGGTTGCGATCTTCCCGCGGCGTGGCACCGAAGAAGTTGCGATAGGCACTGGAGAAATGTGGCCCCGAGGAGAAGCCACAGGACAGGCCGATCTGAATGATCGACTTGCTGGTCTGCATCAACATCTGCCGGGCCTTGTTCAGGCGCAATTCCAGATAGTACTGGCTCGGCACGCGGTTGAGGTATTGCTTGAAGATTCGCTCCAGCTGCCGGCGGGATACGCACACGTGTTGGGCGATTTCGTCGGTGGTCAGTGGTTCTTCGATGTTGGCTTCCATCAGCAGCACCGCCTGGGTGAGCTTCGGGTGACTGGAGCCGAGGCGATTCTGCAAGGGAATACGCTGACGCTCACCGCCCTCGCGGATACGCTCGACCACCAGCTCTTCGGAAACCGCACCGGCCAATTCGGCGCCGTGATCCCGGGCCAGTACTGCCAGCAGCAGATCGAGGACCGACATGCCACCGCACGCCGTCAGGCGATCGCGATCCCAGTCGAACAGATGGCTGGTGGCAATGACTTTCGGGAAGCGCTCGGCGAAATCGTCCTGCCAGCGCCAGTGGACGGCGGCGCGATAACCGTCGAGCAAGCCGAGCTGGGCCAATGGATAAACACCGGCCGAGAGACCACCGATTACGCAACCGGCACGCACCACTTGCTTGAGCGCACTGCTCAGTGCTGGGGCCAGGGTGATTGGCGGCTCGTCAGCGAGCAGGAACAGTTTCTGGAAGTTTTCAAGCTTGCCGACCCAGGGCTCGCCGGGCAATTGCCAGGCACCTTCGACTGGCGGCTCGGCCTGCAAGAACGTCAGTTCGTAAACCACGTCCGGGTGCACGCGCTGCGCAACACGCAAGGCCTCCTCCGCCAGCGCCAGCGTCAACGCTTTAGTGCTGGGCCAAATCAGGAAACCAATTCGATGGGCAGTCATGGGCGGGCAATCCGAAACGAACAACGGTGATGAAGGCATGGGCCAATGCTAGCCCCTAATCGAAAATGTCGCAGATCCATTGTGGGAGCGGGCTTGCTCGCGAATGCGGTGGTTCAGACAGCAATAATGTTGACTGACACACCGCCTTCGCGAGCAAGCCTGCTCCCACAGGAGATTCGGGCCAATTCTCAGGTCGCGAAGCATGACCTAATCTGGTGCACAACGGCAGCCCTGATTTATTTCAGGCTACCGGACAGGAACTGCTGCAAGCGCTCGGACTGCGGGTTGACCAGCACTTCGCGCGGGTTGCCGCTTTCTTCGACGACGCCTTTATGCAGGAACACCAACTGATTCGACACTTCACGGGCGAAACCCATTTCGTGAGTCACCACAACCATGGTGCGGCCTTCCTGCGCCAGCGCCTGCATGACTTTCAGCACGTCGCCGACCAGCTCCGGGTCGAGGGCCGAGGTTGGCTCGTCGAACAGCATCACTTCCGGTTCCATCGCCAGCGCACGGGCAATCGCCACACGCTGCTGCTCGCCACCGGACATGTGCCCCGGGAACGCGTCTTTGCGATGGGCCACGCCAACCTTGTTCAGGTAGTGCTCGGCTTTCTCGCGGGCTTCGGCCTTGGGCACGCCAAGCACATGCACCGGCGCTTCCATGATGTTTTCCAGCGCGGTCATGTGCGACCACAGGTTGAAATGCTGGAACACCATCGACAGGCGCGAACGCATGCGCTGCAGCTGCTTCGGATCAGCGGCTTTCAGCGCGCCGTCCTTGTTGGCGACCAGTTTCAGCTCTTCGTTGTTGAGCAGGATCTTGCCGGCATGCGGCTGCTCGAGCAGGTTGATGCAGCGCAGGAAAGTACTTTTGCCGGAGCCACTGGAGCCGATGATGCTGATCACATCGCCGGCGGCGGCTTTCAGGGACACGCCCTTGAGCACTTCGTGACTGCCATAGCGTTTATGCAGGTCTTGGACTTCAAGTTTGTACATGCGGTCGGTTCTCACAAAAACAGTCAGTCAGTCGTTGAGCAAGCGCCCGTGACGCAGCGCTTCGCGCCCCGCCACCTTGGCCAGCCAGAAACCGGGTTGGGCATAGCGCAGCCGTTCAATGGCAAACAGCACCCCGGAGGTACCAGCACATACCGTGCTGACCCGATCGGACAGAGGATCAATCACTTCAAAAATCTCGTCGCCCGCCTCGACCCACTCGCCGGGCTTGCGTGAAAAACTCACCACACCGGGATGCGGCGCGAACAACAATTGGGTGCCTTCGAAAGGCATGCCTTCACAGGCTTCGTGCGCCGGGTTCGGCCACTCGCCGGTGATCAAACCTTGCTCGGCAAGGAACGCCAGAATGCCTTCAGCGTAAGCCTCTGCTTCAGCGCGACCGGTATCCGCTTGGCCGCCCAGCTCGATGGTCGTTGCCAGGCATGCCAACGGAATCTGCGCATCAGGGAACTGCCGCGACAGACGCAGCCACGGCAACGAGCACGCCTCGTCGAACGAGCTGCCACCGGAATCTTCCGCGAGCAAGCCCACCTTGACGTTCAGATGAGCCGACAGCGAACGCCACTGCGGCCAGTGCTGCGGCAACGCATACATGTGCAGCGCGGCTTCGGCGTCGCAATGCAAATCGAGCACCACGTCGGCAGTGCAGGCATGGCTGAGCAATACGCGCTGCATGCCTTGCAGCTGGCTGCTCGCCTCAGGCAAAGCGGCCAGGTGATCGGCCATCGCCTGACGGATCAGCCGCACATTGGCATGCGGATCATCACCGAGCTTGTCACCCAGCGCCGCCGCGACCGGCGCGCTGAGCTCGACGAAGTCACGGTTGAAATTCTTGCCGCTGCCGGCCTCGAAACGGCCCTGGAAATTGCCTTGCAGCAATTGCCCCAGCCCCAGCGGATTGGCCACCGGCACCAGTTCGATCACACCGTTGAGCAAGCCACGGGCTTCAAGTGCGCCGAGGCGCTTTTTCAGCTCCCAGGCGGTGCGCATGCCCGGCAACTCATCGGCGTGCAGGCTGGCCTGAATGTAGGCCTTGCGCTCGCCTTCGCCAAAACGGAAAACCGAAACCTTGCGCTCGCAGCCCAAGTGGCTCCAGGGCAATACGTGATCGATGCGTTGCATATCAGTGCTTCCGTGGCGCGAGGTAGCTCAACCAGCGACGCTCAGCCAGTTTGAACAGCTTGACCAGAATGAAGGTCAGGCACAGGTAGAACACGCCAGCGGTGATGTACGCCTCGAACGGCAGGTAGAACTGCGCGTTGACCGTACGCGCTGCGCCGGTGATGTCGATCAGGGTCACGATCGACGCCAGACTGGTGGTCTGCAGCATCATGATCACTTCGTTGCTGTACTGCGGCAGCGCGCGGCGCAGGGCCGACGGCAGCAGAATGCGCTTGTACAGTTTGAAGCGCGACATGCCCATGGCCTTGGCCGCTTCGATCTCCCCGTTCGGCGTGGCCTTGAGGCTGCCGGCGATGATTTCTGCGGTGTAGGCACTGGTGTTGACCGCAAACGCCAGGCACGCACAGAACGTTGCGCTCGACAGCCACGGCCACAGGAAGCTTTCGCGCACCGCCTCGAACTGGGCCAGACCGTAGTAGATCAGGAACAGTTGAACCAGCATCGGCGTGCCACGAATCACGTAGGTGTACAGCCACGCCGCGCCGTTGACGATCGGGTTTTTCGAGACGCGCATCAGCCCCAGCGGCAACGCCGCGAGTAAGCCGAAGAACAGCGACAGCGCGAGCAGTTTGAGGGTGGTCAGCAGGCCGCCGAAGTACAGCGGCAGCGCCTCCCAAATGACGTTGTAGTCGAAGATCATAGATCAGCCGCCCTTACGCCTACCGAGTAGCGCTTCTCAAGGTGACGCAATGCCAGCAACGAAACACTGGTGATCACCAGATACATCGCCGCCACTGCGAGGAAGAAGGTAAAAGGCTCGCGCGTGGCATCCGCCGCCTGCTTGGCCTTGAACATCATGTCTTGCAGACCGACCACGGAAATCAGCGCGGTGGCCTTGGTCAGTACCAGCCAGTTGTTGGTGAAGCCGGGAATCGCCAGACGAATCATCTGCGGCACCATCACCCGGAAAAACACCTGAAAACTGCTCATGCCGTACGCCATGCCCGCTTCGGCCTGGCCTTTGGGGATCGCCATGAACGCACCCCGAAAAGTCTCCGAAAGGTACGCACCGAAGATGAAACCGAGGGTGCCGATACCGGCGGCCAGCGGGTTCAGGTCGATGTAGTCGTCATAGCCGAGCATCGGCGCCACGCGGTTGAGCAGGTCCTGGCCGCCGTAGAAGATCAGCAGGATCAGCACCAGGTCGGGAATGCCGCGGATCACTGTTGAATACAGGTCGCCCAGCCACGCCAGCCAGCGCACCGGCGACAGGCGCAACGCGACACCGATCAGCCCGAGAACGATGGCCAGAGCCATGGACGACAAGGCGAGCTGAAGCGTCAGCCATGCGCCATCGAGGATGACAGCCCCGTAGCCTTTCAACATGATTCAGGTCCTCGAAAGTTGGGATGAAAAAATGGCGCAAACCGCAGAGATTCTGTTGCTTGCGCCATTTCGGACTTGTCGCAGAGACGTCTTACTTGCCGTAGATGTCGAAGGCGAAGTACTTGTCCTGGATTGCTTTGTATTTGCCGTTTTCGCGGATGGCCGCGATGGCAGTGTTGATCTTGTCTTTCAGGGCATCGCCCTTGCGCACCGCGATACCGACGCCGTCGCCGAAGTATTTGACGTCGGTGAAGGCCGGGCCAACGAATGCGAAGCCTTTGCCAGCGTCGGTTTTCAGGAAACCGTCATCGAGCAGGGTGGCATCAGCCACGGTACCGTCGAGGCGACCGGCAGCCACGTCGAGGTAGATTTCGTTCTGCGAACCGTACGGCTTGATCTCCGCGCCCAGCGGAGCCAGAACTTCGCGGGCGAAACGCTCGTGGATCGAGCCACGCTGCACGCCGATGTTCTTGCCCTTGAGCTCAGCCAGACCTTCGCTGATCTGAGTGCCGGCCTTCATGACCAGACGCGCCGGGGTGTTGTAGTACTTGTTGGTGAAGTCGACCGACTTCTTGCGATCTTCGGTGATCGACATCGACGACAGGATGGCGTCGATCTTGCGCACTTTCAGCGCCGGGATCAGGCCGTCGAACTCTTGCTCGACCCAGACACATTTGACCTGCATTTCTTCGCACAGCGCGTTGCCGATGTCGTAGTCGAAACCGACAATGCTGCCGTCCGGAGCTTTCGAGGCGAATGGAGGATAAGCCGCTTCGATGCCGATCTTCACAGGTTTTTCGTCAGCGACGGCATTCAGCGACAGCACGGACAGTGCCATGGCGCCAAGCAGCACAAGTTTCTTCATCTTGGGACTCCATCGGTAAAGGGCAAAAACGGCAGAGTGAGCGACAGCCCAATATGCGAATGGGTGAATCGGAAATCGGTTGCGCATCGGCGGGAAATTTCCCGTTGAAACCGCAGGCGATTTCAACGTCAGCCACGATGAGCGAGTGATCGGCATTCTAACGAGAGGCCCGAAGCCGATATTTCTTCAATGCGACAACTAATTACAGATGCACCGAGAAAGCGGTTCGAGCTCATTGACAGCCCTGCAAATTCATGCAAGAGCGAAAGGCAGTGAACCGATACACATTGCAAGTTGCGGGCCCATTATTCGCAAACCCTTCTAATCCGGCAAGCGCAGCGTTGCGTCTTATTTTTCAGCGGAGCTTTTAAGGCTCTAATACGGGGCGTAGCGTTTCCCTTCGCCCCGGATTGGCGCGGGCGGTTACACATTGGGTTGTGGCGGGTAACAGACGGAAGAGTCCTGCGGCGCAGGTCGATAATTATTGGTTGGGGTGTTGCGGTTTCCTACAGCTGACTGCTGCCGTGTCTGACAGATCGCCTTCGCGAGCAAGCCCGCTCCCACAATTTTGAGCGCATTGGACCTGAAGGAACAGGTTCAACCTGTGGGAGCGGGCTTGCTCGCGAAGGGTCGGCAAAACCACCACAAAACCCACAGACAAAAAAAGCCCCGCCCGGCATACACCGGACGGGGCTTTCTTCTTTTCAGACCTGCGACTTAAGCCACATTCATCGTCTTGTGCGTATCAATCAAATGCTGCACCACACCTGGATCCGCCAGAGTCGAGATATCCCCCAGCCCGTCGTATTCCGCCGTGGCAATCTTGCGCAGAATGCGGCGCATGATCTTGCCCGAACGAGTCTTCGGCAGCCCCGGCGCCCACTGGATCACGTCCGGTGAAGCGATCGGGCCGATCTCTTTGCGCACCCAGTTCTTCAGCTCCAGACGCAGTTGCTCGGTCGGCTCCTCGCCATTCTTCAAGGTCACGTAGACATAAATGCCCTGCCCCTTGATGTCATGCGGCACACCGACCACTGCAGCTTCGGCAACCTTCGGATGCGCGACCATCGCGCTTTCGATCTCGGCCGTGCCCATGCGGTGGCCGGACACGTTGAGCACGTCGTCGACGCGCCCGGTGATCCAGTAGTAACCGTCGGCATCGCGACGCGCGCCGTCACCGGTGAAGTACATGCCACGGAAAGTCTTGAAGTAGGTATCGACGAAGCGATCGTGATCGCCGTACAGCGTGCGGGCCTGGCCTGGCCACGAATCGAGAATCACCAGATTGCCTTCAGCCTCGCCCTCGATGATGTTGCCAAGGTTGTCGACCAACGCCGGCACCACACCAAAGAACGGACGCGCCGCCGAGCCTGGCTTCAGCGCGTGGGCGCCTGGCAGCGGGCTCATCATGTTGCCGCCGGTTTCGGTCTGCCACCAGGTATCGACGATCGGGCAACGCGACTTGCCGACATTCTTGTAGTACCAGTCCCAGGCTTCCGGGTTGATCGGCTCACCGACCGAACCGAGCAGGCGCAGACTGCTGCCATCGGCGCCTTCAACGGCGGCCTGACCGGAAGCCATCATCGCGCGGATCGCGGTCGGCGCGGTGTAGAGGATGTTGACCTTGTGCTTGTCGATGATCTTCGCCACCCGGGTGATGTCCGGGTAGTTCGGCACACCTTCGAACAGCACGGTGGTCGCGCCGTTGGCCAGCGGGCCGTAGACGATGTAACTGTGGCCGGTGACCCAGCCGACGTCGGCGGTGCACCAGTAGATTTCGCCCGGACGGTAGTCGAACACGCGCTCGTGAGTCATCGCCGCATACAGCAGATAACCGCCGGTGGTGTGCTGCACGCCCTTCGGCTTGCCGGTCGAGCCGGAGGTATAAAGGATGAACAGCGCTTCTTCGGCACCCATCTCTTTCGGCGCGCAAACGGTGCCCGCGACTTTCATCAGGTCTTCGTACCAGATGTCGCGATGCTGGTTCCACTTGATATCGCCACCGGTGCGCTTGCAGACGATGACTTTCTGGATGCTGCTGGTTTCCGGGTTGGTCAGGGCGTCGTCGACGTTGGCCTTGAGGGAAATCTTCTTGCCGGCACGGATGCCTTCGTCAGCGGTGATCACCACTTTCGATTTGCAGTCGATGATGCGACCGGCCAGCGCTTCCGGCGAGAAACCACCGAACACCACCGAGTGAATCGCGCCGATCCGGGTGCAAGCCAGCATGGCGACCACGGCTTCGGGAATCATCGGCATGTAAATGGTCACCACGTCGCCACGGTGCACGTCCTGGCCGCGCAATGCGTTGGCCAGTTTGCACACTTGCTCGTGCAGTTCGCGGTAGGTGATGTTGCGGCTTTCGGAAGGATCGTCGCCTTCCCAGATGATTGCCACTTGATCGCCGCGCTCGGCCAGATGACGGTCGAGGCAGTTGTAGGAAACGTTCAGGGTGCCGTCGGCAAACCACTTGATGTCGACATGGTGATCGTCGAACGAGGTTTGTTTCACCGTGGTGAAAGGCTTGATCCAGTCGAGACGCTGGGCTTGCTCGCGCCAGAAGCCGTCAGGGTTGACCACCGACTGCTGGTACATGGCTTTGTAGGTCGCCTCGTCAGTCAGCGTGTTTGCCAGAACCTCGGGACGAACGGGATACAGAGAAGCCGCACTCATCTTTCCTACCTCGGTGTAATAGTTGTTTTTGTATGACCCCGTTGTAGCCGGGTGGGGCCCATAGAACCATTCGACGATGGTTGTAGGAGCTGCCGCAGGCTGCGATCTTTTGATCTTCAAAGCAAGATCAAAAGATCGCCGGCTCGTTGCACTCGACAGCTCTTACAAGGGAGGTGCGATGGATTGTTACCGAATATGCCAAAAGTGTTTATCAAAACCCGCTCTGTTTACCCCGGTTCCACCGCCCTAAAATTCACCTCGCCAACAAGGCAACCGCGATTAACAACGTTACAGCCCCCACGAAGGCCGTTAATCCAGCTCTCCAAGTAACGCATCAAATACTCAAGCTCCACACGCAACCCTAAAAAGGTTGCGTGACCCCACTCGACCTCAAAAAGGTGAATTAGAAATGAAAGCTTTATTGGTTCTGGCCCTCAGCAGTCTGTGCGCAACCGCCATGGCAAACGAGGGCCCGACTGATGTCGCACAGCAACAACCGGTCATCGAGGAATACACTTACTCCACACACCTGGACATCGCCAAAGTTGTATCGATGAGCGAAGTTCCGAATGTCTGCGAAGTCGTACCGGCGAAAATGGAATACGACGACTCCAAGGGCCAACGCCACATCCTGCGCTACAGCATCATGGGCAACGGCTGCACCAACTGAATCAGACTGCACCGAATCGGATCGCTCAGCGCTACATCGAGGGTCGATTCCAGCCCGGCTTCGGTCGGGCTCAGTTGTGTCTGGAGCCGCGAAAAACGCTTGCAAAACACTAGATATAGTGAAAAACGCGCTTTTCTGGCTATTTTTTAAACAGAAAATCATCTGCCAAAAATTTAACGAAAAAAAATCTGCAGGGGTCGACTCCGCGCAAAGCCCTGTAATCCCTCGGTCGGATCGAAATCCACCCCTTCCTCGTCCTCGCCATGAGCCGATTCGCCGCACCACGCCGGTAAAAATTTCCCTATAATGCCGCCCCATACGGGTCAGCAATATTCCCTTACAGGGAGCAAAAGCCATTCTGAAGCCCCGCAACAGTGCCAGACGCTGATTGCGCCCATCAGAGGCTCTCGGAACCCGTCAAAATTTCTGTTTATTTGCCTGCGTGCAGCGCTGCAAAAAACGACATCCAACGCGGCTTTGGCCGTGTGAAAAACCAAACCATCAGGTTTCACACGGGCACAAGCCCTCACGCAGGAGACGACACGTCATGCTGAGCTGGGACGAATTCGATAAAGAAGACAGTGAAGTCGCAACCGTGAAAGGCGCCAACGCCGGCCACGCAAGCGAAGCCAACATGGACCGCCTCGACAACGCCGGCGGCGCCGCAGCGCTCGAAGCCCGCGCCGTGACCGCCGACGACTCGGCCGCCGTGGCCCGCGCCAAGGCTGCACTGAACTCCCTCGACGTCGCCGAAGGCCTCGCCGAACTCGAAGGCGCCTCCGCCCGTGTCGCCGTTGACGAAAAGCGCATGATCAACTGCCGCGCCGACCTCAACCAACTCGTGCCATTCAAGTACGACTGGGCCTGGCAGAAATATCTGGACGGTTGCGCAAACCACTGGATGCCGCAAGAAGTCAACATGACCGCCGACATCGCCCTCTGGAAAAACCCGGAAGGCCTGACCGACGACGAGCGCCGCATCGTCATGCGCAACCTCGGCTTCTTCTCCACCGCCGACTCCCTGGTTGCCAACAACCTGGTCCTGGCCGTGTACCGCCTGATCACCAACCCGGAATGCCGCCAGTACATCCTGCGCCAGGCTTTCGAAGAAGCGATCCATACCCACGCCTACCAGTACTGCATCGAATCGCTGGCCATGGATGAAGGCGAAATCTTCAACATGTACCACGAGATCCCATCGGTCGCGAAAAAAGCCGCCTGGGGCCTGAAATACACCCGTTCGATCTCCGATCCGAAGTTCGAAACCGGCACCCCGGACACCGACAAAGAGTTGCTGCGCAACCTGATCGCCTACTACTGCGTGCTGGAAGGCATCTTCTTCTACTGCGGCTTCACCCAGATCCTCTCCATGGGCCGCCGCAACAAAATGACCGGCGTCGCCGAGCAGTTCCAATACATCCTGCGCGACGAATCCATGCACCTGAACTTCGGCATCGACGTGATCAACCAGATCAAAATCGAAAACCCACACCTGTGGGACGCCGAAATGAAGGAAGAAGCGACCCAGATGATCCTGCAGGGTACGCAGCTGGAGATCGAATACGCGCGGGATACCATGCCTCGCGGGGTGTTGGGCATGAACGCGGCGATGATGGAGGACTACCTGAAGTTCATCGCGAACCGTCGTTTGTCGCAGATCGGTTTGAAAGAGGAATACCCAGGGACGACTAACCCGTTCCCTTGGATGAGCGAGATTATGGACTTGAAGAAAGAGAAGAATTTCTTTGAGACACGGGTTATTGAGTATCAGACTGGTGGGGCGTTGAGCTGGGATTGATAGTCTCGCTTGGCACGATTTGACGAACGCTGCCTGAGTCGACAAGTCGAGAAAGCAAAAAGCCCCGATTTTATCGGGGCTTTTTTGTGGGCGATCGGTGAGCCTTTTTACGCCTAAGTCACAGCGCTCAATCTCCTACAGCACTTACAGTCGCTTCCCATTGAAGCCTGCTGCGAGCACTACTAAGCTCTGTAGCAGGTGCCTAAGAAACGCCCAACGTAGAAAGCTTCGTCAGTGACACAGACGCGTAATTCGTCGGTGACAACTGCTCTGCTCGTTGGGATTTTTTAAGTCCGCTCTACGTTGGGGTCCGGCCCTTCCAAAATCCAAAACGTAGAGGTCATAGATATGTCTGATCCATGCTCGGTAACAGTCTTCTCTCGCCACAACCTTTCTCTACATGCCCTTCTACTCGAAAATCAGCCATGGTTCTCCGCCCGGGATGTTGGCCGTTTGATGGGCTTCCACCTGAATGATCGGGTGGTCCACAAGCTAGATAGCGATCAACGCCGCGTCATGCGGATCGAGTACTTTCGAGAACCAGAACAGCATCTGATGCTCAGTGAATCGGGGGTGTATGCGCTATTGATCTATCACTACGTACCGGGAAATCGGTTGCTGCGTGAGTGGTTGACCAATGAGGTAGTGCCGACATTGCGCGATGCGCAGAATTCGGGGGATTCACATCGGCCAATGTTGAGTTTGTTGGATTGGCCGGAAATGTCTTTGAGTTTGCTGCATTAGCAGGATGAGGGCTGGATTCGGCTTCGGGATATGCCTTATTTGTTAAATGATCAGCCGCGACGACGAACGATCGAAGCTAATTCTTGGTGGCGGCGGGTCGTAAATACGTTGCAGTTTTCCAAACATTCGCTTAGGTCAAATCATCGAAAACCCAACGACCATTGAGAAGCCCTTTCAATTGCTCAACACTCAGTAATTGCTGAGGCTTTCTATGAACAATTGCATGGCAGTTTGCACAGAGAGGAATAAGGTCAGTCACTGGATCGACAACCTGTTCCTCTTCAAATTCGGAAATGGGTTTCACGTGATGTACATGAATAAAGCCCTTCGCGTGCGCCCCATAGGCTTTCTCAAAGTCAAAATCACATGCTTTGCATAGAAGGCCATGAATAGCGATAGCCTGACGTCTAAGCTTGGGACAGCGCTCGTATCTCACACCGTAATAAGTAGATTTTTTACCTTCAGTACCAACGATTACGGTTTCAAAATCCTCCGTACCGTCAGGCTGGATGAAGTCATCTGCCTGCGATGGCGTCAGCACAGCATTGGATGAGATCCGGTCGAACACGGTTTGATCAATGGACCGAACACCGTTACGCCAGTAATTGTTCTTTAGATTTGAGGGAATTTGCTCAAGGTACTCCCCCTCAAGCTTTAGTGGGATTGCCAACTCAAATTGACGAAAATCCTCAATAGAGGCAAACAGGTCTCCTCGCTTACTGTTCCTGTCTGCATACACCCTTCCTATGCGGGCTAAGCCAAAATAGTGAGGCGCAGAACTCAAACGTAACGCTGAGAAAGCCTTATTTTTCAGTTTCCCTTTGTAGTAGATAACCTCTGTTCCCTGGATAAGGATTTCCTTGTACCGCTTCGGGAAGTGGTAGAGGACCCCAGTTTGATCGGCCCATTTTGACAAATCATTCTCGGCAATTACGGCTGGCATCCACTCATCCTCTTATCAGAGGCTAGAGATTACCAAATCTAGAGAAAAGTCCTACACGACTTACGGAAGGCTCTCACGACTGACTCAAGCCAACGCTTCAGCCGTTCGGTGAGACATGTGTTCCACATCTCTCTCTAGAATGCTTTAGCGAAGCCTACAAAATGACCACTTCACTGCAGCAAAAAAGAATTATTAGGTGCACCACCACGCACCTCCCGCTATTAATACCCCTCCCCCACTCAAGGATCCGAGCCCCACCATGAAATTCGATCTCGCCTACTGCCTCAGCCTCGACGACAAGTTGTCGATCTATGACGTTCGCGATCTTAATTTCGATGAGACGGTGGCGTTTGACTCTGCGAAGGAACACTTCCAGTGCCCCAACGATGCCTGTCGTTCGGCGTTCGAAGCTTCCAATGAGTTGGGTACGTTCAACGCTAAGAACGTGAATTACGTGCGCACGCCCCACTTCAAGAATCTGCCCACGACGCAGCATGTGGCGGGTTGTCCGTATGTGAGCTTGAAGGCTTCGGCATCTGGCGTTGAGACGGCGGATGGCGAGGTGGATGATGGGCGTGAGGAACACTTTCCATCGGAGTTGTTGCTGACCCGGCGTGAGTATGTGCGCAAGCCTGTTGCGCCTGCGGGGGCGGCGGATGTGTTGCGGGATGATCCGGTGCGGGCGGCGGCGGACAGTGGCAAGGAGTCAGCGAGTCGTGAGTCGGCGCCGGACAAGACCAGTGTGTTTGCGCATCCGGTGGAGTGTTTTGTTTCGAACTTCGCTGACAAGGATTTGCTCAAGCGGATGCCGTTGAAGGTCGGTGAGCATTCGGCGCCGTACAGTTCGTTCTTCAAGAAGATTGAATATCTGACGGACAACAAGGGGCTGATTTACTGGGGGCGGATCAAGAAGATCGAGGACTTCCACAGTGCCAGTTTTCGTATCGATTTCGAGGACAAGGTCTGGTTCAAGAAGCCCGGAGACAGCAAGAAAAAGCCGTACCCGGTCAGTGTTTATCTGAACAGGAAGCTGATCGACAACTACCGCAAGCGCAAGGCGTTTCTGGAAGAGATCAAACACGCGGTGGACAGCGACAAGGCGTTGTTCTGTTTCTTCTATGGGGTGACGCCGGAGTTGAAGCAGGTGCCTGGCAAGAAGAACCCCGAAAAACCGTTCGAGGTCTTCAATGCCAATATCGAGAACCTGGATCACTTCATCATTCGTGAAGCGCCGGGGTTGGAGTGATGGCTAGCCTTGGGGCAGTTGCAGTTTTACGGCGCCAGGGTGTTGTTTGACCAGGGAGTACGGCAGGATCGACCAGTCAGGTCTATCACAAGAGCGTTGCACGCGAGCGAAGTAGGCGCCGAGGTACAAGCCCTTCTCGGTGAAGTACCAAGGTGAAGTCCCCCAGATGCTTTCATCCTGGAAGTTGCAGTCGTCATCTCCCGTCGGTGTCTTCATTTCTGTGGGGTACAGGGCCGTGAATTGTTTGATCACCCACGGCACCAACTCTTTGCTTACGTACTGATAGCGCGCGTTACTTTCGTCCTTGCTCAGAGGTTCGTCGCCCAGGCTGTCGCGTTCGGCATGTAAAAGTGGTTTGCCCTCACCGACCCACAGGACATCTTCGAGGGACAGCGGGTGGCCGGTTTTGACGTCAATGTTGAGCGGTGAATCGCCGAAGTCTGGATGCGCGCCGCCGCAGTAATAGCTGGTCGAGATGTTCAGGCTGACCACGGCTGGCGAGATCATCTTCGGTTGCGCCTGTTGCATGAAGTCGACGTTTTCGCCGCCCTGCAACTGGCAGCCGTGGTAACTGATGACTTCATTCCAGAGGCGTCCAAGCAACTGCTGGTTAACCCGTTGCTGATCATCTTTCGACAATCCGGACTCCACGCTGAACAGGGAAATCTTTGTCTCAGGCTCTGTCCACCATTGCAGGTCGTAGCCCATGAAGTTTTCTTTCTTCGCCGGTTTCAGTTTGAGTCCCTGCAGGCGCAAATACTCGTAAGGCTCGCTGTAGGGCAAAGCGGCAATGAACGGCAAAGTTGATGAGGTGGGGGCGGTAAGTCTGGCCTCGGTGAGTTTCACCGGCAGCTTCTTGCCCTGCGGACTTCTCCATTCGCCCTGCCAGCCGCTGCCGGTTTCTTCCAGTTCCAACGTTGACAGCGGCTTGTCGTCACCATAGCGATTATTGCCCTCGGTCAAGGTCAGCGTGCCGTTCTGCAACGCGCCATTGAGCGGCAAATCACGATGGTATTTTTCGTAGAAGTACCGACCGGTTACTTCGTCCTGCTGCGTGATATTGAGCTCTACGACGATCGGCATTTTGCCCAACGTGCCGGTGAACACGCGTCGGCCATCATCGGCGTGGACACTTGGAATCAGCGAGAACAGCACAGCAGCGCATGGCGCCAGGCGCATCAGTCCCTTGAGCATTGATCGTTCCTTGAAAGAGTCGGAGGTCGCGCCGGCACTTGAGGGCCGGCGCGGATAAATTCGCGGCGATTATGGCGGGGTTGTGGTCAGGAATCGAGAGGCTGCGCATGAAAGAAAACGCCACCTCAAGGCAGTTGCAATGCAACCCCGCCCGGATGTTGTTTGACGATTGTGTACGGCAGAACGCTCCAGTCGACGAATCCGCAGACCGCCGCGACGTGGGGAAATGATGGCTCCAGCTTGATGCCCAGTTGCGTGAAGTGCCAACCGGGAAATTGCCAGGGATAACTCTCGTCGTAGTTGCAGTCGTTTTCGCCTTCGGGGGTGACGGTCATTTCACTGGGGTAGAGTTTCAGCAACTGCGCGACCAGCCAGGGTGCCAGTTCCTCACTGCGGTAGTTAGACCAGGAATCAGACGAGCCGGACGCCTCCCCGCCGAAGTCGCCCTCTCGTTGGAAATGCAATGGCTTGCCCTGCCCCACCCACAAAACATCATCAAGGGTCAGGAGTCTGCCCGTTTTAGTGTCGAAGTTGAGCGCATCCTGGCTTTGATCCGGATAGGCACCGCCGCAGAAGTAATCTGATGAAATCAGAACACTCATCACTGTTGACGACATCCACAGTGGTTGGCTCGACTGCGCGTAACTGCCTGAACATCCATAAGACGACAATACCTCGCTCCACAAACGCGCCATCAATTGTTGGTTGATGCGTCGACGCTCTTCAAGGGAATAACCCGAGACCACTTCAAACAGAGAAGTGCCTGTCTTCGGCTCGCTCCACCACTGCAGCGTGTAGCCCATGAAGGTGTCGATGTTGCCTTTTTTGAGTGTGACGCCCTGCAGCCGCAGGTACTCGTAAGGGTACTTGTCGTGAAGTGTGGTGAAAAAGGGCAAGGCATCATCCGGTACATCGGGGACAACGGCTGGCTGTAACTTGATCTTCAGGCTTTTCCCTGCGGTGCTCGTCCACTCGCCATACCAACCATCAGTTGTCGGCTGCAGACGCAAGGTCGGGCGTGAGTCGTCCATCCGCGAGCCTTCTTCCAGCACAAGCGTTTCACCGTCCAGAGCACCGTCGAGTGGTAGATCCTTGCGGTACTTCTTGTAAAAGTAACGTCCCTCTCCGGTACGAGGGTTTATTTCGAGGACGATAGACGATTTACCCAACGTGCCGGTGAACAACTGCGCGCCGGTCTCGGCCCAAGCTGCCGTCGAGACAAAAGAACCCGTTAGACAAAAAACGGTAAAAAGACGTAACAGTCCTCGACACATCACTTCATCCCTGAATAAGCGAGCAACTGCCCGCGAGAGTAGCTGCGGATTATGGCGAGCTTGCGCGCTGGAATCGAGCGCCGTCACGCTCAGCTCAAGCACATGCTGATCATCACCACCATAAGTAAACCGATGTACACGCGCGCATGCACCCGATCCGGTATCCGCCCAATCCATGGCGCGGCCAATCGAATCCCGATGAGCGACCCCACCGTCAGCACCGCAAACGCCAGCAGATCCAAATACCCGACAAACCACGCCCCCAAGTCAGCCTGACTAAACCCGGCAAGCGCCATGTACGTCAGCGTCCCGGCCAACGCCACCGGCACGCTGAGCGGATTGGCCATGGAGGTCGCTTGCGACATGCTCAGCCCGCAACGGCGCAGCAGCGGCACGGTCATGACGCTTCCTCCTACGCCGAGGAACGTCGCGATGGCGCCGATTCCTACACCGCCAGCGGATGTTTCTGTCGAGGTCAGTCGTCGTGGGATTGTGGTTCGGGACTGTGTAAGAAATCCGCGGCGCAGCAGGCAATCAACGATGGTCACGCCCAGGTAGACGATGAAGGCGTAGCGGATCACTTCGCCGCTGACCCACATCGCGCCGATGGCGCCGACGACCGCGCCCGCACCGATAAACCCGCCCAATGGCCAAAGGTATTCTCGGAGCAGATTGCCGGCGCGTTCGTGTTTGCGTGTGGCGATCAGGGCGTTGACGATCATCACGCAGGTCGAGGTGGCCACGGCGATGTGCATGGCCGATTGCGCGATGGGGTCGTCGGCGGCGTGGCCGGCGGTGAGCACGCGATAGAGCAGCGGCACGATGACGAAGCCGCCGCCGAAACCGAAGAGCACGGCGCTGATGCCGGTGAGGCAGCCGAACAGTGTAAGCAGAAGGTAGAACATGGCGGGCGTCCGGATGGGGAAAGCCCCCGACATTAGAGCGGCATGCACTGGCCGGCTTCAGCAGTTCAGCCAATAATGTTTGCGTTTACGCCAATCGCTGGAACACACCTGATGCGCAATATTTCGATCAATCAGCTCGATGACACGCCTCGCCCGGTCGTGGCCATCGGTACCGATTATTCCCACGGCCACCTACTCCCGTTTCATGCGCATCGACGTGGGCAATTGCTCTACGGCGCCACGGGCGTGATGCAAGTCAGCACTCAGAATGGTAATTGGGTGGTGCCGCCGCAGCGTGCGGTGTGGATTGCGCCGGGTGTGGCCCACGAGGTATTGATGCTCGGGGTGAGCACACGCAGCCTCTACATCGAACCGGGCAACGTGGAATTGGGGCCGGAATGCCAAGTGCTGAACGTGTCGCCGCTGCTGCGGCATTTGCTGATGGAAGCGGTGGACGTGCCACTGATGTACGACCAAGCCGGACGCGACGGTATGCTGATCAACTTGCTGTTGCATGAACTGGCACGCAGCGCGCCCCTTGCCCTACACATTCCCATGCCCGCCGAAGGAAAGCTCCTCAGTCTGTGTCAGACCTTTCTGAACATGCCCAATACCCACCAATCGCCGCAGGATTGGGCCGATCTGTTACACATAAGCTTGCGCACCTTTAACAGATTGTTTCGGCAGCAGACCGGCCTCAGCTTTCGCCAGTGGCGACAGCAAGCCTGCGTGGTGCAGGCACTGGCACGGCTGGCGGCGGGGGAAGCGGTGACGCGGATTGCCTTGGACTTCGGCTACGAGAGCCCGGCGGCGTTTTCGACGATGTTTCGGCGAGTGCTGGGACAGGCACCGTCCGTCTGGTTGGAGCCGACGAACTAGGCAAACTCGAAAAATGCATTTGATCCCGGCCGAAAACAACTGTACAAAAACACAGTACATTTTCAATCAGCACTTTTGAGCCCGGAGCACACCATGGCCTCTCTTGCGATGAACCACGTCCTCGAACGCATTGCCCTTTTCCAGTTCACCCCGACCCACTGCGTCCAGGCCCGCGCCATGCTGGGCTGGAGCGTTGAACAACTGTCGCGCGAGGCCGAGGTGGCGGTGGCAGATATCCAGCGGTTCGAAGCGCAGCAGGACGTGGCGGACGCCGCGAGACTGGCACTGGCTTATCGGTTTGAAGCGCAGGGATTGGTGTTCTTCCCGGGGTTTGCACCGGGGCGGAGTGTCAGGGCGCAGGGTATGGCGGGGGAATCGGTGGGGCGTGGGGATTTTGCGATGGCCGAATAAGGAGCGCTAAGGATGGACATCGAAAGAAGCACGGGCAACGTCTACGCAGATTTGGGACTGCAGGGTGCAGATGAAATGCTGATCAAATCGGGATATGCGACGAAAATGGCCGCGTTGATCAAGACTGCCAACCTGAACGAATCTGAAGCGGCGCAAATTACTGGCATCACCTTGGAAACACTAAGTCAGATACTTCGTGGAAAATTCAGGGATTTGTCAGTCGCTACGATGGAGGATTACCACCGGCGAATGAAGGAAATAGGAATCTGATTCATCCGGTTCGCACCGAGGCGAACCGGATGAAATCGTCAGGCGTTCTGCACTAGCGCCTCCCCCTCCTCTTCAACCGCCATCCACCACGCACTCCCCCGTTGTGGATGCGCAAGGTTGAACGCCTCCCCCATCCGCGGTGTGGTAATCGCAATACTGCGTTCCCATGCAAGCGCAAGGATGCGGTCAAAAGGTTCGTGCCAGGCGTGCATGGCCAGGTCGAAGGTGCCGTTGTGGATCGGGAAGAGCCAGCGGCCCTTGAGGTCGATGTGGGCTTGCAGGGTTTCTTCCGGCTGCATGTGCACGTGCAGCCATTCGACGTTGTAGGCGCCGGTTTCCATCAGGGTCAGGTCGAACGGGCCGTACTGTTCGCCGATGCGTTTGAAGCCGTCGAAGTAACCGCTGTCGCCGCTGAAGAAAATTCGTGTGCCGGCGTCGATCATTACCCATGACGCCCACAAGGTGCTGTTGCCGTCGAAGAGGCCACGACCGGAAAAGTGCTGCGAAGGTGTGGCAACGAAGCGGATACCGGCGATTTCGGTGCCCTGCCACCAGTCATACTGGCGCACTTTGCTGGCGTCGATGCCCCACTTGATCAGGGTGTCGCCCACGCCCAGCGGGGTCAGGAAGTACGTGGTTTTGGCGGCGAGTTTGAGTACCGCTTCGTAGTCGAGATGATCGTAATGGTTGTGCGAGAGGATCACCGCTTCGATCGGCGGCAGTTCGTCGATGCTGATCGGTGGCTGATGGAAACGTTTCGGACCCGCCCACTGTACTGGCGAGGCGCGCTCGGCGAAGACCGGGTCGGTAATCCAGAATTTGTCGCGCATCTTCAGCAACAGCGTCGAGTGCCCCAAGCGGTAAACGCTGTGATTCGGCGCTGCGAGCAGATCTTCGCGAGTAAGCGGCTGCACAGGGATGGCAGCGGTTGGACGGGTGTCGCGCGGTTTGTGGAAAATCATGTTCCACATGATCCGCAGCATTTTGCGCAGGCCTTCGCGCTGTACCGGCGCATGATTGCGAAACAGCCCTTGATCCTGTCGAGAGGCTTCAGGCTTGGGAGTTTTATCCGGGAGAGAGACTGGATTGGCCATGACTGAACGACTCCGAAAAACCGTGTGCTGCACGGTATTCCACGGGAAATGAAAATGGCCAAGCTGCACGCAAGGGCCAAACGCTCTGGTTTGTAAGGTGCGAGGATTAACGCAACATTACACTGAGCGGTGTAGTTTCTAGGTTGCATCAAAGCCGACGCCAAGTAAACTGCCAAGTGTAATTCCTCTCTTCTCTGCCGAAGCCTGCCCATGACCGCTCCCCAACGCCTGACCGACCGCAAACGCGAAGCCATCATCCAGGCAGCGATCGCCGAATTCCGTGCCCATGGGTTTGAAATCACCAGCATGGACAAGATCGCTGCCACCGCCGGCGTGTCGAAGCGTACGGTGTACAACCACTTCCCCAGCAAAGAAGAACTGTTCGCCGATATCCTCAACCAGTTATGGGCGCGGATCATTGCCGAGCCATCGGTTAGCTATAACCGCGAGCAACCGCTGAGCGAGCAGTTGCGGCAAATGTTGCGAGAGAAGGTGCAGATGATGGCCGATGAGAATTTTCTTACCCTCGCCCGGGTAGCGATTGCCGCCACCATTCATTCCCCCGAACGTGCGCAGAACATGATCGAGCGCATGGGCGAGCGCGAGGAAGGATTGACCGTCTGGATACGCGCGGCGCAAGCCGATGGACGGCTCAAACCGGTGGATCCAGAGTTTGCCGCGCATCAAGTGCAAGGCTTGCTCAAGGCGTTCGCGTTCTGGCCGCAGATCTCGCTCGGCCGCGCGGCCCTTGATCCAGACGCGCAGAACGCGGTTGCCGAGTCGGCACTGGAGATGTTTTTGGCGTGCTATCAAGGCTGATTCTCTGTTCAGCCGAGCAGGCGCTCAAACGTGTACAACTAATTTCGCAAAAAGTTATACAAACTCGCGAAAAATTCCTTTCTTGTACAACTTTATGAAGTTTTGTATAAGTAGCCATCTGCCAGTAACGGAACGCTGGCTTTGAGCAGTCACCGCCGAATGCCGCCAGTGCATTTCGGTCTGCCGGCGCAGGAATTAGGGACTGAATCCTTTTGATTTTTCCCACTCCCGAGTATCGCAAGCATGTTTTTCAAACGCCACAAAGCCGCCCTCGAAGGACTGCAACACACCGTTTTTGACCAAGCTGCAATGCTCGAAGCGATCAACCGTTCGATGGCGGTGATCGAGTTTGATCTTGATGGCGTGGTGTTGCGAGCCAATGACAATTTTCTCCAGACCATGGGTTACACGGCTGCCCAGGCGATTGGCCAGCCGCACCGGCATTTCTGCACACCTGAATTCGGTCGCAGTGCCCAATACACTGAGTTGTGGTCGCGCTTGAAAAACGGTCAGTTCCAGTCCGGCACCTTTGAACGGGTCAACAGCAAAGGCCAGCCGATATGGCTGGAAGCCAGCTACAACCCGATCAAGGATGCGTCGGGGCGGGTGATCAAAGTGGTCAAGTACGCGATGGATGTCACCACCAAAGTTCAGCAGGAGAACGAAGCCAACGCCAAGCTGCAGGCGATCGATCGGGCGATGGCGGTGATCGAATTCGATCTCGACGGCAACATTCTTACCGCCAACCAGAATTTTCTCACGCGCATGGGCTATAACCTCGCGGAACTCAAGGGCCAACATCACCGTTTGTTCTGCACCCCGACGCTGGTCAACAGCGGTGCCTATCAGGATTTCTGGCGGCGCTTGAATCAGGGCGAGTTCTTCCACGGTCAGTTCGAACGCGTGGATAAACGCGGTCAGACCGTGTGGCTGGAGGCCAACTACAACCCGGTCTACGATGCCTCGGGGCGTTTATATAAAGTGGTCAAGTTCGCGTCGGACGTCACTGCTCGCGTCGAACAACACGATCAGGATGCGCGCAGTGCCAGCACCGCTTATCACATCTCGGTGGCGACACGAAAAGTCGCCGAGCAAGGTACGCAAGTGATTCAACAGGCTGCCAGCGAAATGCGCGAAATTGCCGAGGACATCAGCCAGTCCTCCACGCTGATCGCGCAACTGGGCGACCGCTCGGAGCAGATTACGGCCATCGTCAACACCATCCGCGCGATCGCCGATCAGACCAATCTGCTCGCGCTCAACGCCGCCATCGAAGCCGCACGCGCCGGTGAACAGGGTCGCGGTTTTGCCGTAGTGGCCGATGAAGTGCGGCAACTGGCCGCGCGCACCAGCGGCTCCACCGCCGAGATTTCCAACATGATCAGTTTGATCCAGAGCGAGACACGGCAGGCGATCAAGAGCATGCAAGGCACCCGCGACCGCGCAGCCGAAGGCGTGGAACTGGCCAATCAGGCCGGTACGGTGATTTTGCAGATTCGCGATGGCGCCAGTGAGGCCGTGGATGCGGTGAGCATGTTTGCCAATGAGCGGGTGCCGGGGTGAAGGGATTGGTTGGCTTTACCCGGTGGGATTACCACTGCGGCTGGCGGCGCAGATTCAGTGCGGGGGCAAACGCAATGCGCGGCCCAGTTCATCGAACAGCGTCACTACCGAGCGCAAGGCCCGGCAATCGGGCCGGGTCAGCAGCCACAGCGCCGTGTCGCACCCCGGCAATGCTTCGCCCAAGGTCTGCAAACCGTCGTTGATCAGAAAGTCGGGCAACGCTGCCACACCCAGGCCGGCCCGCACCAGTTCTTTCACAGAAAGCATGCTGTTGCAGCGATAAGCCGGGATTACACCGGGCAACTGTTGGCGGCGCCAGGCCACGGTGGGGTGATCCGGCAGGAATTCGTCCGGAGCAATCCAGGTCAGCGCACTCAGATCTGACGCATCGACATTCTGCAGATAACGCGCATGGACGCAAACACGGTAGAAAACCTTCGCCAGCTGCCGTCCCACCAAGTGCTCTGGCGGTGCACGTGTCAGGCGCAAGGCAATGTCGGCGTCGCGACGACTGAGGCTGGCGAAATCGTTGGAGGTACTCAGCTCGATCGTCAGCGCCGGATAGTTGGGCATGAACTGCGCCAGCGCAGGCAACAGCAGGCCCTGCAATACCGAATCGGTGCAGGTCACACGCACCGTGCCGGTCACGACTTCCCCCTCCCGCTCTACGCCGATCCGCGCGGCTTCCAGCGCCTGTTCGGCGCGTTCGGCTTGCTCGGTCAAGGTCTGCGCCAGTGTGGTTGGCAGGTAACCGGTGCGGCTTTTTTCGAACAATTGCTGACCGAGCGCCGACTCCAGTCGGCGAACCGCGCGGAAAACCGTCGACACATCGACCTGAAGCAACTGCGCGGCCCGTGCCAGCGAGCCGCCGCGCACCAAAGCGAGGATCAGCGCCAGATCGGGATAGTCGAGTCGATAGTGCGCTGCTGCATTGATCACTTGGGGAAACGCCAATATTGAATGCGTGAGCGCCAATCTATAGTGAGTGCCATCCATCAGCAAGCGCAGGGAAATCCCATGGAAAATCGCGCCATCCGCATCGCCCTGATTGGCGACCACGATCCCCAGGTCACCGCCCACCGAGCCATCCCGGTTGCTCTGCAACGGGTCGCCGAACATCTGACACGCACCGTGCAACTCAATTGGCTGGCCACCGATCAGATTCACGCCGACACAGCGCTCAATCTCTACGACGGATTCTGGTGCGTACCCGCCAGCCCCTACAAGAGTGAAGACGGTGCGCTACGCGCCATCCGCTTTGCCCGCGAACAAAGGCGTCCTTTCCTCGGCACTTGTGGTGGTTTTCAGTACGTGGTTCTGGAACATTCGCGCAATGTGCTGGGGTGGGCCGATGCCGAGCACGGGGAAACCTCCCCAGAATCCGAACGCGCTGTGCTCGCGCCGCTGACCTGCTCGCTGGTTGAAGCCATCGACGTCATTCACCTCATGCCCGGTTCGTTGATCGCCAAGGCGTACGAAGCGTCTGAAATTGAAGAAGGCTATCGCTGCCGCTACGGGGTGAATCCGCTTTTTGAACAGCAATTATTGAGCGACCAGCTACAAGCGGTCGGCCATGATTCGGCGGGGGATCTGCGCGCTGTCGAACTGAAAAACCATCCGTTCTTCGTCGCCACGCTGTTCCAGCCGGAACGCGCCGCGCTCGCGGGAAAATTACCCCCGCTGATTCGCGCATTTGTCGAGGCCTGCGGGGGGCCACGCTGATGACGACTTGCTACGCAGTGATCTTCACCTCGACCCGCACCGAGGGCGACAACGGTTATGCCGCTGCGGCGCAGCGCATGGCCGAGTTGGTACTTGAGCAGCCAGGCTTTCTTGGCGTGGAATCGGTTCGGGCCGCAGACGGTGTCGGGATCACCGTGTCGTATTGGCAGAGTGAGGCGGCAATTCTGGCGTGGCGAGACCATCCCGAACACCGGTTGATTCAGGCGCGTGGGCGCTCTGCATGGTATTCGGCGTTTCATACCCGGGTGTGCCGGGTTGAGCGCGAATATGCATTCGGACTTTAAGCATTGCGGTGCCTCAATCGGCCTCTTTGCGGGCAAGCCCGCTCCCACAGGTACAGCGTGTTCCTCAAGACCATGCATAACCTGCAGGAGCTGGCCCGCCAGCGATAGGGCCGATCAAGTCACCTCGACTTCAGCCCCGCACCAGACTCCGCACCGCAACAATCTCCGGTACCTCGGCTTTGCTCATATACACCTGCAATGGCTCGGTGATGTTGATCCGCTCGTCGATGTGTTGATCCAGCAACACCTGAATAAACTCGCGCTTGAGCGTCATGGTCGTGTCCGACAGCGTTGCCCAGACGAATTCACTGGCCGCAATGATGCCGTCATCGGCCACATCCATACCGAACGAATCCTCGCTGAAGCGCACGATATATTGGCCGGTCTTGCGATTCAGGCCGACGAAACCTTTCAGATTGTCGGCGGCCTGGCAGATGAGTTGGGAGGTGATGCGCATGGTAAACCTCACGAAAGATGATCGATGGTCTACACGCAGGGCAACGCAGCGGCGCGCCCTCTGCCGGGACGTCTGCCGAGGGCAAGCGTACTGCAAACAGCGCCACAAAAGCGCAGGAAATTTCCTTTTTGCTCGGTTTATGTCGGTCTGGCGATAGCCCTGCGGCGCTTCAGTTGTTAAAAGGTACGTCTCGAAAAAGACCTGCGAAAGGAACTCGACCATGCCTGCTACTTTTACCCGAAGCGCCCTGCTGCTGAGTCTGCTGTTCGGCCTCGGTCAAGCGCACGCCGACAGCCACCCGGTGCCCAAGGCAATTGCCGCCGCCCATGGCATTCCGCATCCGGCGGTAATTGCTCACCGTGGCGCATCGTTCGATGCCCCGGAATCCACCGCAGCGGCCTACAAACTGGCCCGTGACCTGGGCGCCGATTACCTGGAAATGGATTTGCAGCGCAGCAAGGACGGCGTGCTCTTCGTCCTGCACGACGACAACCTGCAACGCACCACCGATGTCGCCAGCAAATTCCCCGAGCGCAAGGACAGCCCGGCCACCGCGTTCACCATGGCCGAACTGAAAACCCTCGATGCCGGCAGCTGGTTCAACACCCAATACCCGGATCGCGCACGTCCCTCCTACGCCGGGCTGAAAATTCTCACCCTTGATGAAATCATCGACATCGCCCGCGCCAACCCGCAGCACAAGCCGGGCCTGTACATCGAGACCAAAGAGCCGCAGCTGTTTCCCGGCATCGAACATGACCTCAAGGAAAAACTGCAGGATCGCGGCTGGCTGAGCCCGGCCGGTTCGAAACTGGCGAAAAGTGCGCTGGGCGTCGGTCAAGGCAAAGGCAAGGTGATCCTGCAAACCTTCGATAAAAACAGCCTGCAATTGCTGGAGAAGGAAATGCCGCAAGTGCCGAAGATCCTGCTGTTGTGGGTCGGCGAAGGCAGCATCGAGCCTAAATCCACCGTGACGTTTGCAGCGTCCGGCGAGAAAGACAAAAACGTGTTTTACGGCAAGCAGGAGCCGAAGTCGGAAGCGGAATTCAAGCAATGGGTCGATTACGCCAAGGCCCAAGGCGCGATCGGCACTGGTCCATCGGCGAAGCTGACTCACGGGGGTGACCAGAGTTATTCCGACCTCGTGCAACCGTGGATGAACCAGTACACCCACGACCAGGGCTTGCTGGTGCACGTGTATACGGTCGACGAGGCCGTGGATTACGAGAAGGTCATGGCGGCGGGGGTTGATGGCATCTTTACCAACCGTGCCAGTGAACTGCTGAAATTCTACAAGCGTCCGGCTGTTGGCAGTGTTGATGAGATTTTGAAGAAGAACGGTTTCTGAACAGCTAATAAGTTGCTCACTTCGCGAGCAGGCTCGCTCCCACGAAGACGGACTTTCTCGCGATGTGGCGATTTAAGGGTGAATTAAGTTGCGCTGGTTAATCTGAACCCACTTACACAGACAACCACTTCAACGCACTGCCAAGGAATGAACCGATGAAAACTTTGACTGCCCTGTTTACCGCTGCTGCCCTGACCCTCACCGCTGGCCTGGCTCAGGCTGATGTTCGCATCGACCAAGTGCCGCAATTGGTCAAGGACGGCAAGATCAAGTCGCTGGAATCGATGAACGCCGAAGCACTGAAACTGCACCCGGGCGCAACGATCACCGACACCGACCTGGATAATCACTTCAACGGTTACGAGTACGAAGTTGAACTTAAAACCGCTGACGGCAAAGAGTTCGACGTGGACTTTGATGCCACCACCGGCAAAGTGCTGAGCAACAAGCAAGACACTTGATAGACCGCTGTTAAAGTGCCGCACGATTGAACGATCGTGCGGCTTTTTTATGCCTGATAAAAATCATTGCAGGTGTGACGCTTTGACTCGGTTACGCCCTCCCCTATCAAGCACTCAACCGCGCCGTCACTTCATTCAACTGCCCCGACAAACCATGCAGGTTCTGACTGGCACTTTCGGTGCGCTGCACGTTGTCCAGGTTGGTGCTGGCAATCGCGGTGATTTCAGTCAGGTTGCGTGAGATATCCTCGGCCACTGAAGTCTGCTCTTCTGCCGCCGTGGCGATCTGACGGTTCATGTCGCGAATCGCCTCCACGGCCAAAGTGATGCGCTCAAGCATCGCACCAGCCTGGGTCACCTGCTCGACACTTTCATCACTGCGCGCCTGGCCGCTCTCGATCGCGTGCGCGGCGTCGACGGCGCCGGTCTGCACGTTCTGAATGATCTGGTTGATCTCGATGATCGACTCGGCCGTGCGCTGAGCGAGGTTGCGCACCTCATCGGCGACGACGGCAAAACCACGTCCTGCCTCACCCGCCCGCGCCGCTTCAATGGCTGCGTTGAGCGCCAGCAGGTTGGTCTGTTCAGCGATGCCGCGAATGACTTCCAGCACCTTGCCGATACGACCGCTGTCGGTTTCCAGTCGACGGATCACCGTGGCGGTGTTGGCGATTTCACCGCGCATCTGCGTGATCGAATGAATGGTGGTTTGCATGACCTTTTCGCCCTGCTGCGCCGACTGGTCGGCATCGTCAGCAGCACGCGCGGCATCAGCGGCGTGCCGGGCGACTTCCTGGGCCGTGGCGGACATTTCGTTCATCGCCGTAGCCACCTGATCGGTGCGATTGAATTGCTCGCTGGTGCCGCCGGCCATGGTCGTGGCGATCGCATTGAGCTCGCCACTGGCGCTGTCCAGATTGCTGGCGCTGCGCTGCAACCGCGCGAAGGTGTCCGCCAGAAAATCGCGCAGGGTGTTTGCTGCGGCAGCGAGGTTGCCCAGCTCATCGCGACGCTCGCTGACTACACGCTCGGCCAACTGGCCACGGCTCAAGCGGGTGACGTAATCAATGAGGTTGCGGATCGGCTCGATCAGGTTGCGGCTGACCAGCCACAGGCTCAGCAGACCGATCAGCAAGCCTGACGCAAGCATCACCAGCAGCCCCAGCCACACGGTGCGATCAGCGCTGGCACTGATGAGCTTCGACTGCTGATCGCCTTGCTTGCGCAACTCGGCGACCAGTTCGCTCATCTGCTCGCTGGTGGCGCGGTCGAGGCCTTTGACAGCGGCGTCACCGGCGCCCGGATCGCCTCCGGTAGCGACGTAGGCGTCACGGCCCTTCTGGTAGGCCACGCCCAACTGGCGATGCTCTTCGCGCAAGCGTTCGATACGTGATTTGAGATTGGCCTCGATACCTTTCTGGCCGGCCAGTTCGCCGAGAATGGTCTGCACGTCGCGCTGGCGCTCTTCGAACTGGCTCCAGTATTTCGCCAGATCCGCCGGTTGCTTGCCACGCAGCAGGACGTTTTTCCATTCCTGCACCTGCACTTTGAACTGCAGGTTGGCTTCATCGATCAGTTGCGAAGTGTGCAACGGGCCGGCGATCAGTTGACTGTAGCTTTGCACACCGTTGGAGAGGAAATGAAAGCAGGCCAGCGCGATCAACAGCATCGCCAGCAGACTGCCGCTCAGCAGGGCGAGAATTTGCGCTCTCAGGGATTTTTGCAGCATTGCAAGGTACTCGAAGCAGGGATGAGGCACGCCCAAAAGCGGACGTGAAAAATGGCCGGACTTCCCTGTCGACGCACCATGGCCAGAGGCCAGTGGCGCGCAACCTAACTCACCTGAGATCGGCGCGCCAGAGCCGTTCTTGAGAATCTTCCGACAGCCGGTAACACGTTGATTTGACGTCATTTTGTTGTCATAAAACGGTCATGTGAGCTTGCGATGATGCCGCTCGGGTGAACCTGAAAATCCCGCAACAGACACCCTCCTCCCAGCGAGCCGCCATGAACCACAGCCTCGATATCAGCCATCGCGATCCGGACCTGTTTGGCTTGCTCTACGGATTTCGCTTTCTGCCCGGTGAGCGCGGTCGGGAAATCGATTCGGCGACGGCTTTGCGTTGTCTGCAGGACGACAGCGACAGCGGCGAATTCCTCTGGCTGCATCTCAACCTTGCCCATGCCGCGTGCGAGCGCTGGATGAAAAGTCATCTGCAATTGCCCGACGAATTTTTCGAGGCGTTGCATGAGGGCTCGCGTTCGACACGTATCGAGCATGTCGACTCGGCGCTGCTGGCGGTAGTCAACGATGTGGTGTTCAACCTCAGCAGCATGGTTTCTTCCGATGTGTCGACATTGTGGGTTTGCGTGCGCAGCAAATTGATCGTCAGCGCACGCCTGCAACCGCTGCATTCGGTGGACAAGTTGCGCTCGTCGGTGAAGGCCGGCGAGTGCTTTCGTTCGCCCTCGGAACTGCTTGTGCATCTGCTGCGCGACCAGGGTGAAGTGCTGACGCAGATCGTGCGCAAGACCAGCCTGAGCGTCGATCAGGTCGAGGACCAATTGCTCTCCTCGCGACTGTCGACCAACCGCGCCGAGCTTGGCGGCAACCGTCGCGTGCTGGTGCGTTTGCAACGATTGCTGGCGCTGGAACCGGGTTCGTTGCTGCGCCTGCTCAATCGCCCGCCGCCGTGGTTGCAGAAGGAGGACGTCAAAGAGCTGCGCAAATCCACGGAGGAATTCGCGCTGATCATCAACGACCTCACCGCCCTCGGCGAACGGATCAAACTGCTGCAGGAAGAGATCGCCGCCAACCTCAACGAACAGAGCAACCGCACGCTGTTCACCCTCACGGTGGTGACGGTGCTGGCCTTGCCGATCAACATCATCGCCGGTTTTTTCGGGATGAATGTCGGCGGTGTGCCGCTGTCGCAGGATCCGCACGGTTTTTGGGTACTGGTCGCGCTGGTGGCGACGTTCACGGTGATCGCCGGGCGCTGGGCGTTTCGCAAACGTGGGGATTATTGACTTCACCTGCACCGGGATCCCTGCGGGAGCGGGCTTGCTCGCGAAGGCGTTGTGTCAGGTGAGACACCGTTGACTGACGCACCGCTTTCGCGAGCAAGCCCGCTCCCACAGTCAGCTTGTTCTGCAGATCAACGGTCGGACTAATAGGCCAAACACTGACCTGCCGGGCGTGGCCGGGACCATGGTGGCCAACGGCGCCGGGTTGCAGATGCGCACCATCCGTAATCTGCTGATGGCCTGGGTGTTGACGCTGCCGGCGGCCATCCTGCTGTCGGGCAGCCTCTATTGGTTGTTCACCCAAATCTTCTGAGAACATACGCGCAACCAATGTGGGAGCGGGCTTGCTCGCGAAGGCGGTTTGTCAGACTCATCTGTATCACCTGACACATCGCCTTCGCGAGCAAGCCCGCTCTCACATCTGGATTTGTGTGGGTCAGTCAGAGCGTTGAGCGAACCACATCGCCGAGCCAATCCATAAACACTCGCACCCGCAGCGGCAAATGCCGTTGTCGCGCATACAACAACGAAATCGCCATCGGCGGTGCGGTGTATTGCGCCAGTACAGTCAGCAGTTCGCCATTTTCCAGATGCGGTTGCATGCCGGTACGCGGCACCTGCGTCAGGCCGAAACCGCCCAGGCACGCCGCTTCATAGGCATCGGTGCTGTTGACCGTGACACTGCCGGCCATCGCCACGCGCCGCACCTCGCCGCCCGCCTCGTAGACAAACCCCTCCGAACGCGAGCCCAGCACACCGACGTAATGCACCAGCCGATGCTGCGCCAGATCCTCGAGCGACTGCGGCACGCCGTAACGCTCCAGGTAAGCCGGGCTGGCGCAGTTGACCATCGGAAAGTCGCCGAGATGGCGGGCAACCACCGACTGATCCGGCTGCGCGCCGATGCGTAAAACACAGTCGAAACCCTCGCTTAGCAGATCGACACGACGGTCGGTGCTGCTGATTTCCATCTGCAGATGCGGGTGGCGATCCATGAATTCCGGCAGTCGCGGCATGATCAGCCGCCGCGCCAGAATATTCGGCATGTCGACCCGGATGCGCCCGGTCAGCGACGCCTCGTCCTGACGAAACAACCCCTCGATTTCATCCATGTGCGAGAGCAAATCCTTGCTGCGCTCATACAGCACCAGGCCGTCCTGAGTGGCCTGCACCTTGCGCGTGGTGCGCTGCAACAGGCGCGTGCCAAGCAAGGCTTCGAGCGCTTGCACCTGCTCGGACACGGTGGAGCGCGGCAGGCCGAGGCTTTCCCCGGCGAGGGTGAAACTCGACAGTTCGCTGACCCGGACGAACGTTCGCAGCAGTTCCAGTTTGTTCATGACAAGCCCCGATGATTGTTCGGCTGAGCCGATCAGTGATTCCGCTTTTGCTGTGTTTATCACCTCCGGGCGGACAAATAAACTTCTTCCATCCCCACTCAATGCAATCGAGGAAGTCAGCATGAACCGCAAAATCGCACTGATCACTGGCGCCAGTCGTGGCCTGGGCCGTAGCGCCGCCCTCCACCTCGCCGCGCAAGGCATCGACATCATCGGCACCTACAACAGCCGCGCCGACGAGGCGCAAAATGTGGTCAACGAATTACAGGCACTCGGCGCGAAAGCGGCGATGCTGCAACTGGACGTCGGCCACAGCGAAAGCTTCGCCGCGTTTGCCGCGCAGGTTGCACAGACTCTGCAACACACCTTCGAGCGGCAGCGTTTTGATTTCCTCATCAACAATGCCGGGATCGGCGTGCACGCGCTGTTCAGCGAAACCACCCCGGAGCAGTTCGATCTGCTGATGAACGTGCAATTGAAGGGGCCGTTCTTCCTGACTCAGCAACTGCTGCCGCTGATCAATGACGGTGGGCGCATCGTCAATATCTCCAGCGGCCTGACCCGCTTCAGCCTGCCGGGCTACGGCGCCTATGCGGCAATGAAAGGCGCAATGGAAGTGCTGACCCGCTATCAAGCGAAGGAGCTTGGCGCGCGGCAGATTGGCGTGAACATTCTGGCGCCGGGTGCGATTGAAACCGATTTTGGCGGTGGCACGGTGCGCGACAACGGTGCTGTCAATGCGATGGTCGCCAGCAACACCGCGCTGGGTCGGGTCGGGCAACCGGATGATATTGGCGGTGCACTGGCGCTGCTGCTGTCAGAGGGCGGGCAGTGGATCAATGGCCAGCGGGTCGAGGCGTCCGGCGGCATGTTTCTCTGATTGCAAATACCGGACCTGTAGGAGCTGCCGAAGGCTGCGATCTTTTGACTTTGATTTTTTAAAACAAGATCAAAAGATCGCAGCCTTCGGCAGCTCCTACGGCGGATCGGCGTTAGCTTCCACATGTGCGGCGGGCCATGAAGCGCTCGCGCAGTACGTCATAACCCCAGTGATAGATGTAGGTGTACGGCAGGAAAAACAGCAGCACGCCGATGTCGAGCAACAACGCCTGCCACAGGCTGACTGACAGCCACCAGGCAATCAGCGGTACGCCCATCACGATCAGTCCACCTTCGAACAGCAACGCATGCACCACTCGCACCCAAGCGTTGTGCGCCAGATTCATCCGCGCCAATGCACGGTCGAAGAAACGGTTGAACACCACGTTCCACCCCAGCGCCAGCATCGCGATCAATACGGTCACCGCGCCCATATCGAGCAGCGGCTTTTGCATGATCCACGCGAGCAACGGCGTGCAGATCAGGATCGCGAGAAATTCGAAACCAACAGCCTGGAAAACGCGTTCGGTGATGGACTTGTGGGCAGTCATGGCCTGACTCCTTATTAACGTTGGTTGCCATTTTCCAAGTGAATCCCGATACTTCATAACCAATAACCATCGATCAAGGCGATAGTTCATGGCTTCGCAAGAAGTGCTGTTGGCGTTTGTTCAAGCGGCAACGCAAGGCTCGTTCTCAGCGGCGGCGCGCAAATTGGGACGCAGTCAGTCGACCATTAGCGCAGCGGTGGCGAGCCTGGAGATCGATCTGGATTTGCAACTGTTCGATCGCAGCAGCCGCAAACCCACGCTCACCCCCGCCGGCCACGTCATGCTGCAAAAAGCCGAGGCGATTCTGGCTGCCACCAGTCGCCTGGAGATGAGCGCACGGCAACTGGCGCAAGGCGTGGAACCAAAGCTGACCGTGGCGATTTCCGATACCTATCAGTCCTATCGATTCGAGGCAGCGCTGGTGGGGTTCGAGCAGCGTTATCCGGAGCTAGAGCTGGAGTGTCTGATTGCCGAATGCGACGACCTGGTCGAATTGGTCCAGCGCGGCCGGGCGCATCTGGCCTTCGCGGAGATGCAGGACAACTACCCGCCCGATCTGGTGACCTCGACCGTCGCCGAGCGCACGGAGATCGCCCTGTTCGTCAGCCGCGAACATCCGTTGGCCAAACTTGAACATGTCGATCAGCAGATACTCGAGCAGCATCGCGAGCTGCGTCTGGCGACCATCGTCAATCCGTATGACAGCCGTGGCAAAGGCCGGGTGTGGTCGGCGCCGAGTTACCTGATGTTGCTGGAAATGGCCGAAAAGGGTTTCGGCTGGGCACCACTGCCCAGGTGGCTGGTTCAGCGTTATGCCAATGATTTGCTGATCGAGCTGGACGTGCGCGGCTGGCCGAAACCGGTATTTGTCGATGCCTTGTGGTCGCGGTTGTACCCGCCGGGGCCGGCGGGGAGCTGGTTGCTCAGCAAGATGCTCGAATAAGCGGTGCTGCCATTCGCGAGCAGGCTCGCTCCCACAATTGGAATGCGCTCACCTGTGGGAGCAGGCTTGCTCGCGAAGAGGCCGGCCCTGCAGTTAAAGAATTCAGATCAATCCAGTTCCTTCAGTCGCCCCTCGATAAACCGCCGCTCCGGCGCCTGCCGCGTCAGCTCCAGCGCGCGAAGATAAGCGCTACGTGCTTCCTCGACACGCCCCAACTGCCGGCAGAACTCCGCCCGCGCCGAATGTGCCAGGTGGTAATCCGGCAACTCGCCTCGCGTCAGAATCCCTTCGATCAACAACAACCCGGCCAGCGCTCCATCACGCTTGGCCACCGCCACCGCCCGGTTCAACTCGATCACCGGCGACGGCACCGCGCGCAGCAATACGTCATACAGACCGACAATCTGTTGCCAGTCGGTTTCCGGCGCCGACGGCGCTTCGGCATGCACCGCTGCAATCGCCGCTTGCAGGCAATACGGCCCGAAGCGCCGCGTACTCAGCGCGCGCTCTACCAGCGCACATCCTTCAGCCATTAAACCGGCATCCCACAACGAGCGATCCTGATCGTCGAGCAACACCAGTTCACCGCTCGGCGAAGTGCGCGCCGGGCGGCGGGATTCATGCAACAGCATCAGCGCCAGCAACCCCATGACTTCCGGCTCCGGCAACAACTCCATCAATAAGCGCCCCAGGCGGATCGCTTCGCGAGTCAGATCCTCGCGGGTCAGTTCAGCGCCGACCGAGGCCGAATAGCCTTCGTTGAACACCAGATAAATCACCCGCAACACACTGTCGAGGCGCTCGGGTAATTCATTCAACACTGGTACTTGATAAGGGATTTTCGCGTCGCGGATCTTTGCTTTGGCACGCACGATGCGCTGGGCAATTGCCGCCGGTGCAGACAGAAAAGCGCGGGCGATTTCCTCGGTGGTGAGGTCGCAGACTTCGCGCAAGGTCAGCGGCACTTGCGCATCTGCCGCCAGGGCCGGGTGGCAGCAGGTGAAAATCAGCCGCAAACGATCGTCTTCCACGTCCTCGCCGCTCCAGTCGGCCTGTTCCAGTTCGTCGAGTTGCGCCAGCAGCAGCGGTTGCGAAGCCTTGAACCGTGCGCGCCGGCGCAACACATCGATGGCTTTGAATCTTCCGGTTGAGACCAGCCAGGTGCGCGGGTTGTCCGGCACACCGTCGCGTTGCCAGCGTTCAACCGCGACGAAGAACGCCTCGTGCAAGGCTTCTTCGGCGAGGTCGAAATCACCGAGCAAGCGAATCAGCGTTGCCAGAATCCGCCGCGAATCCTCGCGGTAAACCTGCTCGACCCGCGCCCTGACCTCAGACATTCAACTGCCGCACCGGACGCACTTCAACGCTGCCGACCCGCGCTGCCGGTATGTGGCCGGCAACCTGAATCGCTTCATTGAGATCCTTCGCATCGATCAGGTAGAAACCGGCCAGTTGCTCCTTGGTTTCAGCGAAAGGCCCGTCGGTGATCGACAACTTGCCGTTGCGCATCCGTACGGTGGTTGCGGTCTGCACCGACTCCAGCGCTTGGGCGGCGATCATCCGCCCGCTGCCCTGAATCGACTCGGCGTACGCCCAGCATTCGGCATCCTCCGGGCTGTCCGGCGAGGTGTGCAGCAGGCGCTCATCGCTGTAGACCAAGCATAGATATTTCATGGCGATCTCCTGATTCGAACGGATCAACTATGGCTGAAGATCAGGGGGTCACATCGAACAGCGTCGCGCCGCTCATCGGATCGAACGGTGCCGACCAGTGCTCGTGAGCAATCTTCCACGCCCCGCCGATCTGCCGATAACAGGCGGTGACGCGCATCCAGCAGCTCTGGGTTTCGCCTTTCTCGTTGGTGCCGCCGCAATTGGCCACCCAGTGCGCGAAGGCAATGGTGTCAGCGCTTTCAATGGCGACTTCATGGAACTCGAAAACGTGTGGCCCGGGGCACATTTCCATGCACTCGATCCAGTGCGCGCGATACGCCGCTTTACCTTTGAATTGCAGGGCCTTGATCGCATCGAACGAGACGATGTCGTCGGCGTACAGGGCCATGACTTTTTCGACGTCTTTGGTCATCACCGCTTCGCGGTAGATGTTGATCAGGGTCTGGATTTCGCTTTGTGCGCTCATGGTGTTCTCCGTGGTTTTTGTGGGAAGACACCCTTAGTCGTTTGCCCACTGCGCAGATCGACAGGCCAAACAAAAAAAATTTGCCGACGACAATGTCGCTAGAATCGGAGCTTCGATCCTTGTAGGAAAAAGGAACTTCCAGTGTCAGCCCAACTCGTGCCTTACGACAGCCTCAGCCCTTTGCAGCGAGAGCAAGTCGCGGCGATTGAAATCCACCCGGAGCAAGTCAAATTTTCCGGCGACATCCACGGTGCTTTGCACACGCTGCTGTCGAAGCCCGGCCCAGGCGTCAAGGGTTTCGCCCTGCTGACGGACGACGTGCCCGTGGCGTTTTTGCTGCTTAAACGCCCGCCGGTATTGCCCGCCTGGGCCGACGAGCACAGCGCCACATTGCATGCTTTGCAGGTCGATCGCCGCGCGCAGGGCAAGGGTTACGGCAAGGCTTGCCTGCAAGCGCTGCCCGCCGTCGCGCGGGAAGCGTGGCCGGAAATCAAGGGACTGGAATTGTCAGTGGATGCCGACAATGCAGCGGCAATTGCGCTGTATGCCAGGCATGGCTACGTCGACAGCGGCGAAGCGTACAAGGGCCGGATCGGTTACGAGCGGCGCATGGGGCTGTTTTTCTGAGTCGTGTGAAATGCCGAATCCGTTACACACCACGATCCCTGTAGGAGCTGCCGCAGGCTGCGATCTTTTGATCTGGCTTTTGAGGATCAAGATCAAAAGATCGCAGCCAGCGGCAGCTCCTACAGTTGTGATAGGTGTTGGCTTCAGAGGGTCAGGATCATCTCGTGCCACGCCATGCCGCCGTGGTCGGACTCGGACGGTTTGATGTAGGCAAAACCGAAGCCTGCATACAGCGCGATGTGCTGTTCCTTGCACATCAGATGAATCGTCGCTTTATCTAGGGCGCGCATGCGTTCGATGAACTCGGCCATCAAGCGCTTGGCCAGACCCTGGCCCTGGTAATCCGGGTGCACCACTACCGACATGATCACCACGTTCGGGCCTTTCGGGTCGTGGCCGATCAGTTCCTTGAAGGCTTCGTCGGACATCTGCACGTCGAACGCCGCGCCGGAATTGATGAAACCGGCGACTACGCCGTCTACCTCGGCAACGATGAAGCCGTCCGGCCAGGTGGCAATGCGCGTGGCGATCTTTTCGCGGGTGGCGGCTTCGTCGCCTTCGTAGGCGACGGTTTCGATGGCGTAGCAGCGGTCTAGGTCGGCGGCGCTGACGTTGCGGATCACGGTGTTCATGGCAGCTCTGAAATCTGTGGAAACGAGGCCCGCAAGCATAAAGCAGAACCCCCGGGGCGGACATGCTGCGCCTCGATTCGAACGCTGTTCAGGCCTTGAGCGGCAGCCAGATTTCCAGCGTGCCGGTGTTGAGCCTGGGGTTGAAGTCCGCGCTGTAGCGCTCGAATTCCGGGGCATCTGCCGCTTCATAGCCCGACTGCGGCAGCCAGGTATTCCAGATGTACTGGAAGGTGTCGGGCAGTTGCGTCAGTGGCCCCTCGTGCTCGAACACGGCATATTTTTGCGGCTGGATTTCAACCCAACGGTACTTCTCCGGCAGGTCGTCGAGCTTGTCGATCTGCACGCCGGCGATGTATTCGAAACCGCCCTCGCCGTCCGCGTTGCAGCAAACGCCATAGGTCACTTCGTTGACTTGCGCCGGGATCTTCCCCAAGTGCGGGATCAGTTTTTCCCACAACGCGGGAATGTCTTCGGTGGTTGCCTGGGTGAATCGTCCACCGAAGCCGGCAATCAGCAGGAACTGCCCATGTTCGAAGCGAGGTTCAGCTATTTCGACGCGTGTTTGTTCATCCATGACGCGACTCCTCAGAACGGGAAAGTGGGTTCGGCTGGGAGTATAGAAAGCCCGAACCGTTTCGCACGTTTACAGCGAATGCAACTGCTCGACGGCGCCCGGGCCGACGAACTCGTTGTAGCCGGAAACGATCACGTATACCGCGAAATAGCAGAAGATCGCCGCCGATGCCAGGTAGGAATAGCGCAACAGTTTGTCGCCCAGCAGCTTGCCACCGTGGCTGGCGGCGAAGCACAAACCGGCCGACCACAGCAGCCCGGCACAAAGGAAACCGCCGAGAAACAGCGCCGAACTCAACGGCCCGCCGCCACCGGACCGGGCGATCAACGTGCCGCCGACGGCAGCGAACCAGAGAATCGCACTGGGCGATGACATGGCGAGAAAAATACCGCGAAAAAATTCCTTGCGATGGGAGTTCTGCCCTACTTGCGCCGTCTCCGCCAGCAGCGCTTCGTGATGAATCGCCGAGTAAATCATCTTCGCTGCGAAGTAGATCAACAGCGCCGAACCGCCAATCCACAGGACCCAGCGCACGGTTTCGTATTGCAGCAGGACGGTCATCCCGGCCAGCGCCAGCACCGCATAAACCAGGTCGCCGACGCAGGTGCCGAGGCCCAGTGCAAAGCCCTGAAAGTAGCCGCGCTGCATGGCCAGGGTGATCATCGCGATGTTGGCCACGCCGATGTCCAGGCACAGCGAAAGGCTCAGCAAGAAGCCGCTGGTGAATTCCATTGGGCGATTTTCCTTGAAAAAAATGTTTACAACCGTGCTGGACAGTATGCCATCACTGCCCTTATCTTCCGCCACAGGTCACCGCAGTGACCAGCGTCGCTCGGACGGTTCCGGGCGCTTACGTTATCCGAGGCAACAATGGCCGAACAAGGTTCGCCGCGCCGCTTTGCGCGCATAGATCGACTCCCCCCTTACGTTTTCAACATCACCGCCGAGCTGAAAATGGCCGCTCGCCGCCGTGGTGAAGACATCATCGACCTGAGCATGGGCAACCCCGACGGCGCCACGCCGCCGCACATTGTCGAAAAACTCGTGCAAGTCGCCCAGCGTGAAGACACTCACGGTTACTCGACTTCCAAAGGCATTCCACGCCTGCGTCGGGCGATTTCCAACTGGTACAGGCAGCGTTACGAAGTCGATATCGACCCGGAAAGCGAAGCCATTGTCACCATCGGTTCCAAGGAAGGCCTGGCGCATCTGATGCTGGCGACCCTGGATCAGGGCGACACCGTGCTGGTGCCGAACCCGAGCTACCCGATTCACATTTACGGCGCGGTGATTGCCGGCGCGCAGGTGCGTTCGGTGCCGCTGGTGCCGGGCGTGGATTTCTTCGACGAACTGGAACGGGCGATTCGCGGCTCGATCCCCAAGCCGAAAATGATGATCCTCGGCTTCCCGTCGAACCCGACCGCGCAATGCGTGGAGCTGGATTTCTTCGAACGGGTGATTGCGCTCGCCAAGCAGTACGACGTGTTGGTCATCCACGACCTGGCTTACGCCGACATCGTCTACGACGGCTGGAAAGCGCCGTCGATCATGCAGGTGCCGGGGGCCAAGGACATTGCGGTGGAGTTCTTCACCCTGTCCAAGAGCTACAACATGGCCGGCTGGCGTATCGGTTTCATGGTCGGCAACCCGGAACTGGTCAACGCCCTGGCGCGGATCAAGAGCTACCACGACTACGGCACGTTCACTCCGCTGCAAGTGGCGGCAATTGCTGCGCTGGAAGGTGATCAACAGTGCGTGCGCGACATCGCCGAGCAATACCGCCAACGCCGCAACGTGCTGGTCAAAGGCCTGCATGAATTAGGCTGGATGGTCGAGAATCCGAAGGCTTCGATGTACGTCTGGGCGAAGATTCCAGAGGCGTATGCGCATCTGGGCTCGCTGGAGTTTGCCAAGAAACTGCTGGCCGAGGCCAAAGTCTGCGTCTCGCCGGGCGTGGGTTTTGGCGAATATGGCGACGACCATGTGCGCTTTGCCCTGATCGAGAACCAGGACCGTATTCGTCAGGCTGTGCGTGGGATTCGCGGGATGTTCCGCGCGGACGGCTTAGTTACCAAATGACTGACACACATCCCCTGTAGGAGCTGCCGAAGGCTGCGATCTTTTGATCTTGTTTTTTGCAATCAGAAGATCGCAGCCTCGTTTCACTCGACAGCTCCTACAGGTGCCGTGTTTACACAGATCATCACGCACAAAAAAACCGCATCACTGCGGTTTTTTTGTGCCTGCAAACTGCTGTTTAAACAAACAGCGACAACAGCAGAATGAAGCCCAACGCGACGATGGACAGAATGGTTTCCATCGCGGTCCAGGTCTTGAAGGTTTCGGCCACAGTCATGTTGAAGTACTGCTTGACCAGCCAGAAACCGGCGTCGTTGACGTGCGACAGGATCAGCGAACCGGCGCCGGTCGCGAGTACCAGCAGTTCACGGTTGACGCCCGGAATCATCCCGACCACGGGCACGACAATGCCGGCGCCGGTGATGGTCGCCACGGTGGCCGAACCGGTTGCGATACGGATCACCGCAGCCACCAGCCACGCCAGCAGGATCGGCGAGATCTGTGCGCTGACCGCCATGTGACCGATCACATCGCCCACGCCGCTGGTCACCAGCATCTGCTTGAAGCCACCGCCGGCGCCGATGATCAGAATGATCGCAGCGGTCGGCGCCAGACTGGCGTCGAGCCATTTGAGCATCTGGTTGGAACCGATGCCCTGCTTGTAGCCGAAGGTGTACAGCGACAGCAGCAATGCCAGCAGCAGCGCGGAGATCGGGTGGCCGATCATGTCCATCCAGATACGGAAGAAATTGCCGTCCGGCAGCGCCACGTCAGCGAAGGTTTTCAGCAACATCAGAAACACCGGTAGCAGCACGGTGACCAGGGTGATGCTGAAGCTCGGCAGGTTGGCCGAGTCGTTTTCGCGGGCCAGTTGATCGACCAGTTCCTGATTCGGGTGGCCGGGAATATGTTTGGCAATGAAAGTACCGAAGATCGGACCGGCAATGATGGCGGTCGGCAGCGCAACGATCAGACCGTAGAGAATCGTCTTGCCGATGTCAGCGCCGAATACCCCGATGGCCAGCAGCGGGCCCGGGTGCGGTGGCACCAGACCATGCACCGCAGACAGACCGGCCAACAGTGGAATACCGATCTTGATGATCGACACACCGGTGCGGCGCGCGACGATGAACACCAGCGGAATCAGCAGCACGAAGCCGATTTCGAAGAACAGCGGAATGCCCACCAGGAACGCGGCGAACATCATTGCCCACTGGACTTTGTCCTTGCCGAAGGCGCGGATCAGGGTCTGGGCGATCTGATCGGCACCGCCGGATTCGGCCATCATCTTGCCGAGCATGGTGCCCAGGGCGAGGATGATGCCGACGAAACCGAGCACGCCACCGAAGCCGTCCTGGAACGCCTTGATGATGGTGTTGATCGGCATGCCGGAAGTCAGGCCGAGGAACGCGGCGGCGATGGTCAGTGCAATGAACGGGTGAAGCTTGAATTTGGTGATCAGGATAATCAGGCCGATTACCGTGACCACTGCATCGAGCAGCAGGAACGTCTCGTGGGACATGCCAAACATGGGGGGTGTCTCCTGGATTGTTGTTGTTATTAAAGCGGGTTGAACAGAAGTCGGGAGGACAGCGCTGTCTTTTTCAACATACTCATACCGCCTGTTTCAGACCGTTGGCCTGCCACCAGACGTGAGCCTGCAGTGCCAGCTCTTCAACGCTGTGTACCGAGGCGTTGAGCGCCAGGGTCAGCGGCTCGCCCTTGGGCGATTCGAGGGTGGCGAACTGGCTTTCGATCAACGTCGCCGGCATGAAGTGACCGGGGCGGTGCGATACACGCTCGGCGGCGACTTCCGGGGTCAATTCAAGAAACACGAAGCCCAGGCCCGGCAAGGCACTGCGCAGACGTTCGCGATAACTGTGTTTAAGCGCGGAGCAGGTCAACACCGGGCGCTGGCCGTCGGCATCGACGCGACGCAGTTCATCGCACAGGCTGTCGAGCCAGCCGGCGCGGTCGTCGTCGTTCAGGGGGATCCCCGCGCTCATCTTTTCGATGTTCGCGGCCGGATGGAAAGTATCGCCTTCAATGGCAGTGGCGCCGCTCAAATGGCACAGGGCCTGGCTGACGCACGTCTTGCCGCAACCGGCAACGCCCATGATGACCAGGGCGGTGATGGGATGACTCATATAACACCTCAGCGCGCAGACAGCGCTACCTTTGCTAGCTATGACTCTAGTGCACAGGCAGAAGTTGCCGACGCCTTCTTGTCGTTTTTTTGGGTTGCAGCAGGTTTGTTCCTAACGCCAAAGCGCGCAGATCAGGCAGGATCGCGCTCACGCATTTGCAGCTGCATCAGGACAGCGCTACCTTAGTGCCTTGATTTTTGTTTGGCAAGCCGCCCGATGACCTCCCCCAAGAACGATAAAAATACCCGCACCACCGGCCGTCCGACCCTCAACGAAGTAGCCCGCCTGGCCGGCGTCAGCCCGATCACCGCCTCGCGCGCCTTGCGCGGGGTGAGCACAGTCGCCACCGAACTGGTGGAAAAAGTGCAGAAAGCCGCGCTCGAGCTCAACTATGTGGTCAATCCCGCTGCCCGCGCGCTGGCGTCGGCGCAGAGCCATTCGGTGGTGGTGCTGGTGCCGTCACTGTCCAACCTGCTGTTCATTGATACGCTGGAAGCCATTCATCGGGTGCTGACGCCCAAGGGCTTCGAAGTGCTGATCGGCAACTTCCACTACTCGCGCGATGAAGAAGAAAACCTGCTGCGCAATTACATGGCCTATCAGCCGCGCGGGCTTCTGCTGACCGGTTTTGATCGCACGGAAAGTTCGCGGCGGATGATTGAGGTCAGCAACATTCCCTGCGTGTACATGATGGAGCTGGACAGCGCCGCCGGGGTCAATTGCGTGGGCTTCTCGCAGCTCAGCGCCGGTGAAACAGCGGCGCAGCATTTGCTCTCGCGTGGGCGCAAGCGCCTGGCCTACATCGGCGCGCAGCTGGATCAACGCACGTTGCTGCGTGGCGAGGGTTTTCGCAAGGCATTGCAGAAGGCTGGCCGCTACGACCCGGATCTGGAAGTGCTGACGCCGCGTGCCTCTTCGGTGGGCTTGGGGGGTGAGTTGTTTATGCAACTGCTGGCAGCGCATCCGGATGTCGATGCGATTTTCTTTGGCAACGATGACCTGGCCCAGGGTGCCCTCCTGGAAGCGTTGCGTAACGGCATCAGGATTCCCGAGCAAGTGGCGATTCTGGGTTTCAACGACTTGCCGATGTCCGAGCACATGGTTCCCCGCCTGAGCAGCATCAATACTCCGCGTGAAGCAATCGGCCGGCGCGCAGCGGAGCAGATGCTGACATTGATGGCGGGCAACAAAGTAGCGCGACCGGTGGAAGATATGGGCTTTGAACTGAAAGTGCGCGAAAGTACCTGACGGAAACGGACTTTCAGCGGCGCTGCAACGGTAAGCGGTCTTTTATATAAAACATTAAAAGACCGCTATTTACTCACCCCCCGCCTACAAACTTCGAGCACCTTACACACTGAAATCAATTGCGTCTTTCGCTCTTGTTGTCAGCGCTATAGATTCCTTGCACGCATTTCGAAGTTCGAAGGCGTATTTAAACTTTTTTCAAGGAAGAACCATGTACACCTCAATAAAAAATCTGATCACACTGATCGGCAGCAGCCTGCTGTTCGCCGGCTTTTCCGCCACCGCACTTGCCGAACCCGCAGAGCTGTGGCGTGCACCGGCACCCATCGTCAAGCCCGGCAGCAACTTCAGCGTGATTGTTGATCGCGGCGAACTGAAGAAAGCCGTTGCCGACAGCAACAACAACTACTTGTTTTCGGAGACCGGTGCTGGCGTCCAGTCTTTGGTATTGGTCGGCACCTCGACACAACTCATCGAGTTCCTGATCAAACATAAAGACCGGCAGATCCAAAACCGCATTCGCCAACTTCCCGATATTTATATCGGTATCGCGCCTTTCGTTCCTCAAACTCGCTTTTCCGGATTGTTTCCCTTGGGCGATGCCGTGACGGATATCGTTGCACAACTGACCAACTTCATTCCGGGTGGCGGTGCATGGCGCGACATCGCTGGCATTCCGGGAACCCTGACCGGTCTCAAGGCGGGCATCGACAAACTCAGCGAGGCTCAGAAAGCATCCGGCAAGTTGCTCTACGTGAAGTTCAGCTACTTGCCTGAAGATCGCATGGTGAAACTGGGGCGTAACGCTGTCAGCTTCAATCAAGTGCTCAACACGCTTCAGGATAATTACCTGCTGAAAAGGCCTTGATGTCTCATCCCGGTTGACTCAGTCGCTGTACCAGTGCCGCCGCGCCTTTTTGCAGCGGTTGGCTTTTAAGCCAGACGGCATGCACAGGTAATACCAGGCCGTTCTCGATATTGCGGAAGCTCAAACGCTTGAGTCTCCCGGTGTCGAGCAACGGCTGCACCACCGATAGCGAAAAATTACCCCACCCCAGTCCTGCTTCGACCATTTCCATTGCCGTCTCAAGATTGTCCGTGCGCCAGTAAGATTCAGCCACCAACGGCCGCGTTTCGCTGATCGGCAAGTCGCGGCTGGCGACGATGATCTGCCGCACTTGCACCAGGTCTTCAAGAAACACATCCCGCCCCTGCAACAACGGACTGTCTGCCGCCAGCGTGGCGATCATCCGTTCGCTGCCGACGAACTGAAACCGCTCCAGCGCATTCACGCTTAACCCCGCAAACGCCAGACACACGCTGACCCGGCCACCGTGCAACATCGCCAGCACATCATCCTGAGGCGCGGTCAGCACTTCGATGTCGAGCAACGGATGGCACTCGGCAATTACCTTGATCGCTGCCAGCAAACGCCGCCGATCAATGTCCGCGACCACACCAATCGACAACCTGCTTTCCAGGCCCAGCGATAACTCCACCGCGTGCACTCGCAGCTGCTTGAGCTGTTCGGCGATCAAGCGCGCGTGGGGCACCAGCGACTGTGCCATCGCCGTGGGTTGCGGCTCACGATGACTGCGGTCGAACAACGGGTAACCGAGTTCGGCCTCAAGGTTGGCAATGCCCATGCTCACCGCCGACGGCACCTTGCCCAATTGCCGAGCGGCGGCGGAAAACGAACCGCGTTCGATCACCGCCAGAAACAACTCGATGCTGTCGCTGTTGAAATTCAAGTTTCCCACCTATCAATAAAACTGAAAGCTACCGACTTTTTCTGTCAGGTCTATTGAAGCTATCTTTCGCCGCCTTCGCCAGCCCTGCTGGTCACAATTGGCAAGAAAGAGGCAAATCTGCATGCAAGGCGTGAAACGCAAACTGGTCTACGTGTCGCTCTACGAAGTGATCGGCATGACCTTCTCGGCGCTCGGTCTGGCGTTGCTGTCGGGCACATCACCAGGCAGCACCGGGCCATTGGCGGTAATCATCACCAGCATCGCCGTGACCTGGAATTTTATTTACACCTCATTGTTCGAGCGCTGGGAAAGTCGCCAGGTCTCGCGTACCCGTACGGTGAAACGGCGCATCGCCCATGCGGTCGGCTTTCAACTGACGCTGATCGTGTTTCTGATTCCGCTGATTGCGTGGTGGATGAACATCAGTCTGGTGCAGGCGTTTCTGCTGGATCTGGCGCTGATCATTTTTATCCCGTGCTACACCTTCGTCTTCAACTGGCTGTTCGACCGGATCTTCGGCCTGCCGAACTCGGCGCTGCCAGATTCTGCCGCTGCGGCATAAATCGCTAATTCGTAAGTAGATATTGCAAAAAATCAGCGGTTCACCCGAGTAAACAGCCGACATTCACAATCCGCGAACTCCGATAGCAGGCTAAGCTTTTCCATCAATAAAAATGGATCAGCTTATGACTGCTCACGCATCCGCCGCCGCGCACAGTGACGGCATCGACCCGGTACGCGCCGCCGGGATTTCCGCCCGCATCGATCGACTGCCCGCCGTCGCCACGATCTGGCGTCTGGTGGCGCTGCTGTCGATCGGTGGTTTTTTCGAGCTCTACGACCTGTTTCAGACCGCTTACATCAGCCCGGAGCTGATTCGCGACGGTCTCTTCGCCACTGGCAAGCAAGGTGTGTTCGGCTTTTCCGATCAGGCAGCGTTTGCTTCGGCGACCTTCCTCGGCCTGTTTCTCGGCGCCAGCCTGCTCAGTCCGTTGGCCGATCGTTTCGGTCGCCGGGCGATCTTCACCTTCGCGCTGATCTGGTACACGCTGGCCACGGTGCTGATGGGAATTCAGACCTCGGCGCTGGGCATCATCGGCATGCGTTTTCTGGTCGGCATCGGTCTGGGTATCGAATTGGTGACGATCGATGCCTACCTCTCGGAGCTGGTGCCCAAGCGCATGCGCAGCTCGGCGTTTGCCTTTGCGTTTTTCGTGCAGTTCCTGTCAGTGCCGGCGGTGGCCTTGATGTCGTGGTGGCTGGTGCCGCAAGCGCCGTTTGGTGTTTCCGGCTGGCGTTGGGTGGTGTTGGCCAGCGCGGTGTTCGCGCTGTTCATCTGGTGGCTGCGCAAGCGCTTGCCGGAATCCCCGCGCTGGCTGGCACAGCATGGCCGCTTCGACGAGGCCAACCGCATTCTCGACAACCTCGAAGCGCGCTGCGCCAAGGATCACGGCCAAGCGCTGGATGCGCCGGAACCGGTGGCAGTCGATGTCGAAGGCAAAGGCCGCTTCGCCGATATCTGGCAACCGCCCTACCGCCGCCGCGCGTTGATGCTGATCGTCTTTCATATCTTTCAGGCGATCGGTTTCTTCGGTTTCGGCAACTGGTTGCCGGCGCTGCTTTCGGGCCAAGGCGTGAGCGTCACGCACAGTCTGATGTACGCGTTCATCATCACCCTCGCTTACCCGCTCGGGCCGTTGCTGTTTGTGAAGTTCGCCAACCGCTTCGAAAACAAATGGCAGATCGTCGGCTCGGCCCTCGGCGCGATGACTTTCGGCACCCTGTTCGCCCTGCAGACCAGCGCGTTCGGGCTGATCTTCTGCGGCGTGATGATCACCTTCTGCAACGCCTGGCTGAGCTTCAGTTATCACTCCTACCAGAGCGAACTGTTCCCGACCAACATCCGCGCTCGCGCGGTCGGGTTCTGTTATTCGTTCAGCCGCTTGTCGACGGTGTTCAGCAGTTTGTTGATCGGCATGTTCCTCGACAACTTCGGCACGCCGGGAGTGTTGGCGTTCATCGTCAGCAGCATGCTGATCGTGATGCTGACCATCGGCTGGTTCAGCCCGCGTACGCGTAATCTGGCCTTGGAGAATATTGCGCATCGCTGATGGCCAGCACAGGACTCAACTGGGCGGGCTGGCTCACTCCCACAGGTTTCCTCGTTTGCCCAGAAATTCCCGAGCACCCACCATCCAGTGTGGGAGCGGGCTTGCTCGCGAAGGCGTCGTGTCAGCTGGCATTTTGCTGGTCTGGCACACCGCTTTCGCGAGCAAGCCCGCTCCCACGGGTTTTGTATGGTCTGAAGTTTTCAGTTCAATTGCAGGGTCTCATTGAACTGACTGATCGCATCCACCACATGCCGCGAGCCCTGCTGAATCTCGAGGATCACCTCGCCCGCCTCGTTCGCCAGTTCCACGCCCAACCCGGTACGGCTCAGACTCGACTGCATGCTCGACACTGCGCTGAGCGACAGGTCGTGGTTTTTGCGCACTACGTCGACGATTTCCAGCGTTGCCTGGCTGGTGCGCGCAGCGAGGCTGCGCACTTCATCGGCGACAACCGCAAAACCGCGTCCATGCTCACCGGCCCGCGCGGCTTCAATCGCCGCGTTGAGCGCCAGCAAATTGGTCTGATCGGCAATCCCGCGAATCGTCTGGACGATGGTGCCGATGATGTCCGACTGTTTGCTTACCGCATCGATACTTACCGCCGCTTCATTCAGGTCGCGCGAAATATCCTGAATGATCTGCACGGTCTGCTGCACCACCTGTGAGCCTTTCTGCGCGCAAGCGTCGTTTTGCACCGAGGTACTGTGGGCCGATTCCGCAGCGTTCTGCAGGGTGGTCATCTGCTTGGTGATATCACTGGCGAACTTGACCACTTTGTACAAGCGGCCCTTGGCATCGAACAGCGGGTTGTACGAGGCTTCCAGGTAAACCATCTGCCCGGCCTTGTTCTTGCGCTCGAAACGGTGCGAGTGATATTCGCCGCGATTGAGCGAAGCCCAGAACGCCTTGTATTGCGCGGATTCGGCTTCGGCGCGGTGACAGAACAGGCTGTGGTGCTGGCCGACAATTTCATTGTGCGAGTACTGCATGGTCTGCAGAAAGTTGTCGTTGGCGCGGATGACATGACCTTCGGGGGTGAACTCGATCACCGCCATGGAACGGCCGATCGCCGCCAGCATGGCTTGTTCTTCATGCTCCTTGTTGATGCGCGCGGTGATGTCCGCCGCAACCTTGATCACACTTCTGACCTGTTTGTCTGGCCCGAACACCGGCATGTAACTGGCTTCAAGCCAGATTTCGCGGCCGCTCTTGTTCAGGCGCAGGAAAGTGCCGCTGAGCGGTTCACCACGGGCCAGATCGCGCCACAACTTCGCGTAGTCCTCGCTGCGATAAAAGCTCTCTTCGCAGAAGATCCGATGGTGCTTGCCGCGAACCTCATCGGCGCTGTAGCCCAGGGTCTTGCAGAAGTGCTCGTTGGCGTCGAGGACGATCCCTTCCGGGGTGAACTCGATCATCGCCATCGAGCGGCTGATCGCTTCTATCTTCGCGTTGGCTTCGGTCAGCGCGCAGCTGAAGCGCTCGATTTCCCGCAGGTCAGCCTTGTGATGTAGGTTGAACATGGTTGTATCACCTTCCGCGCGTTCTTTTGATTGGATGAAAGTTCAGGTCTTTCACGATCCACCACTACGTTCTACAGAACAGGCACACGCCTTCCTCCAAAGGAGGAAGTTGTCAGGTGATAAATGATGATCAATCGGAGGGTTCGTGCAGCGACGCTCTGATCAAGACATCCTTTTCTTGATAGCCCGCATGCGGGCCAGCCCTAACGCGTAGAAGAACTTCCATTTAGGTGACGCTCCTTGTTGGTTCAGTGTCGGTGCCTTGGACGGCGCACTCTGGCAGCATGAATCACGGACCAACCCTGTTCCGCCGCCCTGTTGGCATGACGGTCGACATGGTTAGTTACCTGCAAAGCATAGCCATCCCGACGCCGGGCGCAAGGCCACTAGTCGGCCAGTATCTGGCGTTTTTTGCACAAGAAACGGTTCAGCGCGGCAGGGCGATGTGGTGAAAACGGACGTTTTCGCCACAGAGGCGGGAAGCCCGAGAGACGGGCTTCCGACGGGTTTGATCAATGGCCGAAGATGTCGACTTTCCTGGCTTTCTTTTCCGCGCGTTTTTCCATGGCGGTCTTGGCCGGCTTTTTCTTCGCAGCTTTCTTTGAATCCATACCTTTTGACATGACCGGTACTCCACTCACAGGGGTGTGAGTTCAGGTATACACCTATCCCGAGGCGCGCGTTCTTTTATAATCGGCGCTTTTCGCAGCGACAGCCCGACCCCATGCCTGACATCCTCTACAGCCAGCTCGACGAATCGTTGTGGCCGCTGATGAACAAGTTCTACCGCAGCCATCAGTCTTCGATGAAAGCCGTGCGCGAGGCGCAGTTGTGGGTCGCCAGGCGCGGCGAGATCGTGGCGGCGCTGTGCCTGCGACCGGTATCGGGCGGGCATTGGCTGACCGGGTTGTTGGTTGATCCGGGACTTCGTGAACAGGGCATTGCGGGGCAGTTGATGGCGGCGGCGCTCAAGGATGTCGACGAGCCGGTATGGCTGTTCTGCCACCCGGAGCTGCGCGGGTTTTATGAGCGGCGCGGCTTCAGCTTCGACCCGGCGCTGCCGCAGGCAATGGCGGAGCGGCTGAGCCGGTACGCGCGCAGCAAGCCGATGATTGCGATGGGGCTAGTTTGAAGATCAACAGATCGCAGCGTTCGGCAGCTCCTGCATCGATCCCTGTAGAAGCTGTCGAAGGCTGCGATTTTCTGATTCTGGTTAATCGTCAGCGTTGGGATCGAGATCCGGGAACAGCACTTCGGTAAAGCCGAACTTGCTGAAATCGGTAATCCGCGACGGATACAGCCGACCGATCAGGTGATCGCATTCATGCTGCACCACCCGCGCATGAAACCCGGAGGCCACGCGCACAATCGGCTCGCCCTTCGGATCAAAGCCTTCGTAGCGAATCTGCTGATACCGATCAACCGCGCCGCGCAAGCCCGGCACTGACAAACAGCCTTCGAAGCCCTCTTCCATCAACGGATTCAACGGCGTGATCAGCGGATTGATCAGAATCGTCTGCGGTACCGCTTCAGCGTCCGGGTAACGCTCGCTGTGCTCGAAACCGAAGATCACCAGTTGCAGATCGACGCCGATCTGCGGCGCCGCCAGGCCAACGCCGCCGACGCTTTCCATGGTCTGGAACATGTCGTCGATCAATTGCCAGAGCTCGGCGCTGTTGAACATTTCCGGCGGTACCGGCGGTGCGATGCGCAGCAGGCGCTCGTCGCCCATTTTCAGAATTTCACGAATCATGGTCGTGCTTCATCAGTGTCCGGCTTGAGCGAATGATCACGCCCCAGACCCGAAACGTGTTGTTTGGTCGATTCATCGGGCTCGCCAGGGGCTTTTTCGCCCTTGTCCTTGCCTTCGGCAGACATGTGCTCGATCACCGCATTCATTTCCGCGCCGAGCAACAGCACCGCGGCGGAGATATAGAAATACAGCAAGAGCACGATGATCGCCCCGATGCTGCCGTACATCGCGTTGTAGTTGGCGAAAGTTTTTACGTAGAAGGCAAAACCCAGCGACGCGAGGATCCACACCACCACGGCCAGCACCGAACCTGGGGTGATGAAGCGGAAATCCTGTTTGACGTCGGGCATCACGTAGTAGATCAGCGCCACCGCGACCATCATCAGAATGACGATCACCGGCCAGCGCGCAATCGTCCACACCGTGACGATGAAGTCTTCCAGGCCCACTTGTGCGGCAATCCAGCCCATCACCTGCGGCCCGAGCACCATCAGCGCAGCGGCGATCAGCAGCATGCCGGCAATGCCGACGGTGTACACGATCGACAAAGGGAAACGCTTCCAGATCGGCCGGCCTTCGACTACGTCATAAGCCGCGTTCATCGCGCTCATCATCAGGCGCACGCCGGCGGAAGCGGTGTACAGGGCGATAACGATACCGATGGAAAGCAGGCCACCCTTCGATTGCTGCAGCTGATCGATCACCGGATTGACCTGCTCCAGCGCTTGCGGCGGCAGAACCAGTTCGGTTTGCAGACGCAGCCAGGAAAAGAAGTCCGGCAGGTGCAGGAAACCGATCAGGGCGATCAGGAAGAGGATGAAGGGAAACAGCGAGAACAGCATCTGGTAGGCCAGTGCCGAGGCGTAGGTCGACATTTCGTCATCGACGAACTCAGTGACCGTGCGCACCATCACCCGGTGCAGGGGCAGACCTTTCATGTCCGGAAATATCATTCGCGTCTCCTTGCGCCGCAAAAGGTTGAAGTCGTGGCGACTCAGGGGCCGTTTTTTACCTCAAGGTAGCCTACTTGGCGATCCTTCGGCGGATGACCGCAGGGTTCTGATACAAAAACGGCCATCCTTGGATGGCCGCTCGTGTGATTCGTTCAAGGCTCGCTTACGCCTTGTCGACGCCTTTTTTCACGGCGTCCTTGGCGTTGCCAACCGCTTGCTGGGCTTCGCCTTTTTTCTCTTGAACTTTGCCTTCCGCGCGCAGCTTGTCGTTATCAGTAGCTTTGCCGACGCCTTGCTTGACGTTACCAACGGCTTCGTTGGCCATGCCTTTTACTTTATCGCCTGTGCTACTCATGGTGTTTCTCCGTGAAGCATAAAGGGAAGAAAAGTCATTACGTAACGATTGACCGGTGCGCTTTGCGCCGAGTTTCATTTATTTTGCGGGCATTTCGTCGCGACGCGCAGGTTGCGCTTTATGTTTGCCAGCGTTGCCCCGAGAATGCTCAGCCTATGGGCGTTGCGCCCCGCACACCGATTCGCAGGAATGTCATGAAGCTCAATAAAACCCAGGCCATCGCCCGTCGCAACCAGCAACTGGGCGGCGCCGTGCTCGGCACCAACAACTGCCACTTCGCCGAACTGAACCGCAACCGCAACATTTGGTGGTTCGACCTGCCGGTATCGCGTCTGGCCATCGGTCAGTACGAGTGGATTCACTTGCTGCTGCACACCCCGGCCACTGATGAGCTGCTGCATTTGAAAGTGCCAACCGTGTTTCTGCGCGAGAAGCTCGAAGGGCTGGTGATTCGCAACGAAGGCAAGCGCAAGGCGGCGTTGAGCCTGGAACTGAGTGCGGACAAGGATTCGTATCTGCAGGACATGCGTCCGGCAGGCACCAATGTGAATTTTGCGCCGTTCCGTCAGTAGCCAAAAAGCTTCGCGAGCAAGCCCGCTCCCACATTCAACTGCATTCCGTCAGTTGGAATACAGTCAAATGTAGGAGCGGGCTTGCTCGCAAAGACGGCATCACAGGCAACGCACGTCTACAGTCTGCATCAACAAAAAGCCCCGCATCTGCGGGGCTTTTTGTTTTAGGCGGCGCTCTTGGCCTTGAGCTTCTTCAGCTCTTCATCACGCAACTCGCGGCGCAGGATCTTGCCGACATTGGTGGTCGGCAGGGCGTCGCGGAATTCCACCGAGCGCGGCACCTTGTAGCCGGTGACGTTGGCGCGCATATGGTCCATGACCTGCTCTTTGGTCAGGTTCACACCCGGTTTGGCGACGATGAAAATCTTGATCGCCTCACCCGATTTCTCGTCCGGCACGCCGATCGCCGCGCACTGCAACACGCCCGGCAAAGTCGCGAGCACGTCTTCCAGTTCGTTCGGATAGACGTTGAAGCCAGACACCAGAATCATGTCCTTCTTGCGATCAACGATGCGCATGTAGCCGTCCGGCTGGATCAGCGCGATGTCACCGGTTTTCAGCCAGCCGTCGCTGTCGAGCATTTCATCGGTGGCTTCCTGACGCTGCCAGTAGCCCTTCATCACCTGCGGGCCCTTGACGCACAGCTCGCCGATTTCGCCCAGGGGCTGCTCGACACCGGCGTCATTGATGACTTTGCACAGGGTCGACGGCACTGGAATGCCGATGGTGCCGATCTGGATATGCTGAATCGGATTCACCGTGGCCACCGGGCTGGTTTCGGTCATGCCGTAACCTTCGCAGATGGCACAGCCAGTGACGGCTTTCCAGCGCTCGGCCGCAGCCAGTTGCAGGGCCATGCCACCGGAAAGGGTGACCTTCAACGCGGAGAAATCCAGCTTGCGGAAACCTTCGTTGTTGCACAGCGCCACAAACAGCGTGTTGAGGCCGACGAAGCCGCTGAACTTCCACTTCGACAGTTCCTTGACCATCGCCGGCAGATCGCGCGGGTTGCTGATCAGAATGTTGTGGTTGCCGATCAGCATCATCGCCATGCAGTGAAAGGTGAACGCATAGATGTGATACAGCGGCAACGGCGTGATCAGGATCTCGCAGCCTTCGTTGAGGTTGGAACCCATCAGCGCCTTGCACTGCAACATGTTGGCCACCAGATTGCGGTGCGTGAGCATCGCGCCCTTGGCCACGCCGGTGGTGCCGCCAGTGTATTGCAGCACGGCGACATCGCCGCTGTCCGGGTTTGCTTCGGCCACTGGCTGGCCGTGGCCCTTGCTCAGGACGTCGTTGAACTTGATGGCCTTGGGCAAGTGATAGGCCGGAACCATTTTCTTCACGTACTTGATGACGCTGTTGATCAGCAGGCGCTTGATCGGCGGCAGCAGATCGGCGACTTCGGTAACGATGACGTGTTTGACCCCGGTCTTCGGCACCACGGCTTCGGCCAGGTGCGCCATGTTCGCCAGGCAAACGAGGGCTTTGGCGCCGGAGTCGTTGAATTGGTGTTCCATTTCCCGCGCGGTGTACAGCGGGTTGGTGTTGACCACGATCAACCCGGCGCGAATGGCACCGAAGACCGCGACCGGGTATTGCAGGACGTTGGGCAGTTGCACGGCGATTCGATCACCGGGCTGCAAGTCGGTATGCTGTTGCAGATACGCGGCAAAGGCACCGGACAGCTCGTACAGCTCACCGTAGGTGATTGTCTTGCCCAGGTTGCTGAAAGCCGGTTTGTTGGCGAAGCGTTGGCAGGATTGCTTCAACACTGCCTGAATGTTCGGATACTCGTCTGGATTGATCTCGGCTGCGATTCCAGCCGGATACTTATCCTTCCAAAAGTCTTCGATCATGGAAGCCCACTCCTCAGCAACGCGAATTCTTCACCGCATTTGATGCGATTATTATTGGTGTGTGTTTTGTATTGGTGAATCCGGCGTTTTACAGGCCGAGAAGTCACAAAGCGCGCCGAGAGTAGCAGCTTTGCAAAGGGCCGACCAGAGCCAAAAGCGGCCCCTACAGTCACATTGATGACTCAAGACTTGCCAGCAGTCATTTTAGAGCAAAAATCCTATTAACCCTTGAAAGCCCGTGATCATGGGGGTTTAAAAAACAAAAGATCGCAGCCTGCGGCAGCTCCTACACTGGATGCGTTTCCTGTAGGAGCTGCCGCAGGCTGCGATCTTTTCGCTTTTAAGCTTTATGCGATGTCGCGCAACTCGCGCCGCAGAATTTTCCCTACAGGCGTCATCGGCAACGACTCACGCAGCACGATGTGTTTCGGCACCTTGTAGGCGGTGAAATTCTCTTTGCAGTAAGCCTTCAGCTCTTCCAGGCTGACGCCGGTTTCCCGCGCCACGACAAACAACTTCACCGCCTCCCCCGAACGCTCGTCCGGCACGCCGATCACCGCACAGTTGGCGACTTTCGGGTGAGCCATGACCACGTCTTCGATTTCGTTGGGATACACGTTGAAGCCGGAGACGATGATCATGTCCTTCTTGCGATCGACGATGCGCACGAAACCGTCCGGGTCGATCACCGCGATATCGCCGGACTTGAACCAGCCCTCGGCGTCGAGCACTTCGGCGGTGGCCTCGGGTTTGTTCCAATAGCCTTTCATGATCTGCGGGCCTTTGATGCACAGCTCGCCGCGCTCGCCCAGCGGCTGCTCGGCCCCGTCATCATTGATGATTTTCACCAGCGTGCCTGGTACCGGCAGGCCGACGGTGCCCAGGCGCGACTGGTCGCCGTAAGGATTGGTGCAGGCCACTGGCGAGGTTTCGGTCAGGCCGTAGCCTTCGGTGATGCGGCACCCGGTCATCTGTTCCCAGCGCTCGGCGGTGGCCTTGACCAGCGCGGTGCCCCCTGAGTTGGTCAGCTTCAGGCTGGAAAAATCCAGACTCTTGAAATCAGGATGGTCCATCAACGCGACGAACAAAGTGTTCAAACCCAGCAGCGCCGAGAACCGCCAGTTCTTCAACTCCTTGATGAAGCCGGCAATGTCGCGCGGATTGGAGATCAACACGTTGTGGTTGCCCGACACCATCATGCACATGCAATTCGCGGTGAAGGCATAGATGTGGTACAGCGGCAGCGGCGCAATCATCACCTCCTGGCCTTCGCGCAACAGCGGCTGACCGTCCGGGCCGAGTTGAGCCAGGCAGGCGCGCACCTGCTGCATATTCGCCACCAGATTGCCGTGGGTGAGCATCGCGCCCTTCGCCAGGCCTGTGGTGCCGCCGGTGTATTGCAGCACGGCGATGTCATCGAGGCCGACGTTCAGCGGCTTGATACCCAGGCCGCGGCCCATGCGCAGCGCGCTTTTGAACGAGGTCGCTTGCGGCAACGAATACTCGGGGACCAGTTTCTTCACGTTGCTGACCACGGTGTTGACCAGCCAGCCCTTGGCGGCGGGCATCAGGTCGCCCATCTTCGCTTCGATCAGGTATTGAATGTCGGTGTCGGGCAGCACTTGCTGGACTTTCTGCCCGAACAGGTTCAGGTAGACCAGCGCCCGCGCTCCGGAATCCTTGAACTGGTGGCGCATCTCCCGTGGCGTGTACAACGGGTTGGTATTGACCACGATCAGCCCGGCGCGCAGAGCGCCGAACACCGCAATCGGATAATGCAGAACGTTGGGCATCTGCACCGCAATGCGATCGCCCGGCACCAGGTCGGTGTGGGCCTGCAGGTAACCGGCGAATGCCGCACTCTGACGTTCGAGTTCGGCGTAGGTCAGGGTGATGCCCATGCTGCTGAACGCCGGGCGATCAGCGAACTTCTTGCAGGAACGCTCAAACACTTCGATCACCGACTTGAACTCGCTCATGTCGATGTCCAGCGGTACGCCGGCCGGGCGTTTGTCATTCCAGAAATCAGGTTGCATTGTTCTTGTCCTCTTTACCTGAGCCGATCCGGGAGCCGCTTTCTGTCGTTTCTGCTTCATCCATGGAAGGCGAAAAGCACAAAGCGGAGCTCCACGGACACTAGCAGCTATGGCCAATCAGGCAAATATGGCCAAAGCCGTCATTGATCGCGTGAATCTTCCTGCCGTGGCGTGGGCTGATCAGACGCGCTATACACTCTGGCGATGCTGAGCAAAGGAATCGCCATGACCCACGACACCTTCTGGCTGGACGCGAGTGACCGCAGCCGCCTGTCCGTCAACCGCTGGCGGCCGGCCACGCCATTGAAAGCGGTGATACTGCTGGCTCACGGAATGGCCGAACACAGCGCTCGCTACGCGCGGCTCGCCGACACGTTTTGCGACAAAGACTATGGCGTCTACGCTCCGGATCTGCGCGGCCATGGTCGCACTGCGGACAACGCCACCCTCGGCCATTTCGCCGACGACGATGGCTGGTGCAAGGTCGTCGGCGATCTGGCCAGCCTCAACCAGCACATCGGCCAGCAACACCCCGGCGTGCCGATCATCCTGCTCGGCCACAGCATGGGCAGCTACATCGCCCAAGCCTATCTGCTGCACCACAGCGCCAGTCTGCACGGGGCGATTCTCAGCGGTTCGAATTACCAGCCAGTGGCGCTGTATCGCGCAGCGCGGCAGATTGCCCGGCTGGAAAAACTGCGCCAGGGCGGCAAAGGCCGCAGCGCATTGATCGAATGGCTGTCGTTCGGCTCCTTCAACAACCGATTCAAACCGGTACGCACCCGCTTCGACTGGCTGAGCCGCGATCCGGCCGAGGTCGACAGGTACGCCGCCGACCCGTTGTGCGGCTTTCGTTGCACCAATCAACTGTGGATCGACCTGCTCGGCGGCTTGCAGCAAATCAGCAAAGCGTCCAATCTCGCGCAGATCGATCCGGGCCTGCCGCTGCTGGTGATTGGCGGCGAATGTGATCCGGTGAGCGAGGGCAAGCGTCTGACAGATCTGGCCAATGCCTTGCGCAGGGCCGGCAGCCAGCATCTGCAACTGAAGATCTACCCGCAGGCCCGGCACGAATTGTTCAACGAAACCAATCGCGACGAAGTGACCGCCGATGTGCTCGCCTGGATCAACCAGGCCCTGAGCCATCCGCGCCCGCAGCGCAGCGAATAATCTTTTGTGGATTCACTGAAATCCGTCACAGGAATCGAAACCGATGACTCAGGTTACCAACATCCCTTACGAAGCCCTTGAAGTCGGCCAGACCGCCAGCTACAGCAAGACTGTCGAAGAGCGCGACATTCAGCTGTTCGCCGCAATGTCGGGCGACCATAACCCGGTGCACCTGGACGCCGAGTTTGCCGCCGCAAGCATGTTCAAGGAACGCATCGCCCATGGCATGTTCAGCGGTGCGCTGATCAGCGCTGCCGTGGCCTGCGAACTGCCTGGGCCGGGCACTATTTATATCGGTCAGCAGATGAGCTTTCAGAAGCCGGTCAAGATTGGCGACACGCTGACGGTACGCCTGGAGATTCTGGAGAAACTGCCGAAATTTCGCGTGCGCATCGCGACCCGCGTGTTCAACCAGCGCGATGAGCTCGTGGTAGATGGCGAAGCGGAGATTCTCGCGCCACGTAAACAGCAGACGGTGACATTGCCGACATTGCCGGCGATCAGCATTGGTTAATTACGAGGACACATAACGAATGTGGGAGCGGGCTTGCTCGCGAATGCGGTGTGTCCCGCAACGAAGATGTTGCTGACACTGCCTCTTCGCGAGCAAGCCCGCTCCCACAGTTGTTTCAGTGCAGCTTAAGAGTTGGCACGAGCCTGGTTACGCAGGGCTTTCACCTGATCGTGGTTGCGTTGTACGCCGTGGTACTGACGCTCCACCAGATCCTTGATGCCTACCAGATTGTGCTTGTTGATTTTCTCGAGGGCTTCGCGATATGCCTTCAGCGCATGGTCTTCACCGCGCTCGGCCTCGTTCAGTACGGCCTCTTCATCTTTACCGGTGAACATCGATTTCACATCGACCCAGCGACGGTGCAGGTCACCGCTCATGCTGGTGGAAGTTTCCGGATCGCCACCCAGTGAACGAACCTGAGCCTGCAGCTCAGCGGCCGCGGTAGCGCAGTCGGCGGAGCGAGTAACAAACAGGGTTTTGAGTTCTGGATGCTTGATGTCTTCGGCGCAAGTCTTGAACCCTTCCTGACCGTCCTTGCAGGTTTCAATCAGGTCGTTGAGTACAGAGATGGCTTCTTTATTCATGTCGGTCATTTTTCAATTCCTTGCGATGGGTTGAAGATGCAAGGGATATTGCAGCGTGCGTGCCAGCTTCGCTTATAGAAATAAAATCTTTATTTTCAATAACTTATAAAAGATTGAACCATCTGTATGCTGGTTTTTTGCATGATCTGTCATTTGGCCTGCATGCAGAATGCCTGTATTTTTCAGGCTGATCTGGAAACCAATTGAAGCGTGCCGATGAATCCGGAAAAACTCGAACTGTTGATCACTCGCCAGATGCCTTTCGGCAAGTACAAGGGCCGAATCATTGCCGACTTGCCTGGCCCTTATCTGAACTGGTTTGCCCGAGAAGGCTTTCCCCATGGCGAACTCGGTGGCCTGCTGGCGCTGATGCAGGAGATTGACCACAACGGCCTCTCCGATTTGCTCCAACCGCTACGTGCCAAACACGGCAGACCCGCCCCGCGCCACTGATGCGCCCTCCTCTCTTGAGCCATGTCGACCATGCCTGACAACACCCGCCGCGCCCGTGACGAAGCCTTCTGGCAAACCTTCGCCGACCGATACGATGTCCAGCCCGGCCCGGTCAATCTGGAGAACGGTTATTTCGGGCGCATGTCGCGCACGGTGATCGAGGAATACCAGCGCAACATCGAGCTGATCAACACCAGCAACTCGGTTTACGTGCGCCAGCGCTTTGAACAGCACGACAACCTGGAGATTCGCGCGCAACTGGCCGAACTGATCGGCGTGCGCGCGCAAAGCGTAGCCCTGACGCGCAACGCCACCGAAGGCTTGCAATCGCTGATCCGCAATTACAACCGCCTGCAGCCGGGTGATCAGGTGCTGATCTGCGACCTCGAGTACGACACGGTCAAAGGCGCCATGCGCTGGCTGGCGAAACACCGTGGCGTGGAGGTCATTGAAATTGTCCACCGCCATCCGGCCAGTTTCGACAGCCTGCTCGAAACCTACCGCGAGGCTTTTGTCCGCCATCCGAAACTCAAACTGATGGCCCTGACTCACGTCACCCACCGCACCGGGCTGGTCATGCCGGTGCAGGCCATCGCCGCGCTGGCCAAAGAGCACGGCGTCGATATCATCCTTGACGGCGCCCACGCCCTCGGCCAGATCGAGTTCGATCCGCAGGCCTTGGGCATCGCTTTCGCCGGTTACAACCTGCACAAATGGATCGGCGCGCCGCTGACCCTTGGCTTCATTTATATCGACCCGCTGCGTCTGGCCGACATCGATCCGGACATGGGCGAGATGCATTATCCGGTCGCCGACATTCGCTCGCGCACCTCGTACAGCACGCCGAACATCCCGGCGCTGATGACTTTGCCACTGGTGTTCGAAGAGCACGATGCGCTCGGCGGCGCCGCTGCCAAGGGCGCACGCCTCAATTACTTGCGCAACCTGTGGGTCGGCGCCGTTCGCCACTTGCCGGACATCGAGGTGCTGACGCCGGATGATCCGCAACTGTATTGCGCGATCACCTCACTGCGTTTCACCCGGCATGACAATCAACAAGTCATGGCCGAGCGACTGCTGAGTGAGTTCAACCTGTTCACCGTGGTGCGCACCGGCGCCGCATGCGGGCCGTGCATTCGCATCACGCCGGGGCTGACGACCACGGCTGCCGAGATGGAGCTGCTCGTGAGGGCCCTGAACCAGCTGCGCTAGAGCGCCACACCGGCGCTCTTTGCGTAGCCTTCAAGCCCGAGTTGCGACGACACGGCAAAGGTGTCGATGCCAAGGGTCTGGCAGGCGAAGGCTCCGTCTTCGAGATTCTCGCCGGCGATCGGCAGCAATATCAGTTGCGCAGCGTCATCGGCGATGCCTCCACAGCTGCAGCGGCCGGGCAGGTGCAAGGTGCCGGCCCAGGCCTCGTGGTGAGACTGCGCACCCGCCTCGTCGCCGGGAATGAATACGTTCAGGGTCAGGCAAGAAGTGCCGGGCGCCGATCGATCCGGATAGACACTGGTGAAACGGACGATGCCATGGCTATCGGTCGATTGGCTGCCGCCCAGGCGCGTGTCGCCATCGACACGCTGCTGAATGCGCACCAGCGCGCCGATGACCGGCTCGCTGGTCATCGCATCGACCAGCGACAGACGCAGGATCAGCGGCAGACCTTCGACACCTTGACTGATATTGCGCACCTCGGGCTGGGCAACAGGCCGATCGGTGCGACCAGGGAATGGCGGCTTCGGTTGACAGGGAGATTGTGGCGTAGGGGTCAGAGACTGAAGGTCGTCCATGAGGCGTTCTCTCTTCCATAAGGTGAACGCAGGTTAACCCCGTGAAAAAGCCAGCGTGCGGTAACTATGTATCGCAAGATGTACCGGCACTTTTTCAGCGCAAAAAAAAGGTGCGCCGACCAAGCGCACCATAAAGCCGTACAGCACACAACGAAGTGTCAGGTAACAATCAGTCCAGCAGCGCCAGCGCTTCGGCGGTGCATTCCTGAATGCGGGCCCAGTCGCCGTTCTTGATCCACTCCGGATCAAGCATCCAGCTACCGCCCACGCACATGACGTTTTTCAGCGCCATGTAGCTCTTGATATTGGCCGGGCCGACGCCGCCAGTCGGGCAGAATTTCACTTCGCCGAACGGGCCGCCGAGGGCCTTGATTGCCGCCACGCCACCACTGACTTCCGCCGGGAACAGCTTGAAGCGGCGATAGCCCAGGCCGTAGCCCTCCATGATGCCGGAGGCGTTGCTGATGCCCGGCAACAGCGGGATCGGGCTGTCGACGCTGGCTTCGAGCAGGTCGCGGGTGATGCCGGGCGTGACGATGAATTGCGAGCCAGCCGCTTCCGCCGCCGCGAGCATGTTGCGGTCAAGTACGGTGCCGGCACCAGTCATCAGTTCCGGGCGCTGTTCGCGCAGGATCTGAATGGCCTTGAGGCCGAACTGCGAACGCAGGGTCACTTCCAGCGCGGTCAGGCCACCGGCGGCCAGGGCGTCGGCCAATGGCAGCACGTCCTGTTCGCGAGCGATGGTGATCACTGGCAGGATCCGCGCCTTGGCGCAGAGACTGTCGATCAGGGCAACTTTGTCCGCCATGGAAACGGTCGGGGATGGGGTTGTCATAGCGGCTGTTCCTTGGCTCATGGGCACCAGTAGATCTCTAACGTAGGTTGCAGAAACGCGCGCACCGGCATGGCCGCGACGTCATCGGATGCCAACGCGGCATTCAGGGTGGTCAGTTTCGATTGACCGGAAATCGACAGGATCTTGTGCCTGGCCGAGGCCAGCAGCGCGCGGCTCATGGTCAGGCGCTGACGTGGCACGCTGGGCGCCAGCATCGGCCAGCAACGGCGTGTGCCATCGGCTTGCAGGGCTTCGGCGAGGTTCGGGCTGTCGGGGAACAGCGACGCGGTGTGGCCGTCGTCGCCCATGCCCAGCACCAGCACGTCAATCGGCGGCAGCTCGGCGAGCAAACGGTCAGCTTGCTCGGCCGCCTGCTCAACACTGGCTGCCGCGCTGTAGAGGCTGAGGAACTGCGCCTTGGCCGCCGGGCCTTTGAGCAGATATTGCTTGAGCAGGCCGGCATTGCTGTCGGCGTGTTCCACCGGCACCCAGCGTTCGTCAGCCAGCGTGATCACGACTTTTGACCAGTCCAGTTCCTGCTTGGCCAGGTGCTGGAAAAACGCTACCGGGCTGCGTCCACCGGACACCACCAGCACCGCGTTACCGCGTGCCGCGATGGCTTCGCTCAGTTGCTTGGCAACGTTTAGCGCCAAGCCTTCGGCGAGCAAAACCGGGCTGTTGAATTCGCGAGCAGTCACGCCCGCCGGCAGTTGCACATCAGATATCGCCATACCACGACCTCCCGTCCCGCGTGATCAGTGCGATGGAGCTCATCGGCCCCCACGACCCGGCCGCATACGGCTTGGGCGCGTCACCGGATTTTTTCCACCCGGCGATCAGTTGGTCACACCACTTCCACGCGGCTTCGATTTCATCTTTACGGACAAACAGGTTCTGATTGCCGTTCATCACTTCCAGCAACAACCGCTCGTAGGCATCGGGGATCCGCGCGCTACGCCAGGTGTCGGAGAAATTCAGTTGCAGCGGCCCGCTGCGCAGTTGCATGCCTTTATCCAGGCCCTGCTCTTTGGTCATCACCCGCAAGGAGATGCCTTCGTCCGGTTGCAGGCGGATGATCAGTTTGTTGCTGATCTGCAGGCGCTGCTCCGGGGCGAAGATGTAGTGCGACGGTTCCTTGAAGTGAATAACGATCTGCGACAGCTTCTGCGGCATGCGCTTGCCGGTACGCAGATAAAACGGCACGCCGGCCCAGCGCCAGTTGCGAATATCGGCACGCAGGGCGACGAAGGTTTCGGTGTCGCTCTGGGTATTGGAATTCGGCTCTTCGAGGTAACCCGGGACGGATTTGCCTTCGCTGTGGCCGGCGATGTACTGGCCGCGCACCACTTGTGTGGTCAGGCCTTCCGGGCTGATCGGCGCCAGCGCCTTGAGCACTTTCACTTTCTCGTCACGGATGCTGTCGGCGGACAGGTCGGCCGGCGGGTCCATGGCAATCAGGCAGAGCAGCTGCAACAGGTGATTCTGGATCATGTCGCGCAGTTGGCCGGCCTTGTCGAAATAGCCCCAACGCCCTTCGATGCCGACCTTCTCGGCCACGGTGATTTCCACGTGGGAGATGTAATTCTGGTTCCACTGGGTTTCGAACAGGCTGTTGGCGAACCGCAAGGCGATCAGATTCTGAACGGTTTCCTTGCCCAGGTAGTGGTCGATGCGGTAAGTGCGGTCTTCCGGAAAGAACTGCGCCACGGCGTCGTTGACCTTGCGCGACGATTCCAGGTCAGAGCCGATCGGTTTTTCCAGCACCACGCGGGTATTCTCGGCCAGACCGACTTTTTCCAGATTCTCGCAGATCGCGCCGTACACCGCCGCCGGGGTGGCGAAGTAGGCAATCATGCGCTGGCTGCTGCCGGCCAGCTCCGCCAGCGAAACGTAGTCTTCGGCCTTGAGAAAGTCGACGTGCAGATAGGTCAGGCGCGCAAGAAAGCGCTCGGCCACGGTTTCGTTCAGCTCTTTGCCGACGTAGCGGCGCAGTTCGGCGGCGATGAACGCCATGTGTTGCTGCTCGCTGCCGGGCTCACGGGCCAGCGCGATGATCCGCGTGTCCTCGTGCAACAGGTCGGCGCCATCGAGGTGATAAAGGGCAGGAAACAGCTTGCGCAGGGCCAGATCGCCAAGCGCGCCGAACAAGGCAAAGGTGCACGGTTCAACCGTTATGGAAGGCATGATGTTTGTTCTTTTATCAAGTTAAGCTACAAATACCTTTTTTCAAGGCATCACTCAAGGGAAAATGTAGTAATAACCACAACATTTTCGCAGAATACTTAATCCGAGTGGTGGTCGCCCGGACGCATCAGTAGGATAGGCCACCGTCACGGGCCATATCAAAGGCCCAATTTGCATAGCCCGACGCAACTCTGCGTCGGTGAATCAGGAATTCCATATGGACCGCGTGCGAAATTTACTGGAACAGATCCAGAGTCGCCTTGCAGAGCTGAACAAGGCCGAACGTAAGGTCGCCGAGGTGATCCTGCTCAACCCGCAGCAGGCCACCCGCTTCAGCATCGCCGCCCTCGCCCAGGCCGCCTCGGTGAGCGAGCCGACGGTCAACCGTTTCTGCCGTTCGTTCGGTGTCAGCGGTTACCCCGAACTCAAGCTGCAATTGGCCCAGAGCCTGGCCAGCGGCGCGGCGTATGTCAGCCGCGCGGTCGAAGCCGATGACAATCCCGAGGCGTACACGCAGAAGATTTTCGGCAGCGCCATCGCCTCGCTGGACAGCGCTTGCCAGGCGCTGGACCCGAACCTGATCAGCCGCGCCGTCGACCTGTTGATCCAGGCCCGACAGATCCACTTCTTCGGCCTCGGCGCTTCAGCCCCGGTGGCACTGGATGCGCAGCACAAGTTCTTCCGCTTCAACCTCGCGGTGACTGCGCATGCCGATGTGCTGATGCAGCGGATGATTGCCTCGGTGGCGCACACCGGTGAGCTGTTCGTGATCATTTCCTACACCGGGCGTACCCGTGAGCTGGTGGAAGTGGCGCGGATCGCCCGGGAGAACGGTGCTTCGGTGCTGGGCCTGACCGCGGAGAATTCGCCGCTGGCCAAGGCCAGCACCCTGAGCCTGAACATTCCGCTGCCAGAAGACACCGACATCTATATGCCGATGACCTCGCGGATCATTCAGTTGACGGTGCTGGATGTGCTGGCAACGGGGATGACTTTACGCCGTGGCGTGGATTTCCAGCCGCACCTGCGCAAGATCAAAGAAAGCTTGAATGCCAGCCGGTACCCGGTGGGTGACGAGTTCAATTGATCAAGAATCTCGGTTGACTGGTCCGCCCTCTTCGCGAGCAAGCCCGCTCCCACAGAAGATCGGTTTCGAACATAAATTCAGTGTTCACTGAAGATCCAGTGTGGGAGCGAGCTTGCTCGCGAAGGCATCAGCCGACTCACCACCCAACTAGGCCGCCGCCCACGCCTGCAAACTCAAATGCGCCTTCTCCCCCGGCGCCAAGTGCAAGCTGTCGGTGCCACCCGCCGCTGCTTCTACGCAGACGAACTCGGAAATCTCGTCCCAGCTCACCCCGAGCAACGGCCGCGCGCCGGGATGCCACACGACGGTGTCGCCACTGTCGCCGGTATCGATGCACAACTCGCGCTGCCAGGCGTGATCCTTGAGCTGCAATTCGCCGTCATGCTGGAACACCCGCTGACAACCGCCCTCCACGCGCAATTCACCTTCCTGCTGGCAAGCCTGGCGATTCAACTGATCATAACCCTGCGCGCCTTCGAGCCCAGACAGCGCTATCTCACCGACGTCGCCAATACGCCAATAAGCATGCAAAGCCTGGCTCAACTGGCATGGCATGTCGTCCTGATGCTCGGTGCTCAGGCGTAATTCCATGCGCTCGCCCAAGTGCGCGTGCAGATCTACCTGCCAGTCGCACAGCTGCAATCGCCAATGCAGACGCACGCCATCCTCGGCGCTGCTGCTGTCGAGCAGTTTCCAGTCAAGCAACCGTGCCCAACCGTGCGACGGCCAGGCGTTTTCGCTCGGGTGACGGCCGTACCACGGCCAGCACACCGGCACACCACCACGGATCGCTCCGACATGCGGCCACTTTGCCGCGCACCACAACCACGGCTTCTGCCCACGGGGCTGGAAATGCAGCAACTGCGCGCCCTGCCGACTGAACACCGCCTGACACAGCGGATGATCGATCACCAACACGTCGCGCATCTGATAGCGCTCCCAGGCGAACACCGGTCGCTCACGCAGGGATTTGAAGAAGCGTTGCAGCGGATGCTCAGGCATTGGCCACGGTCCAAAAATTACGGGCTGCGCCAGCCCTGCAAAAAAAAGCGGACAGCCTGGGCTGCCCGCAAATATGCGCACATAGAGAGGAGCTTATCGCAGACGCGTCAGAACGTAGACTGAATTTTCAGACCAGCGACCAAAGCGTTATCGACTTCATCCACACCGCCCGGATGGGTGATGTATTGCAGGTTGGGACGTACGGTCAGCCAGTTGGTGACGTGGAAGCCGTAGTTGAGTTCGTAGTTGTATTCGGTCTCACGAATCGGCGAAAACGCAGCGTTGTCGTAGTCGGATACACCGTTGGAGGCGTTCAGCAATTCGGCATTGCGCTTGACGTCCTTGTTGACGTGGATACGCGCTGCGCCAATACCGATGTCATCTTTCGGACGTGCATCGAACGGACCTTTGTAGACAAACATCACCGACTGGTAGTTGTCGATGAAGTTGGTGTCCTTGTCGTGGAAGGTCGCGTTGGCCGCAATATTCAGGCCGCGAGTCGCATCACCGTTGTGGCTGGTGAGTTGCTGTTGGGCGACGAACCAGTAACCGTGTTTGCTGTTATGCGACTTGTAGTCGTCACCGGTGGTTGCGGCATCGAAACCATTGACGTCTTCGCGAACGTCGTCGGCATCGGCCGTGCTCTTGTAGTAACCGACGCGGTACTCGCCGGGCAGGCTGTTGACCTTCGGCGACCAGACCAATTCAACCGGCAAAACGGTACCTTTGGTGCCGCTGCCGCTGAGTTTGAAGCCGTTGCCGTGTTCCAGCTGCGACGGGTTCTGGTTGTACGCACCGATCTGCGCGTAGAGCTCGTCATTGATGTTGTACTTCACACGGATCGCGGCCTGGCTGACGGGCCAGTTGTACCAGATGTTGGTTGCCCAGTTACCGACTTGCGAACCGCAGAACGCCAGGTTCTGGAAGTCGCACGGGAAGGTGTTGAAGTCTTCGCCTTCGCCGAAATAACCGGCCTTGACGTCGAGCTTGTTGTCGAAGAACTGGTGCTGAATCCACAGTTGGGTCAGACGCACCATGTGGCCACGGCCGTAGACTTCCTGCGAGGAGCTGAGGGTGCCGGCACGCGGATCGCCAACGCGGTCGTTGGAGATGTTGTAGCCGTTACGATTGGTCAGCTGGATCTTCGCCTGGGTGTTGTCCCAGCCCCACAGTTTCTGCAGATCGAGGGCCACGCCGAGGCCGAACTGGTCAGCGTAACGCGCAGTCTTGTCGTCGTTGTAGCCACCGTTCAAGTTGGCGCCCATCTCGCCAACGTAGTCGGCCTTGATGTCGATACCCTGCTCGATCAGCCTGGTGCGCTCGCCGCCCCAGTCGCCGGTCATCCATTTGGAGTCGGAGCTGAAGGCATCCGCCGCCATCGCATTACCAGCCAGCACCAGTGCAGCCGCCGCTGAAACCTGGCAGATCAACCGGGCATTGACGTGTTTCTTTTTCATCCCTACATCCTCGTCTTTATTGTTATTAACTGTTTTTATCTAACGCGGTTTACATAAAGTGCGACGAATGACAGGCCATTCACCGCGTTTGCCCTTGTGGGAGCGGGCTTGCTCGCGAAGGCGTCGTGTCAGTCAATACATGTGTTGCCTGACACTCCGCATTCGCGAGCAAGCCCGCTCCCACATTTGTTCTTCAGCGGCCTTTGAACTGCGCCACATTCGCCGACCGAATTTCAGCCTGCGCCTGGCCCGCAACGCCCAGACGCTCGCCGGTATTGGCATCGAACAACAACACTTTCGACGGATCGAACTGCAGCGTCAGGCTCTCGCCGACCTGCGGTGCCACGTCTGGCGCCAGTCGGCAGCAGACCTTGGTGTCATTCAGATTGACGAACACCAACGTGTCCGGACCGGTCGGTTCGGTGACCTGCACTTCAGCACGAATGCTCGGCAGGCCATTGCCCTCGCCGTTCGCCAGACAGATCTGCTCCGGGCGCAGGCCGAGGATCACTTCGCGGTCTTCAAGACCGGCGTCCTGCATGCTCATCGGCAACTCGCAACGCGCCTGGCCGCTGTCGAGCAGCGCCAGCAAACGACCGTCCTTGCGCTGCAAGCGCAGCGGAATGAAGTTCATCGGCGGCGAGCCGATGAAGCTGGCGACGAACAGGTTGGCCGGATCGTTGTAGATATCCTTAGGGGTGCCGAACTGCTGAATGATTCCGTCTTTCATCACCGCGACTTTATCGCCCAGGGTCATCGCTTCGATCTGGTCGTGGGTCACGTAAACGGTGGTGGTCTTCAAGCGCTGATGCATCAGCTTCATTTCGGTACGCATCTCGACGCGCAGCTTGGCGTCAAGGTTGGACAGCGGTTCGTCGAACAGGTAGATCTTCGGCCGCCGCGCCAGCGCACGGCCCATCGCCACGCGCTGTTGCTGCCCGCCGGAGAGCTGGCCCGGCTTGCGATTGAGCAAGTGTTCGATCTGCAGCAGCTTGGCCACGCGCGCGACTTCTTCGTCGATCGCTGCCTGCGGCATCTTGCGGATCTTCAGACCGAACTCGATGTTCTCGCGCACGCTCATGGTCGGGTACAGCGCGTAAGACTGGAACACCATGGCGATGTCACGATCCTTGGGGCTCATGCCGCTGACGTCCTGATCGCCGATCATGATCGCGCCGCCGGTAATGGTTTCCAGGCCGGCGATACAGTTCATCAAAGTCGATTTGCCGCAACCCGACGGGCCGACGAGGATCAGGAATTCGCCGTCCTTGATCGACAGTTCGATGTTCTTCAGGGTGTCCGGCAGGCCGGCCCCGTAGGTCTTGTTTACGTTGCGAAGTTCAAGCGTAGCCATGATTACCCCTTGACCGCGCCGGCCGTCAGCCCGCGCACGAAATACTTGCCTGCGACCACATAGACCAGCAGGGTCGGCAAGCCGGCGATCATCGCCGCTGCCATGTCCACGTTGTATTCCTTGGCGCCGGTACTGGTGTTGACCAGGTTGTTCAGCGCCACGGTGATCGGTTGCGAATCACCGCTGGAGAACACCACACCGAAGAGGAAGTCGTTCCAGATCTGGGTGAACTGCCAGATCAGGCAGACCATGATGATCGGCGTCGACATTGGCAGGATGATGCGGCGGAAGATCGTGAAGAAACCGGCACCGTCCAGACGCGCAGCCTTGACCAGCGCATCGGGAATGCTCACGTAGTAGTTGCGGAAGAACAGCGTGGTGAACGCCAGGCCGTAAACCACGTGCACGAACACCAGGCCGGTGGTGGTGCTCGCCAGGCCCATCTTGCCGAGGGTGAACGAGGCCGGCAGCAGCACGGTCTGGAACGGCAGGAAGCAGCCGAACAGCAGCAGACCGAAGAACAACTGCGAACCACGAAAGCGCCACATCGACAGCACATAACCGTTCAACGCACCGATGGCGGTGGAGATGATCACGGCCGGAACGGTGATCTTGATCGAGTTCCAGAAGTAGCCGTCAACCGTGGCCCAGGCCTTGACCCAGCCGATGCCGCTGACCACGGTCGGCCAGCTCAGCAGGTTGCCGGTGCTGATGTCCTCGGGGGTCTTGAAGCTGGTGAGCAACATGACCACCAGCGGTACCAGATACAGAATCACCGCGAAAATCAGCACCGCGTAGATCGCGATGCGGCTGAAGCTGATCGCAGGTTTGGCAGCGAGACTAGTCATTGCGCTTGGTCCTCAGCTCGGAATACAGGTAAGGCACGATGATCGCGAGGATCGCACCGAGCATCAGAATCGCACTGGCCGAGCCCATGCCCATCTGGCCGCGACTGAAGGTGAACGAATACATGAACATCGCTGGCAGGTCGGAGGAATAACCCGGGCCACCGGCGGTCATCGCAGCAACCAGGTCGAAGCTCTTGATCGCAATGTGCGCCAGAATCATTACCGCACTGAAGAACACCGGACGCAGGCTTGGCAGCACCACTTTCCAGTAGATGCGCGGCATGCTCGCGCCGTCGATCTGCGCGGCACGAATGATCGACTGATCAACGCCACGCAGGCCGGCGAGGAACATCGCCATGATGAAGCCCGAGGCTTGCCACACAGCGGCGATCACCAGGCAGTAGACCACGCGATCGGGGTCGATCAGCCAGTCGAGACGGAAGCCTTCCCAGCCCCAGTCACGCAACAATTTGTCCAGGCCCATGCCCGGGTTGAGCAGCCATTTCCATGCGGTACCGGTAACGATCATCGAGAGCGCCATCGGGTACAGGTAAATGGTGCGGATAAAGCCTTCGCGACGGATGCGCTGGTCGAGAAACACTGCCAGCAACACACCGATTACCAACGTGATGCCGATGAACATGCCGCCGAACACGGCGAGGTTCTTGCTCGCCACCCACCAGCGATCGTTGTCGAACAACCGCGCGTATTGCGCCAGACCGGCCCATTTGTAGTTGGGCAGGAAGGTCGAGGTGGTGAACGACAGAATGAACGTCCAAAGGATGTAGCCATAGAAGCCCACCAGCACGATGAACATGCTCGGCGCCAGCACCAGTTTCGGTAGCCAGCGCTGCAATGCATCGAACGGCGAGGCCTTGCTGAACACAGCAACAGAACTCATGGGGAAATCCAGTACGAAGATAGAAAATTCACACGCACTCCCCTTGTGGGAGTGAGCTTGCTCGCTCCCACAAGGGCCGCGGTGTTGATGCTTATTTAGCTGACTGCACCGCCGCGCCGAGTTTCTTCGCTGCATCGGCCGGGTCGGCTTTCGGGTCGTTGATGTAGTTGGTCACCACATCAAAGAACGCGCCCTGCACCGCCAGCGTGGTCGCCATGTTGTGCGCCATGCTTGGTTGCAGGCCGCCGGACTTGGCGTCCGCGAGGAAGTCCTTGGCAGCGGTCTGTGCGCAGGAATCGAAGCCGAGCTTGTCCATGTTGTTCAACATGTCGTTGCGCACCGGGATCGAGCCTTTGTTGATGCTGAAGACCTTCTGGAAGTTCTCACCCAGCACGACTTTGGCGATGTCTTGCTGGCCGGCCGCAGTGCCCGCGTCCTTTTGCTTGAACACGGCCAGCGAGTCGATGTTGTAGGTGAACGCCTTGTCGGTGCCCGGGAACGCTACGCACTCGTAGTCCTTGCCGGCGACTTTCTTGGCGGCGGTCCATTCGGACTTGGCCCAGTCACCCATGATCTGCATGCCGGCCTTGCCGTTGATGACCTTGGCCGCTTCGAGGTTCCAGTCCTGGCCTTTGCCGTCAGCGTCCATGTAGGTCGCGACTTTCTTGAGCTCAGTGAGTGCCTTGACCATTTCCGGGCCGGTCAGCGCTTTGTTGTCGAGGTCGACCAAGGCTTTCTTGTAGCCGTCGACACCCATGACCGAAAGCACCACGGCTTCGAACACGGTGCTGTCCTGCCAAGGCTGACCGCCGTGAGCCAGCGGAATGAAGCCCGCAGCTTTCAGCTTGTCGCCGGCTGCGTAGAACTCTTCGAGGGTGGTTGGATTCTTGGTGATCCCGGCTTTCTTGAAGACTTCCGGGTTGATCCACAGCCAGTTCACACGGTGAATGTTCACCGGAACCGCCACGTAATCACCGTCGTACTTCACGGTGTCTGAGACTTTCTTGTCGAGCAGGCTGTCCCATTTTTCCGACTTGGCGACGTCTTTCAACACGTCGGTGTCGAGCAGGCCGGTCGACGCCCATTCCTGGATATCCGGGCCTTTGATTTGCGCAACGCCCGGCGGGTTACCGGCAACGGCACGGCTTTTCAGCACGGTCATGGCAGTCGCACCGCCACCACCGGCGACAGCGCCATCCTTCCAGGTGAAACCGTCTTTTTCGACTTGGGCCTTGAGCACATCGACGGCGGCTTTTTCGCCACCGGAGGTCCACCAGTGCACGACTTCGACCGAACCTTTGGATTCGGCAGCGGAAACACTGAGCGGCAGGATTGCGAGCGGGAACAGGGAGGCGACAGAAATGACAGTAGCGAGGCGAGAAATCGCATTCATTCGAGATGTACCTTTCTTGTTGTTATGCATTGCAAGTCTGGTGCTTGCGCTGCACGGAGTTTAAACAGAGCGTTTCCGTTCGCAGGTAACGAAGGGACGCGTAAATGTCACGACATGGTTACACAGGACTGCCGCAGGATAATTGCGCCAAAGCCGTGGCCATGCTCGGTGCCAGTGGCAATCGTGGAATCAGTACCGCTTGCCAGGCGTGATACAGGTCAGGCTTGCCCGGCCAGATATCGGCACTTGGCTGGTTTTGCGGATCGAGTTCGTGATGCCAGCTGCCGTTGCAGCGGTCGATGAAATTCGTCTCACAGAATTCCCAGAACAGTCGGTACCAGGTTTCGTACTGCGCATCGCCGGTGCGTTTGAGCAAAGCGCTGGCGGCGGCGCTGGCTTCGGCATGCGTCCAGTGCAGGCGATGGCGGACGACGGCCTGGTTATCCCAGTCGAGGGTGTAGACGATGCCTGGCGCGCCATCGACGTTCCAGCCGTGGCGGCAATTGTTGTCGAACAGTTTCTGCGCATCAATGGCCAACCAGCCCGGTGTGAGCATGCCGGCCTGCACCCGTGCTGCTTCAAGATGCAGCAGCAATCGGGCCCATTCGAAACCATGGCCCGGCGTGGTGCCGTACGGACGGAAACCGTCGGCAGGATTATCCTGGTTGTACTCGCGCAGCGGCTGCCAGTCACGATCGAAGTGTTCGATGACCCTGTAATCATTGGCCGCAGCGTGGCCGTGAATCACTCGCTCGACGATGCGCTGGGCGCGCACCAGCCAGCGTGGGTCTTCGGTGACATCTGCCAGCGCAAGGAAAGCTTCAGTGGCGTGCATGTTGCTGTTGGCGCCGCGGTAGGCTTCTTCTTCGCTCCAGTCCTGGTTGAAGAATTCGCGCATGGCGCCCTCTTCTTCGCTCCAGAAATACGTGTCGATAATGTCGATCGCGTCATCGAGCAAGGCTTGGGCATCGGGCCGTTGTGCGACCACGGCGGAACTGGCGGCGAGTGCGACAAAGGCATGCAGATAGGCGTTCTTGCCAGTGTTGCCATCGCGATGCCCGGCAACTGCGAACCAGCCGCCGTGCAGCGCATCACGCAGCGGCCCGCGCAGGGCGGCGATGCCGTGATCGACCAGTTCGGCAAACCCTGGCAGGCCCTGGATATGGGCCATGGCGAAGCTGTGGGTCATTCGCGCGGTGTTCATGGTTTCGGCTTGCGCGTGCGCCGGCAGATGGCCGCGTTCGTCGAGATTGCCGAAGCCTTCGGGCAGTTTCGCAGCCTTGGCAAAGTCCAGCAGACGCAGGCCTTCGGCGGCGAGCCATTGCTGGTGGGCAGGGGCATTCAGCCAACTGCTGAAGTCTGGGTGAAAGGTGTCCATGCAATGACCCTTTTTTGTTGTTAGGACTGCGGGCAGTCTAAACAACAGGCCGGGGTGGGCTTGTAACGAAGGGGACGGGGTTTGTCACTGACCCGTGACATTTGTATTGATGCATCTGACGCCTTCGCGAGCAAGCCCGCTCCCACACTCGATTGCATTCCATCAGGCGGAGTGCGGGCGAATGTGGGAGCGGGCTTGCTCGCGAAGAACGATACCGCGATCTAACTAATCAGCGCTGCGCGGCAACTGCAGGGTCACCCGCAACCCACCCTCACGCAGGTTCTGCAACGTCACTTCGCCGCCATGGCTATGGGCAATATTGCGCGCAATGCCAAGGCCCAACCCATAGCCCTGCTGCTGCCCCGCCAGGCGGAAGTGCGGTTCGAACACTTGCTCCAACCGTTGCTGCGGCACGCCCGGCCCCTCATCGTCGACATGCAAAACAAACGCGCTGTCATCGTCATCGATGTGCAGATGCGCGTTCTGTCCGTATTTCAAGGCATTGTCGATCAAGTTTCCGATGCAGCGCTTGAGCGCCAGCGGTTTGCCCGGATAGGCCGACAGCGCGCGGCCATGCTGAGTGACGCGGCCATTGCCATTCGGCGCCAGGTACGGCTCGACCAGACAATCGAGCACATGGTTGAGATCCACCGGCTCGATGTTCTCGTGGATGTCGGTGTCTTTCACGCATTGCAGCGCGCCTTTGACCAGCAGCTCCAGCTCATCCAGATCACGGCCGAACTTGGCTTGCAGCGTTTCGTCTTCGAGCAGTTCGACGCGCAAGCGCAAGCGCGTGATCGGCGTGCGCAGGTCATGGGAAATCGCGCTGAACAACTGGCTGCGCTCGGTCAGGTAACGGCTGATGCGTTCGCGCATGGTGTTGAACGCACGGCCCACTTCGACCACTTCACTACCGCCACCCTCGGCGACGGGTTCAACGTCGGCGCCCAGCGACAGATCCCGCGCTGCTCGCGCCAGACGCTTGAGCGGCCGGCTCTGCCAGTGCACCAGCAAACCGATGAACAACAACAGAAAGCCGCTGGTCAGGACGATAAACCACACCTGCTGCGCTGGCAGGCCTTGCTCTTCCAGACTGGTGTAGGGCTCCGGCAGCAGCGAGGCGATGTACAGCCATTCCCCCGGGGCCATTTGAATCTGCGTCACCAGTACCGGCGGATTGACCGGCTCGAGCGTCAGCGCGTAATGCGCCCACGAGCGCGGCAATTCATCAAGTTTCAGCCCGGCGTTGAAAATCCGCAGGTCTTCGGGGCTGACGAAGGTCACCGAAATATCCGTGTCATGGCCGAGGGTCTGGCGCAGCACTTCATCCACCGCTTGCATCACCGCTGCTTTACGCGGCGTCACCGGCAGCACGTCCATGCCCAGCGGTTTGTCATTCAGTGTCACGACAAATCGGGTGCCGCCCATGCTGCGCAATTGATCGAGTACCAGCGGCCGGTAGGCCACCGGCAGGGAGCGAAAATAGCTGACGCTGGCGGTCATCGAATGCGCCAGGCTGCGGGCGCTGGTGACCAGACCTTCCAGCTGCGTCGCGCGCAGTTGCGAGACCCAGATCACGCTCGACAGCGTCTGCGCGAACAGCACCGCCAACAGGGTCAGCAGTAACATCCGCCCGAGCAGGGAACGCGGGACCGGAATGCGCCTGACGAACTTGCGCAGCGACTCAGTGAGCATTGCCGGCAACCACATTGGCTGCCAACTGATAACCGCTGCCACGCACGGTACGGATCAGCCGTGGCGGTTTTTCGGTGTCGCGCAGGCGCTGGCGCAAACGGCTGACGGCCATGTCGACGATGCGATCAAGCGGCATCAGATCGCGGCCACGGGTGGCGTTGCCGATGGTGTCCCGGTCGAGGATTTGCTGCGGGTGGTCGAGAAACAATTTCAGCAGGGCGAAATCGGCACCGGAGAGGATCACTTCCTCGCCGTCGGTGTGGAACAGCCGATGACTGACCGTGTCCAGGCGCCAGTCGTCGAAGACCAGCACTTCGCTGCCGCTGCGTTCGTGTGCGAACTGTGCGCGGCGCAGCAGGGCCTTGATCCGCGCTTGCAGTTCACGCGGGCTGAACGGTTTGCCAAGGTAATCGTCAGCACCGAGCTCCAGACCGATCACCCGGTCGGCCTCGTCGGAGCTGGCGGTCAGCATGATGATCGGCACCTGCGCCTGACGCGGATGTTGGCGCACCCAGCGGCACAGGCTGAAGCCGTCTTCGTCGGGCAGCATGACGTCGAGAATCACCAGATCGCTCGGCGCCTCGTTGAGCGCCTGACGAAAACCGGCGCCATCGGCGGTGGCCCGCACCTGAAACCCGGCGCGGGTCAGGTAGGTTTCCAGCAACTCGCGTATTTCCTGGTCGTCATCGACCAACAATATCGACTTGTTGACTGAGCTCACTTCGAAGGCATCCTTGTTGTTGGAGTTGGGGCGGATTATGCCTTAAGCGCTGATTTTACAAACACCACAAAACCACTGTGGGAGCGGGCTTGCTCGCGAACGCGGTGTGTCAGGCACCTTGAATGTCTCTGACGCACCGCTTTCGCGAGCAAGCCCGCTCCCACAATTCAGACCGTATTTCAGGCCCGGATTGCCTGATCCAGAGCCACACCCGCGCCCATTAGGCCGGAGTACGGCGCCGTCACCAGCCACACCGGGATGCCTTTGAAGTAATCGCTCATGCAGCCCTTGTCGGCGAAACAGCGGGCAAAGCCGCTTTCGAGGAAAAAATCGGCGAAGCGTGGAATCACCCCGCCGACAATAAACACCCCGCCGCGCGCGCCGGTGGTGAGCACGTTGTTGCCGGCAACGCGACCGAGCCAGCAGCAGAACTGCTCGAGCACTTCGAGGGCAATCGGATCGCCCGCCAGACCGGCCGCGGTAATCGCTTCCGGCGTGTCGAGGGTCGGCTCATGGCCATCCACCGCACAGATCGCCCGGTACAGCCGAGGCAGGCCGCCGCCGCTCAACGCAGTTTCCGCGCTGACATGGCCGATCTCGTTGTAGATGTGTTGCCACAGCTGCGTTTCGCGCGGGCTGCTCAGCGGCAGGTCGACGTGGCCGCCCTCGCCCGGCAATGCCGCGAAGCGACCTTCGCCGAGGTCGAGCAGGGTGCCAACCCCCAGGCCGGTGCCCGGGCCGATCACCACCGCCGGGCGCAACGCCTCCGGCGTGCCTTCGCAGACAACGCGGAATTCGCCGGGCTGCAAGCGGGTCATGCCCAGCGCCATCGCCGAGAAGTCGTTGGTCAGCAACAACTGCTCGACCTGCAAGGTCTTGCAGAACGCGCTGCGACTGAGCCGCCAGTGATTGTTGGTGAATTTGAATTCATCGCCGCTCACCGGACCTGCCACCGACAGGCACACCGAGCCGATCGAGCCCGGCGCCAGACCGAGCCCGCTCAGGTACAGAGCGATTGCCTCTTCCGGGCTGGCAAAGTCGGCTGTGGCCAGCACCTGAACCGATTGCAGTTGCTGGTTTTGCCACAACGCGAACCGCGCGTTGGTGCCTCCGATGTCACCGACCAAAGCCAGTTTCAATTAAGCGTCTCCAGGGCAGAAGTGAAGGCGCTGGCGCCCTGCTCCGCCGAGCTGAAGGCCATGCGCATGAAGCCAAACAGCTCGCGGCCGCTGCCAATGTTGTTGCCCAACAGGCCCTTGGCGGGTTCGCGCGCTGCAAATTCGGCGGCGTCGACCTTCAGTTCCAAGGTGCCTTTGACGCCATCGACGCGGATGATATCGCCCTCTTGCACGCGCGCCAAAGCGCCACCGACATAAGCTTCCGGGCTGACGTGAATCGCTGCGGGGATTTTCCCCGACGCGCCGGACATGCGCCCGTCAGTCACCAGCGCCACTTTGAAGCCGCGATCCTGCAACACGCCAAGGAACGGCGTCATCTTGTGCAGCTCGGGCATGCCGTTGGAGCGCGGGCCCTGGAAGCGCATCACCGCGACGAAATCCTTTTCCAGCAGACCGGCCTTGAACGCATCGGCCAGATCCTGCTGATCCTGGAACACCATCGCCGGTGCTTCGACGATCTGGTTTTCCAGTGCCACCGCCGAAACTTTCATCACGCCGCGACCGAGGTTGCCTTCCATCACCCGCAAGCCGCCCTCTTGCGAAAACGCACGGGACACCGGACGCAGAATGTTTTCGTCGAGGCTGTCGGTCGGGCCTTCGCGCCAGACCAGCTCACCGTTATCAAGGAACGGTTCTTTGGTGTATTTGCTCAAACCGTGGCCGAGCACGGTGTTGACGTCTTCATGCAGCAGGCCGGCGCCGAGCAGTTCGCGGATCAGGAACGACATGCCGCCCGCGGCCTGGAAGTGGTTGATGTCAGCTTTGCCGTTCGGGTAGACGTGGCTCAGGGTCGGGACGACTTCGGAGAGGTCGGCCATGTCCTGCCAGGTCAGTTGGATGCCTGCGGCCATGGCGATCGCGGGCATATGCAGGGTGTGGTTGGTCGAGCCGCCGGTGGCGTGCAGGGCAACGATGGAGTTGACCAGCGCCTTCTCGTCGACGATTTCGCCGATCGGCATGAAGTTGCCATTCTGCTTGGTCAGGCGCGTGACCTGATGCGCGGCTTCGCGGGTCAGGGCGTCGCGCAGCGGCGTGTTCGGGTTGACGAAAGAGGCGCCCGGCAAGTGCAGGCCCATGACTTCCATCAGCAACTGGTTGGTGTTGGCGGTGCCGTAGAAGGTGCAGGTGCCCGGGCTGTGGTAGGACTTCATCTCCGATTCCAGCAGCTCTTCGCGGGTTGCCTTGCCTTCGGCGTATTTCTGGCGGACGTCGGCTTTTTCCTTGTTGGAAATCCCCGAAACCATCGGCCCGCCCGGGACGAAAATGGTCGGCAGATGACCGAAGCGCAACGAGCCCATCATCAGCCCCGGCACGATCTTGTCGCAGATGCCGAGCATCAGCGCACCGTCGAACATATTGTGCGACAGCGCCACCGCAGTCGACATGGCAATCACTTCGCGGCTCGGCAGGCTCAGTTCCATGCCCGGCTCGCCCTGGGTCACGCCGTCGCACATCGCCGGGGTGCCACCAGCGAACTGGCCGACCGAGCCGATCTCGCGCAGGGCGTTCTTGATCTGTTGGGGGAACACTTCGTACGGCTGGTGCGCCGAAAGCATGTCGTTATACGAAGACACAATGGCGATGTTCGCCGAGTTCATCATCCGCAGGCTGTGCTTGTCTTCAGTGCCGCAACCGGCCACGCCGTGGGCGAAGTTGGCGCACTGCAGCTTGCCGCGCATCGGCCCGTCGGTGGCGGCGCCGCGAATCAATGCAAGGTAAGCCTGACGCGTGGCGCGGCTGCGGGCGATAAGCCGTTCGGTGACCTCAAGAACGCGGGGATGCATGTGTAGAACTCCAGGCTAACGGATGTGGCGACCTGATTGTCTATGCTGATCAAACGCCGTTGTGGTTGGAATGACAGACGGTTTTTTTGACCATTCGGACCAGTTGATTCAGGTCACTCGTTGTAGATAAAACAAAATATTGCCATTAAAAAGGCTTGTTTTCTATTTTTATGCGAATAATCTTGTAATTCCAACAACAAAACGACGGCGGCGCTGTTCCATGACTCTTCGAATCGCAATCAATGGTTTTGGCCGCATCGGCCGTAATGTCCTGCGCGCACTGTATACCCAAGGCTATCGTCAAGACCTGCAGATCGTCGCGATCAACGATCTGGGTGACAGTTCGATCAATGCCCACCTGCTCAAATACGACACCGTCCATGGCACTTTCGACGCCGAAGTAGCGCACGATAATGAAAGCCTGACGGTCAATGGCGACCGCATCGCGGTCAGCGCCATTCGCAACCCGGCCGACCTGCCTTGGGCGGCGGAAAAGATTGATGTGGTGTTCGAATGTACCGGTCTGTTCACCGACCGTGCCAAGGCTGCCGCGCATATCAGCGCCGGCGCGCGCAAAGTGATTATCTCGGCCCCGGCCAAAGGCGCCGACGCCACCGTGGTCTACGGCGTCAACCACGACATCCTGCGCCAGTCGCACCAGATCATTTCCAACGCGTCGTGCACCACCAACTGCCTCGCGCCAGTGGCGCAAGTGCTGCATCGCGAGCTGGGGATCGAAAGCGGTCTGATGACCACCATCCACGCCTACACCAACGACCAGAATCTCACCGACGTCTATCACAGCGACCCGTACCGCGCCCGTTCCGCCACGCAGAACATGATCCCGAGCAAGACCGGCGCGGCCGAGGCGGTAGGCCTGGTACTGCCGGAACTGGCCGGTAAACTGACCGGCATGGCTGTGCGCGTCCCGGTGATCAACGTGTCGCTGGTCGACCTCACCGTGCAACTGAAGAAAGAAGCCAGCGCCGACGAAGTCAACGCGTTGCTGAAAGCGGCGAGCCAGCATTCGAAAATTTTGGGTTACAACACGTTGCCGCTGGTTTCCAGCGACTTCAACCACAACCCGCTGTCGTCGATCTTCGACGCCAACCACACCAAAGTCAGCGGCAAGTTGCTCAAAGTGCTGGCCTGGTATGACAACGAATGGGGCTTCTCCAACCGCATGCTGGATAACTGCCTGGCGTTGTGTAACGCGGAATAAGCGGGCGCTCCTTAATTTGAGGCACATCCCTGTAGGAGCTGCCGCAGGCTGCGATCTTTGCTTTTGACTTTCTAAAAACAAGAGCAAAAGATCGCAGCCTGCGGCAGCTCCTACAGGGCGCCGGTTCGATCCTGAGCTTACCGTTCTCTGACAAATCAGCACTTGACCATTCAGCTGGATGATAAGCATTATCATTCGCTCGAAATGGATCAGGTCCTCCCGTGAGTCAACTGCGCTTCAACCACGTCTTCCTCGCCCAGCGCACTTCCCTGCTGCGCACGCTGGAACGGATGGTCAACAATCACAGCACCGCTGAAGACCTGTTGCAGGAGACCTACCTGCGCGTGACCCGGGCGTTGAGCGAGCGGACCATTGATCACCTTGAACCCTTTGTTTTCCAGACCGCGCGCAATCTGGCGCTGGACCATTTGCGTGCGCGCAGGATTCACGCGCGGACCATGGTCGATGACGTGCCGCAAGAGGTGGTGCAAAGCATCGCCGCGCCGGCCAGCAGCGCCGAAGACGCCGCCCACGCGGAACAACTGCTGGAGCGCCTGAACGTGAGCCTCAGTCAACTCAGCCCGCGCCAACAGCAGATCTTCATCCTCAGCCGCCTGCACGGGCACAGCTATCAGGAAATCGCTGATGAACTGCATGTTTCACTGAGCACTGTGCAGAAAGAATTGAAACTGATCATGTCGATCTGCATCGGCGTTGCCGAACGACATAACAGCAGCGGCAAGCTTTGAGCTGCAAGCAAGTAAAAACAAAAAGCAGCAAAGCATCCGGCTTGCAGCTGGCAGCCTGAAGCTGGAAACTGCTTCGCCAGAAGCCCTGAGGAAACACCGTGACGGACACCCATCGCTCGCCTTCGCCTGATCCGGCGCGGGACGCTGCAGCTGCAATGGACCAGGCGCTGGACTGGCTCATCGTGCTCGGCAGCCCGGACGAGGAACAGACTCGGCAATTTCATGCCTGGCTGGCGGCTGATCCGTTGAATGCCGAAGCGTTCGCCAAGGCTCAGGCCATCTGGGACGGCCCGCAGGTTGCGCTGTGCGCCGAAGCCCTGGCGGCAAAACCGGCGAGAGTCAGCTTTCTCCAACGCCTGCGCCCGCACTGGAAACCGCTGGCCACGGCGGCGGTGCTGGTGCTCGGCCTGTTCAGCTTCAGCAACCTGCCGATGCGCCTGCAGGCCGATCATCTGACCGTGGTCGGCGAACGCCAGCGCCTGCAACTGGAAGACGGCTCGAAGGTTCTGCTCAACACCAATTCGGCTTTTTCCAGCACCATCAACGATCAGCAACGCGTGGCCCGGTTGTTTCAGGGCGAAGCGTTTTTCGAAATAGCCGGCGGGCGCAATCAACCTTTGGAGATCGACGCCGGCCCGGTAACCGCCAGCGTTCATGACACCGCATTCGCCGTGCGTTATCTGGACGGCGTCGCGCAGGTCAACGTGCAGCGCGGCGATGTCGATCTGCGCGCTACCCACGACGATGCCCGCGTGCGCCTGCGCGCCGGGGAAAGTATCCGCATCGGCCCCAACGGCTTTGATCGCCCGGCCAAGCTCGACGTCAACGCCAATCTGGCCTGGGTTGAGGGCCGCCTGGTCTTCGAGAACTGTCCGCTGAATCAGGTGCTGGCCGAGCTGCGCCGCTACTACCCGGGCTGGATCATCAACAACAACGAGCAACTGGCCGACGTTGCCGTCACTGGCAATTACCGTCTCGACCAGCCGCTCGATGTGATCCGTTCCCTCGCCCATATCACCTCGGCGCGCCTGCAGGAATTCCCCGCGCTGGTGATACTGAACTAAATGAGAATTATTTTTACTCGATAGCCAACCGCAGTTCGTCTCGTTATAGCCAATGCAATTGATTCGCATCTAATCATGCCGATCAGCACCTATAAAGATTCGTGCGACACGGAGCGCTATCGATGTCCTCACGCCTTACCCGCCAGACCGCTTCCCCTTCCCGCGTCCTCTCGCTGCTGACGGCGGCCATCCTCATGGCCGGCACCGCACCGCTGCTGGCGGCTACCGAGCAACCGGCGCGCCACATGGGCGATTACGCGTTCGCCATCAATCAGCAACCGCTGGTTTCCGCGCTGAATGCCTTCACCGCTGTGACCGGTTGGCAGGTCGGCTTGCCGGCAGAATTGGGCCGGAACGTTTCGTCGCCGGGCGTGCGTGGTTCGCTGCCGCCGGAAAAAGCCCTCGAGCGCCTGTTGGTGGGGACCAACCTGAGCTTTCGCAAGCTGAGCAACAACAATGTCGTGCTGGAAAAACGCAACGGCAGCGGCACGTTGAATCTGGATCAGGTGACCATCAGCGCCACCCGCCAGGAGCAGTCGGTCAACAGCGTGCCTTCGACGGTCAGCGTGCATGATCGCCAAGAACTCGACCGCAACAACGTCAACACCATCAAGGATCTGGTGCGCTATGAACCGGGTGTTTCCGTTGGCGGCGCCGGTCAGCGCGGCGGCATCAGCGGCTACAACATTCGCGGTATCGACGGCGACCGCATCCTGACCCAGGTTGATGGCGTGGAAATCCCCCACGGTTTCTTCAGCGGCCCGTACGCCAAGAGCCAGCGCAATTACGTCGACCCGGAAATCGTCAAACGCGTGGAAATCCTCCGTGGCCCGGCTTCGGTGCTGTACGGCAGCAACGCCATCGGCGGCGCAGTCAGCTATTACACGCTGGACGCCGACGACATCATCAAGCCGGGCAAGGACGTCGGCGCACGTCTGAAAAGTGGTTACAGCTCTGCCGATGACAGCTGGCTGAAATCCGCCACCGTCGCCGGGCGCAGCGGTGAGTTCGACGGTTTGCTGCATTACAGCCAGCGCGACGGTCACGAAACCGAATCCTTCGGCGGCAACAACGGTACCGGTCTGGAACGTACCGCCGCCAACCCGGAAGATGTGCGCGCGACCAACGTCCTGGCCAAGCTCGGCTGGAACTACAACGACGATTCGCGCCTTGGCCTGACCTACGAAAAGTACAAGGAGGATCGCGACACCGATCAGAAAAGCGCGTACGGCGGACCGTACGCCGACGGCGGCCCGACTATTCCGACCAGCATGCTGCCAGGCGGCATGTATCAGTGGCGCACCGGTAACGACACCGTCACCCGCGAACGCTTCGGCATCGAACACGCCTTCGCTCTCGACAGTCTGCTCGTCGACAACGTGAAGTGGAGCCTCAACCACCAGATCGCCAAAACCGACCAGAGCACCGAAGAGTATTACTACCCGGTGATCCGTCAGGTATTGCGTACTCGCGACACACTCTACGAAGAAAAACAGTGGGTGTTCGACGCGCAACTCGACAAGGCTTTCGCCATCGGTGACACCGATCACCTGCTGACCTACGGCACCACCATCAAGCAGCAGAAAGTCACCGGTTCACGCAGCGGCGATGGTAAATGCCTGGCGGTCGGTGCTGGCTGCAGGGCGATTGGCGCGACCAGTGCGGCCGATGTATTGGCCAAGGCCAGCGATTTCCCCGATCCGACCATCAACACTTACAGCCTGTTCGCTCAGGACCAGATCAGTTGGAACGACTGGACCTTCCTGCCGGGCCTGCGCTACGACTACACCCAGCTCAAGCCGCACATCACCCAGCAATTCCTCAACACCGTGAACGCCGACGGCAAAGGTACGGTCAGCGACAAGAACAAGACCTGGCACAAAGTCTCGCCGAAATTCGGCCTGACCTATGCCCTGACGGAGAATTACACCTGGTACGGCCAGTACGCCGAGGGTTTCCGTACGCCCACGGCCAAAGCGCTTTACGGGCGTTTCGAAAACAGCGTCACCGGCTACACCGTTGCGCCAAATTCCGGCCTTGAGCCGGAGAAAAGCAAAGGCTTCGAAACCGGCCTGCGTGGCAACTTCGAGCAGGGTTCCTTCGACGTCGCAGTGTTCTATAACAAGTACCGCGACTTCATCAATGAGGACGCGGTCAAGCCGGGCGACGATCAGTTGAAGTTCCAGAGCAACAACATCAAGCGCGCCACCATCAAGGGCGCGGAAGTCAAAGGACGCTTGAACCTGGATGCGTTCGGCGCGCCGCAAGGCCTGTACACCCAGGGTTCGATCGCCTACGCCTACGGGCGCAACAATGACACCGGCGAGCCGATCAACAGCGTCAACCCGCTGACCGGCGTGTTCGGCCTCGGTTACGACCAGGACAACTACGGCGGCCTGCTGAGCTGGACAGTGGTGAAGAAAAAGGACCGCGTCGACGACAGCAACTTCAAGTCCCCGGACGGCGTCAGCAGCCAGTTCAAGAGCCCGGGCTTCGGCGTTCTCGACCTGGCCGGCTATTACAAAGTCAGCGACGACGTCACCGTCAGCGGCGGCATCTACAACCTGAGCGACAAGAAATACTGGCTGTGGGATGACGTGCGCGGTTACGACAGCGTCGGCGAAGCTTCGGTGACGCAACCGGCCAACCTTGATCGACTGACCCAACCGGGACGCAACTTCGCGATCAACCTGATCTGGGACATCTGATCCGTACGACCTCACTGCGCTTATCGCCGCGCAGTGAGGTTTTTTTACTGTCTGGCACTCGCCCGAACGTCTTGTTATCAAGCGCCTCATTTATCAAGGACACCCCCATGACTGCCTCGGAAAAAGCCCTGCGTTCGCAACGCCTGAACCAGATCACTCATGAGCCGCACAGCAAACTCGATGCGCTGGTCAAAGCCCGCGCGCCCTTCGAAACCCGCGCCAGTTTTGCCCGTTTTGTCGTTGCGCAGTACCTGTTCCAGGCGGAACTGGTCGAGCTGTACAACGATGCAGAACTGACCGCGATCATTCCTGACCTGCCGGATCGTTGCCGCGCCGAAGCGGCCAAGGCTGACCTTGCCGACCTGGAAACCGAAGTCCCCGCTCCAATGGCCGGCGCGCTGAAAAAACCGAGCACGGCGCGAGCGCTGGGCTGGATCTTTGTGTCGGAGGGTTCGAAGCTCGGTGCGGCGTTCCTGATCAAGCGCGCGGTGGCGCTGGAGCTGAGCGAAACCTTTGGCGCTCGGCATTTGGCTGAACCACAAGGTGGCCGCGCCGAAGGCTGGAAAAGCTTTGTGCGCACCCTCGATGCGTTGCCGTTCAGCGCTGAGGAAGAGGCAGAAGTGGAGCAAGGCGCACTGGACGCGTTCAACCGCTTCACCGTGCTGCTGGAACGGGCTTATGCCGTCGAAGCCGAACCTGCCTGAGAGCTACGCATAACCGTGTAGGAGCTGCCGAAGGCTGCGATCTTTTGATCTTCACAAGCAACATCAAAAGATTGCAGCCTTCGGCAGCTCCTACAGGAGTCTGCGTAAGTCTGTAAGATCCCCGTTCCGCTTCGGAAGCCGCCGCTGAGCCATGCCCGCACCCGCCCCCTCAAAACTTGCCCGCCTGCTGTTCGGCCTGCTCGCCTACGTCAGCCTCGGCATTGGCCTGATCGCCATCGTCGTGCCCGGTCTGCCGACCACCGAGTTCATCCTTCTTGCCGCGTGGGCGGCGACTCGCAGTTCGCCGCGCCTGAGTGCCTGGCTGGAAAACCATCGCCTGTTCGGGCCGATCTTGGGCAACTGGCGCAACGGCAGAATCATCGCGCGCAAGGCCAAGGTCAGCGCCACCGTCAGCATGCTGCTGTGCGCAACATTGATGCTGGTGCTGCTCGACCACGGCTGGCCGATCTATCTGGCGATTGCCGGCATGGCGCTGGGCAATCTGTGGATCTGGTCACGCCCGGAGAACCTTCCCGCGGCACACTGAAACATCCCTGTAATTAATCGCCTTTTCAGCACAATCCCCTGCGCAAACGTTTAGCACTGACCGTTCGTCGGCAGCGGCCTCATGCCGTCTCGTTGCGCGCCGATGAGCAGACATGGCGCTGAATGGATTTGGCGAACCGGGTAGTTCATTTGCCCGACAGTCACTTTTCTTATCCATTTACGAGACGCCCGATGTTCGACTCTCTCTCCATTCGCCTGAAAATCGTCCTGCTCTCCGGCCTGTGCCTGCTCGGAGTGGTGGCGCTTATTGTCAGCATGAACATTTACCAGACCAACCAGAACGACGTACTGGTCAGTCAATCCAGCAACCAGCTGCTCACCGCCAGCGTGCAAAACCTGCTGCAGGCCAAAGCCGCCGAACAAGCGGTGCGGGTGCAGAAAACCTTTGGCGAAAGCCTGTTGGTGGTCACCGCCCTCGCCGACCAGATCAAGGACCTGCGGACGATGGCGGCCAAGCGTTCGCTCGAAGCCGGCGCAGTCCGCGAAGAGTTGAACCAGCACCTGAAAACCGCCTTCGAACGCAACGATAAAGTGCTGGGCATCTGGCTGGCCTTCGAACCCGACGGCCTTGACGGCAAGGACAGCGAATTCGTCGATGACACCGCGCGCCAGTCCAACGAAGCAGGGCGCTTCGCCACCTACTGGAGCCGCGCCGGCGGCGCCGCGCTGAATACGATCATGGTCGAAGACGACCTGACCAAGACCACCCTCAGCGTCAGCGGCACCCCCTACAACAGTTGGTACACCTGCCCTCGCGACAACAAGCGCACCTGCCTGCTCGATCCGTATGCCGATACCGTCGGTGACAAGGAAATGCTCATGACGACCATTTCCGTGCCCGTGATGGTCGACGGCAAGGCGATAGGCGTGGTCGGTGTCGACATCGCCCTCGACGCCCTGCAAGCCGCCGCGGTCGACTCGCAACGCAGCCTGTTCAACAACGCCGGGCACATGCTGATCGTTTCCGGCAGCGGGGTGCTGGCGGCCGACAGTGCTGACGCAACGCGGGTCGGCAAAAAAATCAGCGACACCCTCGGCGCCGACGGCAAGGATGTGTTGCAACTGGTGGGCAGCGGCACAGCGAAAATTCTTGAACAGGGCGATTTGATTCGTGCGGTTTACCCGGTCGATCCGATCGGCAATTCGCGCGCCTGGGGCGTGGTCATCGACCTGCCCGAGCACGTGCTGCTGGCCGATTCGGTGAAGTTGCAAGCGGTGCTCGACGATGCCCAACAGACCGGCGTGATCACCGCCCTGCTGGTGGCTGGCGTGGCTGGCCTGGTCGGCCTGCTGCTGATCTGGCTCACCGCCTCCGGCGTCACGCGTCCGATCAACAGCGTCGCTGACATGCTGAAAAACATCGCCAGCGGCGAAGGCGATCTGACCCAGCGCCTGAACTACAGCAAGAAAGACGAACTGGGCGAACTGGTGAACTGGTTCAACCGCTTCCTCGACAAGCTGCAGCCGACCATCGCACAGATCAAACAGAGCATCACCGAGGCGCGCGGCACGGCCGATCAGTCGTCGGAAATTGCCCGCCAGACCAGCGAAGGCATGCAGGTGCAGTTCCGCGAAATCGATCAGGTCGCCACGGCCTCCAACGAAATGAGCGCCACCGCCCACGACGTCGCCAACAGTGCTTCGAACGCGGCCAACGCCGCCAAGGGTGCTGATCAGTCAGCGAAGGACGGCATGGCGATCATCGAGCGCAGCACTCGCGACATCAATCAGCTGGCCGATGAAGTCAGCAAAGCGGTGACCGAGGTCGAAGCGCTGGCGGTCAACAGCGAGCAGATCGGTTCGGTGCTGGAAGTGATTCGCAGCATCGCCGAACAGACCAACCTGCTGGCCCTCAACGCCGCCATCGAAGCCGCCCGCGCCGGCGAGAGCGGTCGCGGCTTTGCCGTGGTCGCCGACGAAGTGCGCAACCTCGCCAAGCGCACGCAGGATTCAGTGGAAGAAATCCGCATCGTCATCGAACGCATCCAGACCGGCACGCGCGGCGTGGTCGCGACCATGCACTCGAGCCAGACCCAGGCGCACAACAACGCCGGGCAGATTCGTCACGCCGTCGATGCGCTGGGCAGGATCAGCGACGCGGTGACGGTGATCAGCGACATGAACCTGCAGATCGCCAGCGCCGCCGAAGAGCAGAGCGCGGTGGCCGAAGAGGTCAACCGCAACGTCTCGGCGATTCGCACCGTGACCGAGACCCTGACCGAGCAGGCCACTGAATCGGCCGCGATCAGCAGCCAGCTCAACAGCCTGGCGAGCCAGCAGATGAAATTGATGGATCAGTTTCGCGTGTAGTTCCCCTCTGATCGTTCCCACGCTCTGCGTGGGAATGTAGCCCGGGACGCTCTGCGTCCCAAGCGAAAGCCGGAACGCGGAGCGTCCCTTGAGGCATTCCCACGCAGAGCGTGGGAACGATCTTGCGGGTGTCTTTTGCACTATCATCGCCCTCTCGCTCCGGAGGGTTTTCGATGACTGATTTGCACACGTCCATCCAAACCGCACTCGACCTGCCCCGCACGCCGGCCCCGTTCATCGGTGACGGCGCCCTGCCCTCGGCGTTCGCCGTCACCGATCTGGCCTGCGCCAGCATTGCGGCTGCCGGTCAAGCAGTCGGCGAATTGCTTCATCAGCAAACCGGGCAATTGTCGGCCGTTGCGGTCGACCGCCGTCTGGCCTCGTTCTGGTTCTCCACCTCGCTTCGCCCGATCGGCTGGCAGGTTCCGCCGCTGTGGGATGCGATCGCCGGCGACTATGCGAGCCGAGATGGCTGGATCCGTCTGCACACCAACGCCCCGCATCACCGCGCCGCCGCTGAACGCGTGCTCGGTGCCTGCGCCGACCGCGCCGCGATGGCGGCGAAAGTCGCCCAGTGGGCGAGCGCGGATCTCGAGCAGGCGGTGGTCGACGCCAAGGGCTGCGCCGCCGAGATGCGCAGTTGGCCGCAGTGGCAGCAGCATCCGCAGGGTCTGGCGGTGAATGCCGAACCGTTGGTGGATTTCATTGAGCAGACGGACGAAAAACGCGTCGTATGGCAAGGCTCGATCGCTCGGCCCCTGGCCGGGATCAAGGTGCTCGACCTGACCCGCGTCCTCGCCGGCCCCACCGCCAGTCGTTTTCTCGCTGGCCTCGGCGCCAACGTGCTGCGCCTCGATCCACCGAGCTGGAACGAACCCGGTGTGGTCCCGGAAATGACCGTCGGCAAACGCTGCGCGCGGCTGGATCTGCAAGTGCCAGCGGATCGCGCAGTGTTTGAGGGCTTATTAAAAGATGCTGACATTCTCCTGCACGGCTATCGCGCCGATGCGCTGGAACATCTCGGGTTTGGAGTTGAACGCCGTCGGCAACTGGCACCGGGGCTGATCGACGTCTGCCTCAATGCCTACGGCTGGAGCGGCCCCTGGCGGAATCGCCGAGGCTTCGACAGTCTGGTGCAAATGAGCAGCGGCATCGCCGAGGCCGGACAGCGTTGCACGCACAGCGATAAACCGACGCCACTGCCGGTGCAGGCGCTGGACCATGCGACCGGTTATCTGATGGCGGCGAGTGCGCTCAGATTGCTGACGGCGCGATTGGCCAACGGTCGCGGGGGTTCGGCGCGGTTGTCGCTGGCGCGTACGGCGAAACTGTTGATCGAGCATGGGCCGGGGATACTTGATCCGTTGCGGGCCGAAGACGCGCTGGATCAGGATCCGGCGATTGAACAGACCGCGTGGGGCCCGGCGAGGAGGTTGCGCGTGCCGGTGCAGATCAGCGGGACGGCGGTGCAATGGAATTGGCCGGCCGCCGAATTGGGGTCACATCAAGCGCAGTGGTGATTTTGAGGCCGCCTTCGCGAGCAAGCCCGCTCCCACATGGATTAGCGTAGTCCTGTGGGAGCGGGCTTGCTCGCGAAGGGGCCGGAGCAGCCAAAGCAACACTCCGATCACAGACTCAAAACCCCGCTATACAACCCATAAGCCGCCAGCCCTGCGCCAATTATCACGCAGGCAAAAATCCCTTTTTCCACCGTGGTAAAAACCGGCTGGCCCTGTTCATGTTTGGCCTTGGCAAACAGAATCACCCCCGGCGCATACAGCAGCGCCGACAGCAGCAGATATTTCACTCCCCCGGCATACAACAACCACACCGCGTAAACCAATGCGATACCGCCTATCAGCAAATCCTTGGTGCGCTCGGCCGAGGCGTGTTCGTAAGTTTCGCCGCGCCCGCTGAGCAGCACTGCGTAGGCCGCCGACCACAGGTACGGCACCAGAATCATCGACGAAGCCAGATAGATCAGACTGGTGTAAGTGCCCGCCGAGAACAGCGTGATCAGCAGGAAAATCTGGATCATCGCGTTGGTCAGCCACAGCGCGTTGACCGGCACATGGTTCTTGTTTTCCTTCTTGAGAAACGCCGGCATGGTCTTGTCCTTGGCCGTGGCGAAAAGAATTTCCGCGCACAGCAAGGCCCAGGACAACAACGCGCCCAACAAGGAAATTGCCAACCCGATGCTGATCAGCAACGCGCCCCACGGCCCGACGATGTGCTCAAGCACCGCTGCCAGTGAAGGGTTCTGCAGGTTGGCCAGTTCCGGCTGGCTCATGATCCCCAGCGACAGCACATTGACCAGCACCAGCAGCGCCAGCACGCCGATAAAACCGATGACCGTGGCGCGGCCGACGTCGCTGCGTTTCTCCGCGCGGGCCGAGTAGACGCTGGCGCCTTCGATGCCGATGAACACGAACACGGTGACCAACATCATATTGCGCACCTGGTCCATCACCCCGCCGAAGTTCGGGTTGCTGCGGCCCCAGATGTCGCGGGTGAAGACGTCAGCCTTGAACGCCACGGCCGCGATGACGATGAACATGATCAGCGGCACGACCTTGGCCACGGTCGTCACCTGGTTGATCAGCGCCGCCTCCTTGATCCCGCGCATCACCAGAAAATGCACTGCCCACAACAGCACCGAGGCGCAGCCGATGGCGATCGGCGTGTTGCCCTGGCCGAACACCGGAAAGAAATCGCCGAGGGTGCTGAACAGCAAGACGAAATAGCCGACGTTGCCCAGCCAGGCGCTGATCCAGTAACCCCACGCCGACGAGAAACCCATGTAATCGCCGAATCCGGCCTTGGCGTAGGCATAGACGCCCGAGTCCAGTTCCGGTTTGCGATTGGCCAGGGTCTGAAAGACGAACGCCAGCGTCAGCATGCCGATTGCGGTGATGCCCCAACCGATCAGTATCGCCCCGGCGTCGGCGCGCGCGGCCATGTTCTGCGGCAGGGAAAAAATTCCCCCGCCAATCATCGACCCCACCACCAGCGCGATCAACGCACCAAGGCGCAGCTTTTGCGTCGGTTGCGACATGCAGATCTCCTTGAACAGCCGCTGTTGTTTATCTGTAACAACAGCTGACTAAAAAAGCTAAGAGTAGATGACGTTTATCAGGTAACGCCGAGATACGCACACTTATATATAGCTGATGACGATAACGCGTAGCACGTTAAGTCTGTTTTGTGCGCTGATCCTGATAATTCAATTCTGTACTGAAAAATGATGACGGACATTTGCCAAACGCGGAAAAGCAACTAGCGTCATAGTTCGAAAGCATTAATAGCTATTCCCAATCACGTTACCAAAACGGCTCTGTCTCGGGCCTTTCAGACGACAGCGTTATGCCCGCAACGGGTCGATAAGTCATTCATTAACAATGGAATGTGACCATGCACTGATCCAAGTCAGCTATTCGAACAGACAACAGTACTAGGCTGTGAGCTCTCCTTTCCTGCAATGGAGTCATGCAAATGTCTGAAGCGCCCGGAAAACTAAGACTCGGTGCACTGGTTGCACTGGTAGTCGGTTCAATGATTGGCGGCGGGATATTTTCGTTGCCACAAAACATGGCTGCCAGCGCCGACGTCGGTGCAGTGCTGATCGGCTGGGCCATCACCGCCGTCGGCATGCTCACCCTCGCTTTCGTCTTTCAGACCCTCGCCAATCGCAAGCCTGATCTGGACGGCGGTGTCTACGCCTACGCCAAGGCCGGATTCGGCGACTACATGGGTTTCTCGTCGGCCTGGGGTTACTGGATCAGCGCCTGGCTGGGCAACGTCGGCTACTTCGTTCTGCTGTTCAGCACCCTCGGCTACTTCTTTCCGATCTTCGGCGAAGGCAACACGCCGGCGGCAGTGATCGGCGCGTCGCTGCTGCTGTGGGGCGTGCATTTCCTGGTGCTGCGCGGGATCAAGGAAGCGGCGTTCATCAACCTGGTGACCACCGTCGCCAAGGTCGTGCCACTGGTGCTGTTCGTGCTGATCGCCATCTTCGCATTCAGACTGGACATCTTCACTGCTGACATCTGGGGTGTGAAAAACCCCGATCTGGGCAGCGTCATGAACCAGGTGCGCAACATGATGCTGGTCACCGTCTGGGTGTTCATCGGCATCGAGGGCGCGAGCATCTTCTCCGCCCGCGCCGAGAAACGCTCGGACGTCGGCAAGGCCACCGTGATCGGCTTTATCACCGTGCTGCTGTTTCTGGTGCTGGTCAACGTGCTGTCGCTGGGCATCATGACCCAGCCGGAACTGGCGAAACTGCAGAACCCGTCGATGGCCGCCGTGCTTGAACACGTGGTCGGTCACTGGGGCGCGGTGTTGATCAGCGTCGGCCTGATCATCTCGCTGCTGGGGGCGTTGCTGTCATGGGTGCTGCTGTGTGCGGAGATCATGTTCGCCGCCGCCAAAGACCACACCATGCCGGAGTTTCTGCGCAAGGAAAACGCCAACCACGTGCCGGTCAACGCCCTGTGGCTGACCAACGCAATGGTGCAGGTGTTCCTGATCATCACGCTGTTTTCGGCCAGCACTTACCTGTCGCTGATCTACCTCGCCACGTCGATGATTCTGGTGCCGTACCTGTGGTCGGCGGCCTATGCGCTGCTGCTGGCGGTACGCGGCGAGAGCTACCAAGGGTTTGCCGCCGAGCGACGCAAGGATCTGATCATCGGCGGTATCGCACTGATCTATGCGGTGTGGTTGTTGTACGCCGGCGGGGTCAAGTACCTGCTGCTGTCGGCCCTGCTCTATGCGCCCGGCGCGATCCTGTTCGCCAAGGCCAAGCTGGAACTCAAACAACCGGTTTTCACCAACGTCGAGAAGCTGATTTTCGCCGCAGTGGTCATAGGCGCCGTGGTGGCGGCCTACGGTCTCTACGATGGCTTCCTGACGCTGTAACCCCTGATTGATTGTCATCTGGAGGAACACAGAAATGACCACGGAAAAAGTGAAGTACGGCGTCCATTCCGAAGCCGGGAAACTGCGTAAAGTCATGGTTTGCTCCCCAGGTCTGGCCCATCAGCGGCTGACCCCGAACAACTGCGATGAACTGCTGTTCGACGACGTGCTGTGGGTGGCGCAGGCCAAGCGCGACCACTTCGATTTCGTCACCAAGATGCGCGAGCGCGGCATCGACGTGGTGGAAATGCACAACCTGCTGACCGACATCGTCGCCATTCCCGAAGCGCTGGACTGGATCCTTGAACGCAAGGTGACGGCCGATTCAGTGGGCCTGGGCCTGATCAGTGAAGTGAAATCCTGGCTGAAAAGCCTCGAGCCACGACACATCGCCGAATTCCTGATTGGCGGCGTCTCGGCCGATGATTTGCCGGACAGCTTCGGTGGCAAGACCATCCAGATGTTCCGCGACTTCCTCGGCCACTCCAGCTTCATCCTGCCGCCGCTGCCCAACACCCAGTTCACCCGCGACACCACTTGCTGGATCTACGGTGGCGTGACGTTGAACCCGATGTACTGGCCGGCGCGCCGTCAGGAAACCCTGCTGACCACCGCCATCTATAAATTCCATCCGCAATTCACCAACGCCGAATTCGAGATCTGGTACGGCGACCCGGACAAGGATCACGGCAACTCCACGCTCGAGGGCGGCGACGTCATGCCGATTGGCAACGGCGTGGTGCTGATCGGCATGGGCGAACGCTCATCGCGTCAGGCCATCGGCCAACTGGCGCTGAACCTGTTCAAGAACAAGGCAGTGGAAAAAGTCATCGTCGCCGGCCTGCCGAAATCCCGCGCAGCGATGCACCTGGACACGGTGTTCAGCTTCTGCGATCGCGACCTGGTGACGATCTTCCCGGAAGTGGTCAACCAGATCGTCGCCTTCACCCTGCGCCCTGACGAAAGCAAACAGGGCGGCATCGACATCCGCCGCGAAGAAGGCAGTTTCCTCGACACCGTCGCAGCGGCGCTCAACCTGCCGAAACTGCGCGTGGTGGAAACCGGCGGCAACAGCTTCGCCGCCGAACGCGAGCAATGGGACGACGGCAACAACGTGGTGGCGATGGAGCCCGGCGTGGTTATCGGTTACGACCGCAACACTTACACCAACACCCTGCTGCGCAAGGCTGGCGTGGAGGTCATCACCATCAGCGCCGGCGAACTCGGTCGCGGCCGTGGCGGCGGCCACTGCATGACCTGCCCGATCATCCGCGACCCGATCGATTACTAAACGACCGTCTCCCCGGCCGCACTTATCCCGTAGCGGCCGGGCCGATTACCGAATCCAAGGAGAATCATCATGGCGTTTAACATTCACAACCGTAATCTGCTCAGCCTGGAACACCACACCCCCCGTGAGCTGCGTTACCTGCTCGACCTGTCCCGCGATCTGAAACGCGCGAAATACACCGGCACCGAGCAACAACATCTGAAGGGCAACAACATCGCCCTGATCTTCGAAAAAACCTCGACCCGCACCCGTTGCGCGTTCGAAGTCGCGGCCTATGACCAAGGCGCCAACGTCACCTACATCGACCCGAACTCTTCGCAGATCGGCCACAAGGAAAGCATGAAGGACACCGCCCGCGTGCTCGGGCGCATGTACGACGCGATCGAGTACCGTGGTTTCAAACAGGAAATCGTCGAGGAACTGGCCAAGTTTGCCGGCGTGCCGGTGTTCAACGGCCTGACCGATGAATATCACCCGACCCAAATGATCGCCGACGTGCTGACCATGCGTGAACACGCTGACAAGCCGATCCATGAAATCAGCTACGCCTACCTGGGCGACGCGCGCAACAACATGGGTAACTCGCTGCTGCTGATCGGCGCCAAACTGGGCATGGACGTGCGCATTTGCGCGCCGAAAGCGCTGTGGCCGCTCGACGATCTGGTGGCGCGCTGCAAACAGTACGGCGAGGAAAGCGGTGCGCGCATCACCCTCACCGAAGATCCGAAAGAAGCGGTCAAAGGCGTTGACTTCATTCACACCGACGTCTGGGTATCGATGGGCGAACCGGTCGAGGCCTGGGCCGAGCGCATTCAGCAACTGCTGCCGTATCAGGTCAACGCCGAGCTGATGAAAGCCACCGGCAACCCGCGCACCAAGTTCATGCATTGTCTGCCGGCCTTCCACAACAGCGATACCAAAGTCGGCAAGCAGATTGCCGAGCAGTATCCGCACCTGAAAAACGGCATCGAAGTGACCGACGACGTGTTCGAGTCGCCGGCCTGCATCGCCTTCGAGCAAGCGGAAAACCGCATGCACACGATCAAGGCGATTCTGGTCTCGACCCTGGCTGATCTCTAACTGGCTGAAGATGATCGTTCCCACGCTCCGCGTGGGAATGCATCCCGTGACGCTCTGCGTCACAGCGCACGCAGAGCGTCCGTGGCGGCATTCCCACGCAGAAGGTGGGAACGATCAATACGAAAAGGACATGCACCATGCGTATCGTCGTAGCCCTGGGCGGTAACGCCCTGCTCCGCCGTGGTGAGCCGATGACCGCTGACAACCAGCGCGCCAACATCCGCATCGCCACCGAGCAAATCGCCAAGATCCATCCCGGCAACCAACTGGTCATCGCCCACGGCAATGGCCCGCAAGTCGGCCTGCTGTCATTGCAAGCGGCGGCCTACACGTCCGTCACCCCGTACCCGCTGGACGTGCTCGGCGCCGAAACCGAAGGCATGATCGGCTACATCATCGAACAGGAACTGGGCAATCTGCTCGACTTCGAAGTGCCATTCGCCACCTTGCTGACCCAGGTCGAAGTCGACGCCAACGACCCAGCCTTCAAGAACCCGACCAAGCCGATCGGCCCGGTGTACGAGAAAGCCGAAGCGGAAAAACTCGCCGCCGAGAAAGGCTGGGCGATTGCTGCCGATGGCGACAAATTCCGCCGCGTCGTCGCCAGTCCACGGCCGAAACGCATCTTCGAAATCCGCCCGATCAAATGGCTGCTGGACAAGGGCAGCATCGTCATTTGCGCAGGTGGCGGCGGCATTCCGACCATGTACGACGAGAACCGCAATCTCAAAGGGATTGAGGCGGTGATCGACAAGGATCTGTGCTCCTCGCTGCTCGCCGAGCAACTGGAAGCCGACCTGCTGGTGATCGCCACAGACGTCAACGCGGCTTTTATCGACTATGGCAAACCAACCCAGAAAGCCATCGCCCAAGCGCACCCGGACGAACTCGAACGCCTCGGTTTCGCCGCCGGCTCCATGGGGCCGAAGGTGCAGGCAGCCTGCGAATTCGCGCGCCATACTGGCAAGGTTGCGGTGATCGGTTCGCTGGCCGATATCGAAGCCATCGTTCAGGGCACCGCCGGTACGCGGGTCAGCACGGCGAAGCCGGGGATCAGCTACCGATAACAATAAACACCGGAGCAGGCTCAAGGCCTGCTTCGCTCCCATGCCTTGAAAGGAGTAGCTCAATGGCCCAGTTCGAACCCGGTCATCTGCACATCGAGCGGCACGCGTTGACCGATGATGACGTCAATTACAACGTCAGCCTCGACTATGAAGTGTTCACCGACCCGCAGAAAGGCAAGGGGATTCAGTTCATCCTGCACGGCAGCATGCAGGGCAAGGACATGAAGGAGACGTTTTTCCTGCCCAAGGAAGAGGCCTACAACTTCGCCCGCGATGTCACGCGCATTGCCGAGAAATACGGGATTCCCAAGACCCACAGCCAGATCGGCTCGGTGCACAAGCACTACGACCTGATGTTTGAAGACATTCGGCAGAAGTTGAATATGCACTCCGGGGATCCGGTCAATCCCGAGCATTTCGAATAACCCGAGTCCACCACAACCTCCTGTGGGAGCGGGCTTGCTCGCGAAAGCGGTGTATCAGTAACGAAAATATCGACTGACACACCGCCTTCGCGAGCAAGCCCGCTCCCACAGGGCATTATGTTGTGACGAAAGTCGCCGCAGATTTCATCATTAGCCCGCCCCAAGGCATACTTGCCCCCCTCCGCACTGCAGATCACTGAACCGCCCCATGCGTATCCACGTCAGCTTCATCGACCGCGTCGGCATCACCCAGGAAGTCCTGGCTATCCTCGGTGGGCGCAATCTCAATCTGGATGCGGTGGAGATGATCCCGCCGAACGTCTACATCGACGCGCCGACCCTCAGCCCGCAAGTGCTCGAAGAACTCAAAGATGCGCTGTTTCGCGTACTTGGCGTGGAAGCGGTGACCGTGGTCGATATCCTGCCTGGCCAGCGTCGGCACTTGCAGCTCGATGCGTTGCTCGCGGCGATGACCGACCCGGTGCTGGCCCTCGACAGCGCCGGCAAGGTGCTGCTGGCCAACCCGGCGCTGATTGCCTTGTACGGTCGCGAACCGGCCGGGGAAAGTGTGGCGCAATTGTTCAACGATCCGGCACTGCTCGACACCTTGCTGGAACAGGGCTTTCGCCTGCCGCTGCGCGAGATCACCGTCAACGGCCAGACCCTGTTACTCGACGCCACGCCGATCACCGACGCCGGCGCCCTGCTGACTCTCTATCAACCGAACCGCATCGGCGAACAGCTATCGGCACTGCATCATGATCACGCCGAAGGCTTCGACGCCCTGCTCGGCGAGTCCCCGGCGATTCGCACACTCAAGGCCCGTGCGCAACGGGTCGCGGCCCTTGATGCGCCGTTGTTGATCCAAGGCGAGACCGGCACCGGCAAAGAACTGGTGGCTCGCGCCTGCCACGCCATCAGTGCGCGGCACAGCGCTCCGTTTCTCGCACTCAACTGCGCGGCACTGCCGGAAAACCTTGCCGAAAGCGAACTGTTTGGCTACGCCCCTGGTGCCTTCACTGGCGCGGCGCGCGGCGGTAAACCGGGGCTGATGGAGCTGGCCAACCAGGGCACGGTATTTCTCGATGAGATCGGCGAGATGTCACCGTACTTGCAGGCTAAATTGCTGCGTTTTCTGAACGACGGCAGCTTCCGCCGTGTGGGCGGTGATCGCGAAGTGAAGGTCAACGTGCGCATCCTCAGCGCGACCCATCGCGATCTGGAAAAAATGGTCAGCGAAGGCCTGTTCCGCGAAGACCTGTTCTACCGCCTCAACGTGCTAAACGTAGAAGTGCCACCGCTGCGTGAACGTGGTCAGGACATTCTGCTGTTGGCGCGGTATTTCATGCAGCAGGCCTGTGCACAGATCCAGCGCCCGGTCTGTCGCCTGGCTCCGGGGACGTATCCGGCGCTGCTCGGCAATCGCTGGCCGGGCAATGTGCGGCAATTGCAGAACGTGATTTTCCGTGCCGCGGCGATTTGCGAGAGCAGCCTGGTCGATATCGGTGACCTCGACATCGCCGGCACCTCGGTGGCTCGGCAGGCCGACTCCGACGTTGAAAGCCTCGAACAGGCGGTTGAATCGTTCGAAAGAGAACTGCTGGAAAAGCTCTACGTCAGCTACCCCTCGACCCGGCAACTGGCGAGCCGCTTGCAGACCTCACACACCGCCATCGCACATCGATTGCGCAAATACGGCATTCCCAACAAACCGTAAGCCGAACGCGGACAAACATGTGGGAGCGGGCTTGAACGCGAATGCGGTCGGTCGTTCGACACTAATGCCGACTGATCTGACGCCTTCGCGAGCAAGCCCGCTCCCACAGGGGTTTGAAATTTGTTCAAAAGCGACGTCCACCTGTACCGAAAGCGCTACAGCGGAACGATATCGCTACACCCGCCTATGACCAGCGCTGTGCAACGCTTTGATCCCGCTCAGCTTTTTTCCCCGCCCCAAGCTGTAGCGATTTCGCTACAGCTGATACAGACCAGTAAATTACGAAACCTCTCAAGCTATTGATTTATATAGATAAATCAACCTTGGCCGCATTCTTGCTTCCTCTCTCCTCATCTATAAAGGGCTTCCCGCCCCCAAGCTTTCCACCGCGTCCACCAGACGAGTCTGGCCCCTGAGGAGTTTCCATGAGCGAGTTGCGTTTTACTGAAGATCACGAATGGCTGCGCACCGAAGCCGACGGCAGTGTCACTGTTGGCATCACCGCTTTCGCGCAGAACGCCCTGGGCGACGTGGTGTTCGTGCAACTGCCTGAGCTGCAGGCTTACGAAAAAGGCGCCGAAGCCGCCACCGTGGAATCGGTGAAAGCCGCCAGTGGCGTATACATGCCGCTTGATGGCGACGTGCTGGAAGTCAACCCGGCGCTGCAAGATGCCCCGGAATTGGTCAACGAAGATCCGCTGGGCGAAGGCTGGTTCTTCCGCTTCCAGCCAAGCGACGCCGCCGCTGTCGGCAAACTGCTCGATCAGGATGCCTACGACCGTCTGATCAAAGCCCAAGCCGAAGCCTGAGGAAATACGCCATGACCGCCATCAATCTCGGCACCGCCAACGAATTCATCGCCCGTCACATCGGCCCGCGCGCCGGTGACGAGCAAGCCATGCTCAACAGCCTCGGCTTCGATTCACTTGAAGCCCTGAGCGCCAGCGTCATTCCGGAAAGCATCAAGGGCACCAGCGTGCTCGGCATGGACGACGGCCTCAGCGAAGCCGACGCTCTGGCGACGATCAAGTCCATCGCCGGCAAGAATCAGCTGTTCAAAACCTACATCGGCCAGGGCTATTACAACTGCCACACGCCGTCGCCGATTCTGCGCAACCTGCTGGAAAACCCTGCCTGGTACACCGCTTACACGCCGTACCAACCAGAAATTTCCCAGGGCCGTCTCGAAGCGCTGCTGAATTTCCAGACAATGATCAGCGACCTCACCGGCCTGCCGATCGCCAACGCATCCCTGCTCGACGAAGCCACCGCTGCTGCCGAAGCCATGACTTTCTGCAAACGCCTGAGCAAGAACAAGGGCAGCCACCAGTTCTTCGCCTCCATCCACAGCCACCCGCAAACCCTCGACGTGCTGCGCACCCGTGCCGAGCCCCTGGGCATCGACGTGGTCGTGGGCGATGAACGCGAACTGACTGACGTGACGCCGTTCTTCGGCGCGCTGCTGCAATACCCGGCGAGCAACGGTGATGTGTTCGACTACCGCGAACTGACCGAGCGTTTCCACGCCGCCAACGCTCTGGTGGCTGTGGCCGCAGACCTGCTGGCCCTGACGCTGCTGACCGCGCCGGGCGAGTTCGGCGCTGACGTCGCCATCGGTTCGGCGCAACGCTTCGGCGTGCCGCTGGGCTTCGGTGGCCCGCACGCTGCTTATTTCTCCACCAAAGATGCGTTCAAACGCGACATGCCGGGCCGGCTGGTCGGTGTCTCGGTTGACCGTTTCGGCAAGCCAGCCCTGCGTCTGGCAATGCAGACTCGCGAGCAACATATCCGTCGCGAGAAAGCCACCTCGAACATCTGCACCGCGCAGGTGCTGCTGGCCAACATCGCCAGCATGTACGCCGTGTATCACGGCCCGAAAGGCCTGACCCAGATCGCCAACCGCGTGCATCACTTGACCGCGATTCTGGCCAAGGGCCTGACCGCGCTGGGCCTGAGCGTTGAACAGCAAAGCTTCTTCGACACCCTGACCGTAGCCACCGGCGCGAACACCGCCGCGCTGCACGAGAAGGCTCACGCTGCGCAGATCAACCTGCGCGTCATTGATGCCGAACGTCTGGGCCTGTCGGTCGACGAAACCACTACGCAAGCCGATATCGAAACCCTGTGGGGCCTGTTCGCTGACGGCAAGACCCTGCCGGACTTCGCTGCGCTGGCCGCTTCGGTGCAGAGCACCATTCCTGCCTCGCTGGTTCGCCAGTCGCCAATCCTCAGCCACCCGGTGTTCAACCGTTATCACTCGGAAACCGAGCTGATGCGCTACCTGCGCAAACTGGCGGACAAAGACCTGGCGCTGGATCGCACCATGATCCCGTTGGGCTCGTGCACCATGAAACTCAACGCCGCCAGCGAAATGATCCCGGTGACCTGGGCCGAGTTCGGCGCGCTGCACCCGTTCGCCCCGGCCGCGCAAAGCGCTGGCTATCAGCAACTGACCGATGAGCTGGAAGCAATGCTCTGCGCCGCCACCGGTTACGACTCGATCTCGCTGCAACCGAACGCCGGTTCGCAAGGTGAATACGCAGGTCTCCTGGCGATCCGAGCCTACCACCAGAGCCGTGGTGATGAACGCCGCGACATCTGCCTGATCCCGTCGTCGGCCCACGGCACCAACCCTGCCACCGCGCAAATGGCTGGTATGCGCGTCGTGGTCACCGCTTGCGATGCCCGTGGCAATGTCGACATTGAGGACCTGCGCGCCAAAGCCCTCGAGCACCGCGAACACCTCGCCGCACTGATGATCACCTACCCGTCGACCCACGGCGTGTTCGAAGAAGGCATCCGCGAAATCTGCGCGATCATTCACGACAACGGCGGCCAGGTGTACATCGACGGCGCCAACATGAACGCCATGGTCGGTCTCTGCGCACCGGGCAAGTTCGGCGGCGACGTCTCGCACCTGAACCTGCACAAAACCTTCTGCATTCCTCACGGCGGTGGCGGCCCGGGCGTCGGCCCGATTGGCGTCAAGTCGCACCTGACCCCTTTCCTGCCGGGCCACGGCCAGATGGAACGCAAGGAAGGCGCAGTTTGCGCGGCACCGTTCGGCAGCGCGAGCATTCTGCCGATCACCTGGATGTACATCCGCATGATGGGCGGCGCCGGTCTGAAGCGCGCTTCGCAACTGGCGATTCTCAATGCCAACTACATTTCCCGTCGCCTCGAAGAGCACTATCCGGTGCTGTACACCGGCAGCAACGGCCTGGTGGCGCACGAGTGCATCCTCGATCTGCGTCCACTCAAAGACAGCAGCGGCATCAGCGTTGATGACGTCGCCAAGCGCCTGATCGACTTCGGTTTCCACGCCCCGACCATGTCGTTCCCGGTCGCTGGCACGCTGATGATCGAGCCGACCGAAAGCGAATCCAAAGAAGAACTGGACCGCTTCTGCGACGCGATGATCCGCATTCGCGAAGAAATCCGCGCAGTGGAAAACGGCACGCTGGACAAGGACGACAATCCACTGAAAAACGCCCCGCACACCGCAGCGGAACTGGTGGGCGAATGGACTCATCCATACAGCCGTGAGCAAGCGGTGTACCCGGTGGCGTCGCTGGTTGAAGGCAAATACTGGCCACCGGTCGGTCGTGTCGACAACGTCTTCGGTGATCGCAACCTGGTCTGCGCCTGCCCGTCGATCGAAAGCTACGCTTAAGGGAATGAGGGGCGGGTTTGCCTGCCCCGATTTTCAGCAACACCGCAGATCCAAATGTGGGAGCGGGCTTGCTCGCGAATACGGTGTGTCATGCAATATCGATGGCGACTGATACACCGCATTCGCGAGCAAGCCCGCTCCCACCGCAGATCTGTACCCAGCCTAATGCTTGCGCCAATTCCCATAACAAGAAACCGGAGAAACACTCATGTCGTTAAGCGTGTTCGACCTGTTCAAGATTGGTATCGGCCCCTCCAGCTCCCACACCGTCGGCCCGATGCGGGCGGCGGCGCGGTTCGTCGAAGGTTTGCGCCGTGAGAACCTGCTGACCGCCACTGCCAGCATTCGCGTCGAGCTGTACGGCTCGCTCGGTGCTACCGGCAAGGGCCACGGCAGCGACAAGGCCGTGTTGCTCGGCCTCGAAGGTGAGCACCCGGACACCGTCGACACCGAAACTGTCGCGGCGCGCCTGCAGGAGATTCGCGGCAACGGCCGACTGAATTTGCTGGGCGAGCACAGCATCGCCTTCAACGAGAAAGAGCATCTGGCCATGATTCGCAAACCGTTGGCCTACCACCCCAACGGCATGATCTTTCGCGCCTTCGATGCGGCGGGGCTGCAGGTTCGCACCCGTGAGTACTACTCGGTGGGCGGTGGTTTTGTCGTCGATGAGGATGCGGCCGGTGCCGACCGCATCGTCGAAGATGCCACGCCACTGACCTTCCCGTTCAAAAGTGCCAAGGACTTGCTTGGCCATTGCAGCACCTACGGTTTGTCGATCAGCCAGGTGATGCTGACCAACGAAAGCGCCTGGCGCCCGGAAGCAGAGACTCGCGCCGGGCTGCTGAAGATCTGGCAGGTCATGCAGGATTGCGTCGCCGCAGGATGCCGCAACGAAGGTATTTTGCCCGGTGGCCTGAAAGTGAAACGTCGGGCCGCAGCGCTGCATCGGCAGCTGTGTAAAAACCCGGAATCAGCATTGCGTGACCCGCTGTCCGTGCTCGACTGGGTCAACCTTTATGCATTGGCGGTCAACGAGGAAAACGCCAACGGCGGCCGCGTGGTGACTGCGCCCACCAATGGCGCGGCGGGGATCATTCCGGCGGTGCTGCATTACTACATGCGTTTTATCCCCGGGGCGAATGACGACGGCGTCGTACGTTTTCTCCTGACTGCTGCGGCCATCGGCATTCTTTACAAGGAAAACGCGTCGATCTCCGGCGCCGAAGTCGGTTGTCAGGGTGAAGTCGGTGTGGCCTGCTCCATGGCGGCCGGCGCCCTGTGCGAAGTGCTTGGCGGCAGCGTTCAGCAAGTCGAGAACGCTGCGGAAATCGGCATGGAACACAACCTCGGCCTGACCTGCGACCCGATCGGTGGCCTGGTGCAAGTCCCGTGCATCGAGCGCAACGCGATGGGTTCGGTGAAAGCCATTAATGCGGTGCGCATGGCCATGCGTGGCGACGGCCAGCATTTCGTTTCCCTCGACAAAGTCATCCGCACCATGCGCCAGACCGGCGCCGACATGAAAAGCAAATACAAGGAAACCGCCCGTGGCGGTTTGGCAGTCAACATTATCGAATGCTAATTAGCCCCCTCTCCCTGCAGGAGAGGATTGGGATGAATCAAGGAGTCCCGCATGACCACCGAACACCTGTCGAAAACCCCGCTGCACGCGCTGCACCTCGAACTCGGCGCACGCATGGTGCCGTTCGCCGGCTACGACATGCCCGTGCAATACCCGCTCGGCGTGATGAAAGAACACCAGCACACCCGCGAACAGGCCGGGTTGTTCGACGTCTCGCACATGGGCCAGATCCGCCTGACCGGCGCCGATGCTGCCAAAGCCCTGGAAACTCTGGTGCCTGTGGACATCATCGACCTGCCGGTAGGCATGCAGCGTTATGCGATGTTCACCAACGAAACCGGCGGCATTCTCGACGACCTGATGGTCGCCAACCTTGGCAACGACGAACTGTTCCTGGTGGTCAATGCCGCCTGCAAGGATCAGGATCTCGCGCATCTGCAACAACACATCGGCGATCAGTGCACCATTACGGCGCTGTTCGAAGAGCGCGCCCTGCTCGCCTTGCAAGGTCCGGCAGCCGTTACGGTGCTGGCGCGTCTTGCGCCGGACGTGGCGAAGATGACTTTTATGCAGTTCCAACGCGTGACGCTGCTCGGCGTTGATTGCTTTGTCAGTCGTTCGGGCTATACCGGTGAAGACGGCTTCGAAATCTCGGTACCGGCCGCTGAAGCGGAAAAACTCGCCCGAGCCTTGCTCGCCGAGTCAGAAGTTCAGGCCATCGGCCTCGGCGCCCGCGACTCGCTGCGTCTGGAAGCCGGTCTGTGCCTGTATGGCCATGACATGAACACCGAGACCACGCCGATCGAAGCCAGCCTGCTCTGGGCGATCTCCAGGCCACGCCGCGCCGACGGCGCCCGGCCCGGCGGCTTTCCGGGCGCAGAGCACATTTTCGCGCAGCAACAAAATGGCGTCGCACGCAAACGCGTCGGCTTGCTGCCACAGGAACGTACTCCAGTGCGCGAAGGTGCAGAGATCGTCAACGAAGATGGCGAAATCATCGGTAATGTCTGCAGTGGCGGCTTCGGTCCGACCTTGGGCGGGCCATTGGCGATGGGTTATCTCGACAGCGCTTACGTTGCGCTCGAAACACCAGTATGGGCCATCGTACGTGGGAAAAAGGTGCAAATGCTTGTAAGCAAAATGCCATTTGTTCCACAACGCTACTATCGCGGCTGATCGACTGTTTCTATAAGTAACGCGATTGCGTCATGCGTGCACTAATGTGTAACGCAATCGCCATAAAACAGTGCGCTTTTTAACATCTGTTTCGTATATGAACGTTGCTTATAACTTTTGAAAAAAATAGAACCCTACATTCATCTAAGAACGCACTAGTGAACTGACAAACTGCCATGAAGGGCAGTGAAACCGGGCCCTTCGCAGGGCTTGTTTTTTCTCCCGTAGTTGGCGTAGAGTTTGTCCACTGTGTTTGCATGGGTCAGCTTGGAATCGTGACCTGGGCAGTAGCCTACAAGTTAGCTACATCCCGCTCGACGTCTTCTTACTCCTTGCAACCAGCTCCAGTACTCTTTCATGTGAAAGGGGCTGTCATCAATTTATGCGTCAAAGGAAATAAGAAATGTCCACACGTCAGAGCGGTACCGTCAAGTGGTTTAACGACGAGAAAGGTTTTGGTTTTATCACTCCAGAAAGCGGTCCGGATCTGTTCGTACATTTCCGCGCCATTCAGGGCAACGGCTTCAAAAGCCTGAAAGAAGGCCAGAAAGTGACTTTCGTTGCTGTGCAAGGTCAGAAAGGCATGCAGGCTGACGAAGTACAAGCCGAAGCCTGATTTCTGCTACGAAAAAGCCCCTGATATTGATATCAGGGGCTTTTTTGTGCGCGCGAGTCCGTAAAATGCCATTTCCTTTCGCGCTCAGAGGCTGCCATGTCGAAAAACCTGCTCACCCCACAGGGCGACTTTCCTGCTGTTGGCCTCGGCCGCCGTCTGGCCGCGATGTTCTATGACTTTCTATTGTGTACCGCACTGCTGATCGTCACTGGCTTCGTTTACAAACTGATCCAGGCCGCGATCATTGGCGAAGAACGTCTGCGGGCGATGACCGATGCCGGCCAACTCGATGGCGACCCGCTCTACTCCACGGTGCTGCTGTTGGTGCTGTTCGGTTTCTTCGCCAAGTTCTGGACCCATGGCGGGCAGACACTCGGCATGCAGGTGTGGGGCATTCGCGTGCAGAACGCCAATGGCACGGCGATCAGCCTGTGGCAGGCGCTATTGCGCTTTATGGTGTCGATCGCGTCGTGGCTGTGCGCGGGGCTGGGGTTCTTCTGGTCGCTGTATGACAAGCAGAAGCGCACCTGGCATGACATCTATTCAGATACCCGCGTCGTGCGGATCCCGAAGAAGATTAAATAATTTCCAGACAGCGAATACCAATGTGGGAGCGGGCTTGCTCGCGAAGGCGCCGTATCAGTCATTTCAATGGTGACTGATACACCGCTTTCGCCAGCAGGCCCGCTCCCACATCTGATTTGCGTTGCCTGAAAATCAGGCGTTACCGGCCAGTTTCATCCGTGCTGCCTGGGTGAAATCCAGCATTCGCTTCAACGGTCGAATCGCCTGCGGAATCAACGCCGGGTCAACGAAGATCTCGTTCGTGCCTTCCTTCAAGCTCTTCAGCGTGCGCTCAAGGGTGTTCATGGCCATCCACGGGCAATGTGCGCAACTGCGGCATGCCGCGCCGTTACCGGCGGTCGGCGCCTCGATGAAGATCTTGTCCGGGCACAACTGCTGCATCTTGTAGAAGATGCCACGGTCGGTTGCGACGATCAGGGTCTTGTTCGGCAGGCTTTGCGCGGCGGCAATCAACTGACTGGTCGAGCCGACGGCATCGGCCAGTTCGATCACCGAAGTCGGCGACTCCGGGTGCACCAGAATCGCCGCGTCCGGGTACAGCGCTTTCATGTCTTCAAGCTGCTTGGACTTGAACTCTTCGTGAACGATGCAGGCACCGTCCCACAGCAGCATGTCGGCGCCGGTCTTGCGCTGAATGTAGGTGCCGAGGTGCTTGTCCGGCCCCCATATAATCGTCTCGCCGTTGTCCATCAGGCTTTCGACGATTTCCAGCGCGCAACTCGAAGTCACCACCCAGTCGGCACGCGCCTTTACCGCTGCAGAGGTGTTGGCGTAGACCACCACGGTACGCTCCGGATGCTGATCGCAGAACGCCGAGAACTCGTCGACCGGGCAACCAAGGTCCAGCGAGCAGGTTGCCTCCAGCGTTGGCATCAGCACGCGTTTTTCCGGGTTGAGAATTTTTGCCGTCTCGCCCATGAACTTCACGCCGGCGACCACTACGGTCTTGGCCGGATGGGCATTGCCGAAGCGAGCCATTTCAAGGGAATCGGAAACACAGCCGCCGGTTTCTTCGGCCAAGGCCTGAATCACCGGATCGCAATAGAAGTGGGCCACAAGCACCGCGTCCTGAGCCTTGAGCTCGGCGGCGATGGCGGAACGGTAGTAGGCCTCCTCCTCTGCCGTCAGCGGTTTGGGCTGTTTGGCATCGAGGTGGGCTTGAACCAGAAGGCGTTCGGAAATCTGCGTCATGTTCGCAAGACCTGCAGGCGCATTCGCGCGAAAGTCGAGTATACACCCGGCTCCGGACCGCTAGAGGGTACCGCCGGGAGAGTGAGTATCATCAGGCACGGACAGCGTTGAAGTTGCGCAAGGCTACAGAATATCCCGTTGATACAAAAGATGATTCTGACCTGTGTCAGGTTGGGCGACGGAGAAAAACGGAGGTCAGAATTGCAGGCAAAAAAAAACCCGGAAATCCTCACTTTCGTGGGCCTTCCGGATTTTCTAAACCGCCAAATATGGTGGGTCGTGTGGGATTCGAACCTACGACCAATTGGTTAAAAGCCAACTGCTCTACCAACTGAGCTAACGACCCGCTGTGTGGTGGCGCGTATAATACTGATTTTTAAGGACTATTCAACACCTTTTTTGAAAAATATCAAAAATAAGGAGTTGGATCGCTCACACCCGCCGCCGCAAAGCCTTCAGCACGCAGGCGGCAGCTGTCGCATTTGCCGCAAGCGCGGCCGTCATCGTCTGCCTGATAGCAGGAAACAGTCAGGCCATAATCAACGCCGAGCTTCACGCCGGCCTGGACGATCTGCGCCTTGCTCAGGTTCTGCAGTGGCGCCTGAATGCGGAAGCCGTTGCCTTCAACGCCCGCCTTGGTTGCCAGATTGGCCATGCGCTCGAACGACTCGATGAACTCCGGGCGGCAATCCGGGTAACCGGAATAATCCACCGCATTCACGCCAATAAAGATATCCCGTGCGCCGAGCACTTCCGCCCAACCCAATGCCAACGACAGGAACACAGTGTTGCGCGCCGGCACGTAAGTCACCGGAATGCCTTCGCCCAGCTCTTCCGGAATATCGATGCTGGTGTCGGTCAGCGCCGAGCCGCCCATGCCATTGAGATTCAGCCCGATAACCTTGTGCTCGACCACACCCAGATCGCGCGCAACGCGGGCGGCGGCGTGCAATTCGGCATGCGAGCGCTGGCCGTAATCGAAGCTCATGGTGTAGCAGGCGTAGCCTTCAGCGCGAGCCATCGCCACGACAGTCGCCGAGTCGAGGCCGCCGGACAGCAGGATGACTGCGCGTTTTTCGGTAGTGTTCAGTAGTTGATTCATTTCAGCGTCCTGGCTCGTCGTTCCAAAGATATTTATGCAGCTGCAATTGCAGGCGTACCGGCAGATTGTCCGCCACCACCCAGTCAGCCAGCTCCCGAGCATTCAGGTCGTGGTGACTTGGCGAAAACAGCACTTCGCCGGCGCGCTGATCGAGACCGTACTGGATCAGCTTGGAAACCGCCCAGTCATAGTCCTCGCGCGAGCAGATGACAAACTTCACCTGATCGTTGCGGGTCAGCAGTTCGATGTTCTCGTAACGGTTGCGATGAGCTTCTTTCGAGCCCGGCGTTTTCAGATCGACTACGCGACTGACTCGCGGATCGACGGCCGAAACGTCGAGGGCGCCGCTGGTTTCCAGCGAGACCTCGTATCCGGCATCACATAACCGTTCAAGCAAAGGGATGGCGTTCGGCTGGGCCAGCGGCTCACCGCCGGTGACACAGACGTAGCGCGGACGATATCCGGCCACTTGCTCAAGAATATCGTCGAGGGTGCGCACGGTGCCGCCGCTGAACGCATAAGCGCTGTCGCAGTATTGGCAACGCAACGGGCAACCGGTCAGGCGCACGAAAACTGTGGGCAGCCCGGCAGTCCGAGTTTCCCCCTGCAACGAGTAGAAAACTTCGGTGATTCTCAATGTGTCTTGCATAGTCGCCACGGGCGTAACAGCTAAACAGGCTGTCCGCCTCCGTCAGGCACTTCAGGCAATCCCGCCAACGCGTAGACCGCAAGAAGCGTGTTTCAGAAAAAGGGCGTGAATTCTAACGAAAAAACCCGCGACTAGCGCGGGTTTCTTCAAAACACGGATAAACAGGCTTACATACGCTGCAGATCACGCTGAGCCAGCTGTGCGGCGGACGTACCCGGATATTGGGACACCACCTGCTGCAGAATGCCTTTGACCTTGTCGGTGTGACCGAGGCGGCGTTCTACGTCAGCCAGTTTGTACAGCGAGTCCGGCACTTTGTTGTGCTTGGGATACAGCTGCGAAACCTTGGCAAAGGCCTGACCCGCACCTTGCAGATCACCTTTGGCCAGATTCACTTCGCCGAGCCAGTACTGGGCGTTGCCCGCATATTGGCTATTCGGGTATTTGCGCAGGAAAGCCGCGAAGGCCTGGCTGGCCTTGTCGAAATCCTTGGCTTTGATCAGGTCGAAAGCGGCATCGTAATACAGCTTTTCCTTGGCCGGATCAGCCGGTTCGCTACCCGCAGCAGGGGCTTGGGACGCCGAAGCGGCACCTGCGGCAGCACCGGCAGCAGCACTTGCATCGCCACCGGCAGAAGAATTCTCGGGAGTCGCGGCTGGTGCAACGCCGGATCCTATGCGCCGATCAAGATCCTGGTATCGCTCCAGGGATTCCTGCTTCATGCGCGCAACCTGATTCTGCAGTTCTTCGATCACGCCCTGTTGGCGCGAGATCTGATCCTGCATCTGTTGCAATTGGTTGAACAGCATGCCTTGTGCCGAGGCAGGGGCCGAAGCCGCTCCCCCGGCATAGGCGCCGTTCGTACCGTAACCCGCAGGCGGATAACTGCTCCCGCTATTGTTATAACCGGAGTTGTCATCGACCACAGGAACCGCAGCCCACGCCGCAAGCGGCGCGAGGCTGAGAGCCAGAACAGTTACAGCACGACGGCACGTTCGCATATCGAATTACTTACGCAGTTCGACGCGACGGTTCTGGGCCCAGGACTGCTCGTCGTTGCCGGTAGCAACTGGACGCTCTTCGCCGTAGGAAACCAGTTCCAGCTGAGCTGGGGAAACACCTTGCAGTACCAGGTAGCGCTGAACGGCTTTCGCACGACGCTCGCCCAGTGCCATGTTGTACTCACGAGTACCACGTTCGTCGGTGTTGCCTTCCAGAACAACGCGAGCGCCGTTTGCTTTCAGGTCTTTGGCGTGAACGTCCAGAGCGCGCATGGCTTCTGGCTTCAGGTCCGAGCTGTCGTATTCGAAGTAGAAGGTGGTGATTGCGCGCAGAGCAGCTTCTTCGCTCAGGGAACCGTCAACGGCACCAGTGTTTGCGCCGTAACCAGCGTTTGGATCAACAGCGCCTTCACCGGCGTTGTCGCCGCCTTTGGACGAGCAACCTACAGCTACAGCCATGGCCAGAGCCAGCGCAGCAAATTTACCAAACTTCAGCATTTCCATCGTGAAACTCCTAATGAACCCCAGTGTGTTAAGTAAAACGTGTAGCGCCCGCTCACTTCAGGTAAGGGGACCAGGACGGTTCTCTGACTTCGCCTTGAGCGGTAGGAAGCGGGAGCCTCACGCGTCCATTAATGGACACGAGCATCAAGACTCCCCGGCCCTGTTGGCGGGTGGCGTAGATTACCATGGTGCCGTTGGGCGCAACAGTAGGCGACTCGTCCAGAGTGCTATCAGTGAGGATCTTTACACTACCCCGCTGCAGATCCTGAGCTGCCACCTTGAAATTGGTGAAGCCATCCTGACGATGAATCATCACCAAAGTCTTTTCATCAGCCGACAGTTTCGGGTTGGCGTTGTAGTTGCCAACGAACGTCACACGTTCGGCACCACCGCCACTGGCGCTGGTTTTATAGATCTGCGGCTTGCCGCCACGGTCCGAGGTGAAGTAAATGGTCGAACCATCCTTGCCCCAGAACGGCTCGGTGTTGATGCCAGGGCCAGAGGTCACACGGGTAATCTGACGCGAACCGAGGTTCATTACGTAGATGTCCGGGTTACCGTCTTTCGACAGCACGAACGCCAGGCGGTTACCATCCGGCGACCAGGCTGGCGCGCCATTGAGGCCTTCGAAGTTGGTGATCTGCTCGCGGCGACCGGTGTCGATGTTCTGCATGAAGATGCGCGGACGCTTCTGTTCGAACGACACGTAGGCAATTCGCTTGCCATCCGGTGCGAAACGCGGCGACAGGATCGGCTCGCGCGATTGCAGCAGAGTTACTGCACGCGCGCCGTCATAGTCGGAGCGTTGCAGGGTGTATCGGGTGTTTTTCTCGGAGAAACGCTCAGCCGTTACGTACAGCAGGCGAGTCGAGAAAGCTCCTTCAATACCGGTCAGCTTCTGAAACGACTGATCGGAAATGAAGTGCGCCATATCGCGAATCTGGTCGGTAGTACCGGAAACACTGCCGTCGGCCACTTTCTGTTCGGTGGCAACGTTGAACAGTGCCCACTGCACCTGCAGGCGACCGCCTGCCGGAGCGATGCTGCCGACCATCATGTACTGGGCCCCGACCGCCTTCCAGTCACGGAAGATGATTTCGCTCGGCTGGCTTGGCTGGCTGATCATGTTGGCTTTTGGAATCGGCGAGTAATAGCCAGAGTTGCGCAAATCGTTACCGATGATTTCCGCCATATCGTCAGGCAGCACCGCGCCGCCCTGCATGCCGAACGGTACGACCGCGATCGGAGTAGCCCGATCGCTACCGCTGGTGACCAGAATGTTCTTTTCATCTGCCGCCGCGATCCCTGCCATGCAGCAGATCACGACCAGCATTCCTCGAAGAAGGTTTCTCACAAGGCTAGATCCTCAGGTGTGAATGTCATCTTGAATGAACGATACGGAGCGAAATCGCTCGGCTTCATTCCCTGCATTTCTGTCAAACGTCCAATATTCTTCACTGCCGCAACTGCCGAGGCATCGAACGGACCGTCACCACTGGACTTGGCCACGGTGACCGAAGTCACCGTACCGTCCGGCAACATGCCGATTTGCAGCACGACCGTCATGCCTTTGCGCGCCGAAGGAGGACGAGCCCAGCCTTCTGCTGCGCGAGCGCGAATCAGGTCATCGAAACTGCCGGCGACTTCGTCACCCTGCTCATCGGCCAAGGCCTGCTGGCGCTGCGGCGTGTCGGAAAGCAGATCTGCCAGGGCCTGAGCCTTTTTGTCTTCAGCGGATTTACGTGCCGCTTCCTGCGCTTTCTTCTTCGCAGCATCGGCGGCAGCTTTCTTCTTCGCGTCTTCGGCGACTTTCTTCTTCGCCTCTTCAGCTTCAGCTTTCTTCTTGGCGTCTTCGGCGGCTTTCTTTTTCGCGTCTTCGACGATCTTTTTCTTGGCTTCTTCGGCAGCGGCTTTCTTCGCCTCTTCCTCAGCAGCCTTTTTCGCTTCGTCTTCAGCCTTCTTCTTGGCTATATCAGCCAATTGTTTCTCTTCGGCCTTTTTCGCTTCGGCTTTCTTCGCGTCGTCGGCTTTTTTCGCTTCATCAGCCTTTTTCGCTTCGTCCGCTTTTTTCGCCTCGTCGGCCTTCTTGGCCTCCTCGGCCTTTTGAGCCGCGTCCTCTTTCTTTTGTTCCGCCGCCTTCACCGCTTCCTGCTCGATCTTTTTCTGTTCCATCTGTTCGACTTCGGTCTGGCGCGCGGCGGATTTCTTCGCCTCACCCGCAATCTTCTGATTGGTCTGGGTGGTTGCCTGACTTTTAGATTTCAGCTGATACAGAGTCGCCTGGACAATCGGCTTGGCCGGCGGCAGTTCGGGCGTAAAGGCAAAACTGACGAACAGCATGCCGAACACGAGCACGTGCAGGACAATCGCCAGAACACTGGGCCAGAAGTAGCTTTCCGAGGCGGACGGCTCTCGCTGTTGCTGCATCAGGGGGCCTCGGTTATCAGACCAACGTTACCGACCCCGGCTTTCTGCAACCCGCCCATGGCACCCATGACGGCGCCGTAGTCGACAGTCTTGTCGCCACGAATGAACACCTGGGTGCGTTTGCCGCCCTCGGTGCCGGCGCGAATGATCTTGGTCACCGCGTCGGTCATTTGCGGCAGGGTCATGGCCCTGTCCTGTTGCTTCTCGGTGTCGACTTCGCTGCCAAGGTTCCAGTAGTAGGTCTTGTCAGCCTTGATCGAAATGGTCAGGACCTGGGTGTTGTTGTCCTGCGGCAAGGCTTCGCTGGAAACCTTGGGCAGATCAACTTTCACGCCCTGATTGAGCATCGGCGCGGTCACCATGAAGATGACCAGCAGCACCAACATCACGTCGATGTAGGGCACTACGTTCATCTCGGCGACCGGCTTGCGCTTTTTGCGAGCTCGAGCGATTAAAGCCATCGGGAAATACCTGCTTATTCTTCGCTGGTGTGCACTTTGCGGTGCAGGATCGCCTGGAATTCATCGGCGAAGGTGTAGTAGCGGCCCAGCAAGGTTTCGCTGCGGGCAGCAAAACGGTTGTAAGCGATGACCGCCGGGATCGCGGCGAACAGGCCGATCGCGGTGGCGATCAGGGCTTCGGCGATACCTGGAGCAACGGTGGCGAGGGTCGCTTGCTGAGCGCTGGCCAGACCGCGGAAGGAGTTCATGATCCCCCAGACGGTACCGAACAGACCAATGTACGGGCTGACCGAACCAACAGTGGCGAGGAACGGCAGGCTCTGCTCGAGCTTTTCTTCTTCACGCGAAATGGCCACGCGCATGGCACGGGCCACACCTTCCATTACCGCTTCAGGATCGACGCCTGGCTGCTGGCGCAGGCGGGAGAATTCCTTGAAACCGGCGCGGAAGATCTGCTCCACGCCCGAATCCGGATCAGGATTGCTGCCAGCCTGACGGTACAGTTTGGAAAGATCGATACCCGACCAGAAGCGCTCTTCGAAGCTCTCCAGGGCGCGTCGACCGGCACGCAGCAAGTTGCTGCGCTGAAAAATCATGATCCATGAGGTCACCGATGCGGCCACCAGGGTCAACATTACCAACTGCACCACGATGCTGGCATTGCTGACCAGGCTCCACATGGAGGAATGGTCGACGACGTTAGCTTCCACGCTTTATCTCCTGCTTTGAGTGTGTACCCGGGCCGACCGCGTCGGCGAAGGCCGCACGCAGGTCTTCGGGAAGGGCCCGGGGTTTCAAACTGTCGGTGCGCACGCAGGCCACCAAAAACTGCCCTTCGCAGAGCAGCACATTATCCGTGGCCCGCCTGACCTGCTGTCTGAAGCGCAGGCTGGCACGGTTCAATTCGGTTACATCAGCGCTTACCAGCAGTTCGTCGTCCAGTCGCGCCGGCGCGTGGTAGCGCGCTTCGCTGGAATGCACGACGAACAACAGGTCCTCTCCGGCAAGCGCAGATTGGGCAAAGCCCAGTTCCCGTAGCCGTTCGGTTCGAGCCCGTTCCATAAACTTGAGGTAATTAACGTAATACACGATGCCGCCCGCGTCGGTGTCCTCGTAATAAACGCGACAACGATGTGCGAACGGCTCAAGCCCGTTTTGCGCGCGCATACTCTAGTGCTTACTCCTCAGGTTGCCAATCCGGCCAGGCAACTGTTTTTCGTGGTTTCAGAGCTTTACCGCAAAAGTACCGTCGTCTGACAATACAAACCCTGAATAAATCACCAACAAATGTGTATCAATCGTCTGCGGCATCAAGAAAATCGTCTGCCAAGGGCATTTCGCCCATTCGTGACGGAATGTTTAAACCGAAATGCAGATACGCATGTCGGGTCACTACCCTGCCCCGTGGCGTGCGCATGATGTAGCCCTGCTGGATCAGATATGGCTCGAGCACGTCTTCAATGGTGTGGCGTTCTTCGCTGATCGCCGCTGCAAGACTGTCGATACCTACCGGACCGCCGTCGAACTTCTCAATCATGGTCAGCAGCAGACGTCGGTCCTGGTGATCGAAACCGTGTTCGTCGACATCCAGCAGGTTCAGCGCCAGATCCGCTACCGACTTGGTGATATGTCCCTTGGCGCGGACTTCGGCGAAGTCGCGGACTCGACGCAGCAAACGGTTGGCTATTCGCGGAGTGCCACGGGCGCGCCGGGCAATTTCGAACGAACCCTCCGGATCCAGAGGCAGACCGAGAATGGCCGCCGAACGACTGACAATCGTTGCCAGATCCGCAGTGCTGTAAAACTCCAGGCGCTGGACGATACCGAAGCGATCACGCAGCGGATTGGTCAGCATGCCGGCGCGGGTGGTCGCACCGACCAGAGTGAACGGTGGCAGATCCAGTTTGATGGAACGCGCCGCCGGCCCTTCGCCGATCATGATGTCGAGCTGGAAATCTTCCATTGCCGGGTACAACACTTCTTCAACGATTGGCGACAGACGATGAATTTCGTCGATGAACAGCACGTCGTGCGGCTCAAGATTGGTCAGCAACGCGGCCAGATCACCCGGGCGTTCCAGCACAGGCCCCGAGGTGCTCTTGATCGACACGCCCATTTCCTGGGCAATGATGTTCGCCAACGTAGTCTTGCCCAGCCCCGGAGGGCCGAAAATCAAGGTGTGATCGAGGGATTCACTACGGCCACGGGCAGCCTGAATAAACAGTTCCATCTGCTCGCGCACGGTCGGCTGGCCAATGTAGTCGGCCAGACTGACCGGACGAATCGCCCGGTCCTGGACTTCTTCGCGCTCACGCGGGCTGTGCGCGGCGGCGATCAGACGATCAGCTTCAATCACTTAAATCATTCCCTTCAGAGCGCGGCGGATCAGGTCTTCACTGCTCAGGTTCTTGTCTTTGATCGCGGAAATCGCCTTGCTCGCTTCCTGCGGCTTGTAGCCCAGGGAGATCAATGCGCTGACCGCATCGGTCTCGGCGCTGCTGACCGGCGCCGGGCCGTCGGGCTGATTCGGCACCAGCGCGAACATTGCCGGGGAAGTTTCCCAGGCCTTGAAGCGATCTTTCAATTCGACCAGCAAACGCTCGGCGGTCTTCTTGCCAACCCCCGGCACTTTGGTCAAGGCCGAAGTATCCTGCGACTGCACGCAACGCACCAATTCGTCAACTTCCAGGCTCGACATCAGCGCCAGCGCCAGTTTCGGCCCGACACCGTTGAGACGGATCAGCTCGCGAAAAAAGTCTCGCTCACGCTTGCCGGCAAAACCATAGAGCAATTGCGCGTCTTCGCGTACGACCAAATGGGTGTGCAGGGTCAGCGGTTCACCGACCGACGGCAGACGATAAAGGGTGGTCATCGGCACTTCCACCTCATAGCCGAGGCCGTTTACATCGAGAATCAGGTGCGGCGGCTGTTTCTCAGCCAGGGTGCCGCGCAAGCGTCCAATCACGTTTTGAATCCTTGAGCGCTGGCCAGCCGTGGGCTGGCGACGAGTGAAGGTGGCTTGCGCGCCGGCAACACAGGCACCGCAACGTCACTTTCAGGAAAATTGATGCTGATGCTATCAGAGACGCAGGCGCCCGCCACGACTGCGTGCGGTTCCCAGACCGTGCGGCAGCAGACTTGAACGTGTGTGCGCATGGCAAATGGCGATAGCCAGGGCGTCGGAGGCGTCGATCTGCGGTTTGCTGGTCAGCTTCAGCATGTGCATGACCATCATCTGCACCTGCTCCTTATTGGCCGCACCGGTGCCGACCACCGCTTGTTTGACTTGCGTGGCGGTGTACTCGGCGATTTCCAGACACTCTTCAGCGCCGGCAACAATCGCAGCGCCGCGCGCCTGACCGAGTTTGAGCGCCGAGTCGGCGTTTTTTGCCATGAACACCTTTTCGATGCCCATGGTCACCGGGCCGTAGGTCTTGATGATCTCGCGCACGCCGCGATAGACGATTTGCAGGCGCTCATGCAGCTCGCCGGAGCCGGTGCGAATGCAGCCCGAGGCCACGTAGATGCAGCCGCCACGCCCGGTATCGCGGACGATCCCGTAACCGGTAATGCGCGAACCGGGGTCGATACCAAGAATTAGAGTCATAACGCCTGCAGTAAGAGCAAAAAAATTCAGAACAGCGAATTACCAATGTGGGAGCGGGCTTGCTCGCGAAAGCGGAGTGTCATCCAGCAACGCTGTTGCTGATACTCCGCCTTCGCGAGCAAGCCCGCTCCCACATTCAATCGTAGTCGCTCCTAGCCCAGCTGAGCAGCGACGTCTTCCGGAATGTCCGCGTTGGAATACACGTTCTGCACGTCATCCAGGTCTTCAAGCATGTCGATCAGCTTGAGCACCTTCTCCGCACCTTCCAGATCCAGTTCGGCGCTGGTGGTCGGCTGCATGACGATTTCCGCGTCGTCGCCCTTGAACCCGGCCGCTTCCAGCGCGTTGCGCACTGCATAGAAACTGGTGAACGAGGTGAACACGTCGATCGAACCGTCTTCATGGGTGACCACGTCATCGGCATCGGCTTCCAGCGCCGCTTCGGTCAGCGCGTCTTCATCGACGCCCGGCGCGAAGCTGATCTGGCCCTTGCGTTCGAACAGGTAGGCCACCGAACCGTCGGTGCCGAGGTTGCCGCCGCACTTGCTGAACGCGTGACGCACAGCCGCAGCGGTGCGGTTGCGATTGTCGGTCATGCACTCAACCATCACCGCCACGCCGCCCGGGCCGTAGCCTTCGTAGGTCAGTTCTTCAACGTTGTCCGCTTCGGTTGCACCGGCGCCGCGCGCAACGGCGCGATCAATGATGTCGCGACTCATGTTGGCGCTCAACGCCTTGTCCAGGGCCAGACGCAGACGCGGGTTGGAACCCGGATCACCGCCACCCTGACGCGCCGCAACGGTCAGTTCACGGATCCACTTGGTGAAGATCTTGCCCCTCTTGGCATCCTGACGTTCTTTGCGGTGCTTGATGTTTGCCCACTTGGAATGACCTGCCATAACTTGCTCCGAATGCTCTTTGAAACCTTGCCCGCCCTGCGGGTGCAGCGACCGGCAATTGAAAAATTCGACCTGAGAAAGAAAAAAGGCGCATCCGAAGATGCGCCTTCAGGCCCGTCTTACTCAGCCTTTGGCGTTTCGCGCAGGCGAATGTGCAGCTCGCGCAATGCCTTGGCATCCACTACGCCCGGAGCCTGCGTCATCACGTCGGCAGCACTCTGGGTTTTCGGGAAGGCGATCACTTCACGGATCGACTGGGCGCCAGTCATCAGCATCACCAGACGGTCCAGACCGAAAGCCAGACCACCGTGCGGCGGTGCGCCGTACTTCAGCGCGTCGAGCAGGAAGCCGAACTTCTCTTCCTGTTCCGCTTCGTTGATGCCCAGCAGGCGGAATACCGCTTGCTGCATTTCCTTGCGGTGAATACGGATCGAACCGCCGCCCAACTCGGTGCCGTTCAACACCATGTCGTACGCACGAGACAGTGCGCCGGCCGGGTTGGCTTCAAGCTCTTGCGGGGTGCACTTCGGTGCGGTGAACGGGTGGTGCAGCGCGGAGAAGCTGCCGTCGTCGTTTTCTTCGAACATCGGGAAGTCGACGACCCACATTGGCGCCCACTCGCAGGTCAGCAGCTTGAGGTCGTGACCGAGCTTGATGCGCAGCGCGCCCAGGGCTTCGCTGACGATCTTGGCTTTGTCGGCACCGAAGAACACGATGTCGCCATCGACCGCGCCAACGCGATCGAGGATCACGTTGAGCTTGTCTTCCGGGATGTTCTTCACGATCGGCGATTGCAGGCCTTCAACACCGGCAGCGCGCTCGTTGACCTTGATGTACGCCAGGCCCTTGGCACCGTAGATGCCGACAAACTTGGTGTAATCGTCGATCTGCTTGCGCGGCATGCTCGCCCCGCCAGGTACGCGCAGTGCGGCGATACGGCATTTCGGATCGTTGGCCGGGCCGCTGAACACTTTGAAATCGACTTCTTTCAACTGGTCGGCAACGTCGACCAGCTCCAGCGGAATGCGCAGGTCCGGCTTGTCCGAACCGTAGCGGCGCATAGCCTCTTCGAAGGTCATGTGCGGGAATTCGCCGAATTCCAGATCCAGCACTTCCTTGAACAGGTTACGGATCATCTGCTCGGTCAGGCCCATGATCTCTTTTTCATCGAGGAAACTGGTCTCGATGTCGATCTGGGTGAATTCCGGCTGACGGTCGGCACGCAGGTCTTCGTCACGGAAGCACTTGGCGATCTGGTAGTAACGGTCGAAGCCGGCAACCATCAGCAGTTGCTTGAACAGCTGCGGCGATTGCGGCAGCGCGAAGAACGAACCGGCGTGGGTACGGCTCGGCACCAGATAGTCACGCGCACCCTCAGGGGTGGCACGGGTCAGGATCGGCGTTTCGACGTCGAGGAAACCGTTCTCGTCGAGGAAGCGACGGATGCTGGTGGTCATGCGCGAACGTAGACGCAGCTTCTCGGCCATTTCCGGACGACGCAGGTCGAGGAAGCGATAACGCAGGCGGGTTTCTTCGCCGACGTCGGAGAACTCGTTGAGCGGGAACGGCGGGGTTTCCGACTCGTTCAGCACTTCGAGCTCGTAACCCAGCACTTCAATCATGCCCGACGCCATGTTGGCATTGGTCGCACCGGCCGGACGCAGACGCACCTTGCCGGTGATCTTCACCACGTATTCGCTGCGCACGCGATCGGCGGCGGCGAAGCTCTCGGCGCGATCCGGATCGAATACCACCTGGGCCAGACCATCACGATCACGGATATCGAGGAAAATCACCCCGCCGTGGTCGCGACGACGGTGAACCCATCCGCAAAGGGTAATTTCCTGGCCTTCCAGGCTTTCGTTCAGTTGGCCGCAATAGTGGCTGCGCATCATGGTGTCGTTCGCTTCTCGTAATTCGAAATTCGGTGGAGTAACCGTCGCCTTAAAGCAAGGCGGCCACTCACGCGTGTCGTTCGGTCAGGGTTTGAACCCTAGTCAGCTTTGTCGCCACCGGCCAGATTCTTCTTGGCTCCGGTCTTGAAATCGGTTTCGTACCAACCGTTGCCGCTGAGGCGAAAACCCGGCATGGACAGCTGTTTCTTCAGTTCGGGCGCCTGGCAGGCAGGGCAGTCGACCAACGGTGCGTCGCTGATCTTCTGAATGGCTTCCAACTGATGACCACAGGAAGCACATTGGTAATCGTACATTGGCATGGGGGTGTCTCGGCGATCAGATTGCTGCCGCGCGCAGGGCTTTGCGGCGAAAGCGCGGGATTATATCGATTAAATGCGCCCTGTGCAGCCGTAACACTGCACAGGCCGCAACCTCGTTGCAACAGCCGTTTCAGCGCGAAACTGCGGTTGCGAGGTCTTTATTTCCGTTCATGACGCATACCACCCGCACCAGCGCACTGAAGTTCTTCACCCCACCGTGACGCAGATGCACCTCACGGTCGACGTGCGACAGCAGTGTGCTGATAGAACAGTGATTGTCCTCGGCCATGCCGCCGAGGATGTTCCAGTAGACCTGCTCGAGTCGCAGGCAGGTCGCAAAACCGTTGAGCCGAATGGAACGCGACAACGGCCGGATCAGATTCATGTCGAACCCGCTGACAAACGGGTCGACTTTTATTACGTGCCGCGAAGCCGACATCCTGTCGCTTCGCCTGTCTGCTTCTACCATAGCGTTGACACTCCTTTGCCATGACTGCTGATTTATAAGGCAACATCCTGCGCCCTCATAAAAACCCAGTGACAAAGTTATCGCCATACGACTTGTTGACCAGCCTCGTAGGATAAGCCAACGACAACAGTAAGAGTCTGGACAGCGTGCGGACGGCCTCAAGCCGTCCGCAGCGGCCGGATCATTGCTCCAGTAGCGCGCGCAACATCCACGCGGTTTTCTCGTGCACCTGCATGCGCTGGGTCAGCAGATCAGCCGTCGGCTCATCGCTGACCTTGTCCAGCAGCGGGAAGATGCCGCGTGCGGTGCGGGTCACCGCTTCCTGGCCCTCGACCAGTTGTTTGATCATGTCTTCAGCGCTCGGCACGCCTTCCTCTTCCTTGATAGAAGACAGGCGTGCGTAGGTTGCGTAGGCACCCGGTGCCGGGAAGCCGAGTGCGCGGATGCGCTCGGCGATCGAATCGACGGCCAGCGCCAATTCGTTGTACTGCTCTTCGAACATCAGATGCAGCGTGCGGAACATCGGACCGGTGACGTTCCAGTGAAAGTTATGGGTTTTCAGATACAGCACGTAGGTGTCCGACAGCAGTCGCGACAGCCCTTCGACGATGGATTTGCGGTCTTCTTCACTGATACCGATATCAATAGCCATGCTTACCCCCTAACAGTGGTTGAGTTCATCCAGCAGGTTGGACATCACTTTAGCAAGGCGAGCTCACGCCCGCAGCTATGAATCCGTGATCGGGCTGCGACAAATCGCCCGTTTCTCTGCCGCTGGCCGGGCTGATTTGAGTAGCCGCAGGCTTTGCTGTTAAATAGGCAGCGTGTCGCCATCCCCCATTTTTCGGGGTGTTGCGCATAGGCTGATGCCGTGTACGTGTCCACCGCCTCTTATTTTGTCCTGAAGCGAACCGTGCGCCTTCAGCTCTTCCTTGTGAGCCGTCATAACGTGAGCCAATCAAAATGTTGAAAATCGTCCACCTGCTAATGGGCGCAGCAGCCTTGCTGCTGTCGTTCATACCCAGCCTGAAAGCCGAAGCCGTTCCTTACCTGCAACAGCCCGATGCACTCTACCTGGCCTTTTTCGGCCTGCTGAACCTGGTCATCGCTCCAGTGATTCCCTACTGGAACAAAGGCCCGCGCCAGCATTTGCAAAATCTGGTCAGCGCCCTGCTGGTACTGACCGTCGTCCTGCAAACCCTGACCCTGATCGCGCCGATGCCGGTCATCGCTGGCCAGCCGGCCGTGTTGTTCAGCCTGGTGATCGCCCTGGTTGCCGTGGTGCTGCACCTGGCCATCAGCTTCTACAAGTCGTCACCGGCCGCTGCGCCGACCAGCTATGACATGAGCAATCGCGATACCGGCACCGTGAAGTGGTTCAACACTTCCAAGGGTTTCGGCTTTATCTCGCGGGATTCCGGCGATGATATTTTCGTGCACTTTCGCGCCATTCGTGGCGAAGGCCACCGCGTTCTGGTCGAAGGCCAGCGCGTTGAGTTCTCGGTGATGAACCGAGACAAAGGCCTGCAAGCCGAGGATGTGATCGCCGCTCTGCCGCGTCGCTGATCCAAAGCAAAAAAAACCGCGAACAGCCTGGCTGTTCGCGGTTTTTTTGTGCCTGCCGAATGGCTCAATAATGCGGCGGCGGTGCGTCTTCCTCAAAAGCGCCGAACTGCCCGACCATTTCTTCGTGACGTTTGATCAGTGCTTCCATCTGCAATTGCAGGCGCTCGATGACTTTCTGCTGCGCCACCAGCACATCGTTCAATGCCTGAATGGTGTCATCCTGAAAGGCCAGACGGCTTTCCAGATCGGTTACGCGCTCTTCAAGGCTCATGACTCAGCCCTCCACAAAGGTGAATTCTTCGGTCAGCACCAGACGCAAGCGCTCGCGAATGACTGCTACCTGTTCCGCGCTGTACGGCTTGGCCGGGTGCCTGCCCCAGACCGGCGCCGGCCAGGCAGCATCATCACGTTTGCGCACAATGACATGCATGTGCAATTGGCTGACAACGTTGCCCAGGGTTGCCACGTTCAGCTTGTCGGCGTCGAACGAATCCTTGAGCAACTCGGCCAGCGTGGTGGTTTCCCGCCAGAGCTGCTGCTGGTCGGCGACATCCAACTGAAACAACTCGCTTATATCCTCGCGACGAGGCACCAGGATGAACCACGGGTAATGGCTGTCGTTGGACAGCAACAGCCGGCACAACGCAAAGTCGCCGATAACCAGGGTGTCCTGTTGAAGTCGTGAATCCAAAGCAAACACTGTACGTACTCCCGGCTGATCCTATATCTCAGCTTTGCGGCGGCTCCCGAGAGCAGCGCGCCAAGCGACAGAAACGCAGCATACCTGCGAATGCAGTGGCCTTCACGCCAGCCCCGACAGTTAATTGCTCAACGCTCCGACTTGGGACATTTGTTTCATTTGCGCACCAACACAGCCCCGGACATGAGCCTTTACGCGAAGAGGCGCATGAAAACCCCTGATATGGCGAGCCTGGACTCAGTCGCCGGCAGATTTCCGCAGACCCGATCATGAATTTTTTGCACCAAAAATGCACACACCGTCTACGCTCATTGGGTCAGGCATCCGCCAAATACTCACTACGGGGTGAACCGGTAACGTTTTTGGTTGTCATGCGCGCCTTTGGTGCGTTGCAACACCATAGAGAGACTCTCGTCAAGCCCGGGACAAAGCGGGCCCGAGAGCCCGTTTTCACAAGGTTCTCACATACGCAGGCGCTACAACCAAAAATAACCGCACCGATTTTGCGGTTTGTGCACGCTTGTTGCATTCGTAATCGCATGGACTATAAGCGCACCATTGGGATCGGTCGCCGGCATCCAATAAAAACAGTGGCAGGGTTGCCCGATGGAGATTCAAGTGTTTTGCCAGGGACTCTTTTTTACCGATGCAAAAAGGCCCCTAAACAGCGAGAAAGTTGTCAGTCCGGCTGTATCGGTACTGTGAATTTGCGACATCCAGCGCTCCTTTTGCGACAACGCCGTAAAGAAGCTGAAAGGTTGATTTCGCAAGTATCGCCAACAATGTCGGCGTGATATAAGTTTGCGCCGACACAAAAAGAAAGAGCCGCCCAGATAATAAAACAGGTGGGACGGCAGTACTCTTCTAAAAACCAAAGGAGCAAATCACGATGCGCGTGATGAAGTGGAGCATGATCGCCCTGGCTGTTGCAGCAGGCACCTCGCAGTTCGCAATGGCGTCTTCCCAGGATGAAGCCAAAGGTTTCCTGGAAGATCAGAGCCTGAAGCTGAAGACTCGTTTCGAGTATATGAACCGTGACTACAAAAATGGCGCGGGCAACGTTTCCAACGGTGACGGCACTTTCAAAAGTGGCTATCGCCAGGATAGCGGTCTCAGCCAACTGCTGACTTACGAGTCGGGCTTCACTCAAGGCACCGTAGGCTTCGGTCTCGACGCCATGGCCATGGGCTCGGTAAAACTGGACGGCGGTTCGGGTCGTCGTGGTAACGGCTTGTTCGCCAACGACAGCGATGGCAACCCTGAGAAATCCCAGGGCAAGGTCGGCGGCGCAGTCAAATTCCGTGTATCCGACACCGTTCTGAAATACGGTCAGCAATTCGTTGCCAGCCCGGTTTTCGCCACTGACGACAGCCGTCTGCTGCCAGAAGTCGCCACCGGTACCCTGATCACTTCCAAAGAGATCAAAGGTCTGGAACTGAGCGCAGGTCGCTTCACAGCGCTGAGCAAGCAGACCGGCATGGGCCGCGACAGCATCGCCGGTCTGCCGGATGAAGATGGCAATGGCGGCAAAGGCCTGACCAGCATCAACATCTTCGGTGCCAGCTACGCCTTCACAGACAATTTCACCGGTGCATTGGCTGCTTCCGACGCTGAAGACTACTTCAAGAAGTACTACGTCAACCTCAACTACACCTTGCCGATCAACGACGAGCAGTCGCTGAACTTCGACTTCAACGGTTACCACACCAAAGGCGACAAACGCGGCGACTTGGTCAGTGCAATTGGCGACGAGACCGACGACAACGATACCCGTGGCGTAGACAACAACCTGTGGTCCTTGGCAGCAGCTTACAGCTTGGGCGCCCACAAGTTCACCGTTGCTTACCAGCAGTCGAGCGGCGACAACGCTTACTACTATGGTGTTGACGGCAACAGTACAATTTTCGTGGCCAACTCCATCCAGATTTCCGACTTCGTGGGCCGCGAAGAAAAATCGTGGCAGGCTCGCTATGACCTGAACATGAAGACTTACGGCGTACCTGGCCTGAGCTTCATGACCCGTTATGTGATGGGTGACAACATCAAGACCAACGGTCTGGGTGAAGGTAAAGAGAACGAGTGGAACGCCGAATCCAAGTACGTGGTTCAGGAAGGTCCGGCCAAAGACCTGTCGTTCCGTCTGCGTTACGCCATGTACCGCTCCAACGGTGCCTACAGCGGTTACTCGTCTGATAACAACGACACCCGTCTGATCATCGAGTACCCACTGAACATCCTCTAATAAGGATGCGATGCTGACGTACTGTAGAGCTCTGCTCTAACAAAACCGCCCTCCTGAATCAGGAGGGCGGTTTTTTTATGGATGAATAACTCATCAAACAGACAAACATTAGCCAGCTACTTATTAGCCAGCATAGTTTTATCGCGCCGATAAAAAACCCGAGAGTGTGCACACTGCTCGGGTTCTATATTAGTTGCTGACTGCCAAGCCAACTTCAAAGACGATTACTGCGTGGCAGATTCCTGCACTACGCGTATAACTCGCTGCGGAAATGGAATATCAATCCCGGCAGCCTTCAAACGATCCCGCGCCTGTTCGTTGAACATGAACATCACATCCCAATAATCCGCAGTCTTGACCCAGACACGCAGGGAAACCGTAATCGAGCTATCACCCAAGGTCGAAATCACTGCTTGTGGCTCCGGGTCCTGCATGACGCGGGGATCCTTGGCCAGATCCAGTAGAACCTGACGGGCCTTCTGCAGATCCGCTTCGTAATCCACGCCCACATCAAACACGACTTTGCGCGTTGGCTGACGGTTGGTGTTGGTGATGATGCCGTTCGACAGGTTGCCGTTGGGCAGGATGATGGTCTTGTTGTCGCCGGTGCGCAGCACGGTGTGGAAAATCTGGATGCTGTCGACGGTACCCGCCACACCTTGGGCTTCGATCCAGTCACCGATGCGGAACGGACGGAACAGCAGAATCAGCACGCCGCCGGCAAAGTTCGCCAGGCTGCCCTGCAAGGCCAGGCCGATCGCTAGACCGGCAGCACCGATGGCCGCGACGAACGAAGTCGTTTCGACGCCGATCATCGACGCGACGCTGACAATCAGCAGCACCTTGAGAATGATGTTGGCCAGGCTGCTGATAAAGCCTTGCAGTGCCAGGTCGGCATTGCGCAGGGCCAGCAGACCGCCGAGTTTTTGCGTGACCTTGTTGATCAGCCACCAGCCGATCGCCAGGGTAATCACCGCCAGCAGCACGCGGCTGCCGTATTCCATGATCATCGGAATCCACGCCTGGGACGCTTTGACCAGGTGGTCCACTTCAGCATTCAAATCCATGTTCTATCTCCTGATTTCCGGCTTCCCGGGGTGTATTCAAAAACAACTGTGGGAGCGAGCTTGCTAGCGAAAGCGATAGGTCATTGAGCTAATGAATCGCCTGACACACCGCTTTCGCGAGCAATCTCGCTCCCACAAGTCATCCGATCGAAGTCAGTCGCGGAAGTTGTTGAACTGCAGCGGCATGCCAAATTCCTTGGCACGCAGGGCCGCGATGGCTTCCTGCAAATCGTCGCGCTTCTTGCCGGTCACACGTACCTGCTCGCCCTGAATAGCGGCCTGCACTTTCAATTTGGCTTCCTTGATGTGGCCGACGATCTTCTTCGCCAGCTCTTTGTCGATGCCTTCCTTGAGGATGGCGTCCTGCTTCATCAGCTTGCCGGAAGCGTAGGCGTCCTTGACCTCGAGGCACTGCACGTCGATCTTGCGCTTGACCAGCGCCAGCTTGAGGATTTCGATCATCGCTTCGAGCTGGAAAGCCGCTTCGGCGGTGAGGCTGACGGTCAGGTCTTTTTCCTTGAACTCGAAGCTGCCTTTGCCTTTCAGGTCATAACGACGATCGAGTTCCTTCACGGCGTTCTCGACCGCGTTGGTGAGTTCGTGTTTGTCCAGTTCGGATACCACGTCGAACGACGGCATGTAATCTCTCCAATAAAAAGGCGCGCTCGATGTGGATGGAGCGCGCTTGGCTTGCGGTTAAAATCGGGCTCATTATAACGGGTCTTTCCTACCGATACGGCGAGCCGCACATGCCTGCAAGCAATCGAGCAAAAAACTGATGTCGACCACCTGGCACGTACTTGGCGCCGGCAGCCTCGGCACACTCTGGGCGACACGTCTGGCCCGCGCCGGCCTGCCCGTGCGGTTGATCCTGCGCGATGCGGCGCGCTTGCAAAGCTATACGGCGGGCGGCGGATTAACCCTGGTAGAAAACGGACAAGCTCATACCTATGCAGTTCCCGGCGAAACCCCGGACAGCCCCGAGCCGATTCGGCGTTTGCTGGTCGCGTGCAAGGCCTACGATGCCGAAGAAGGCGTGGCCCGCCTCGCTTCACGCCTCGCGCCGGACGCCGAACTGATTCTCTTGCAGAACGGCCTCGGCAGTCAGGACGCCGTCGCCGCGCGCGTGCCGCACACGCGTTGCATCAGCGCCTCCAGCACCGAGGGCGCGTTTCGCGATGGCGATTGGCGCGTGGTGTTTGCCGGCCACGGCTTCAACTGGCTGGGCGATGCGGCAAATCCGCTGGCGCCGGTCTGGCTGGACGATCTGCAAGCGGCGAACATTCCCCATGAGTGGAACGCTGACATCCTCACCCGGCTGTGGCGCAAACTGGCGCTGAACTGCGCGATCAATCCGCTGACCGTGCTCCACGACTGCCGCAACGGCGGGCTGGCAGAGCATCACTGCGAAGTCGCCACGCTCTGCGCCGAACTGGCCGAACTGCTCGAACGCTGCGGCCAGCCGGCTGCGGCGCAAAACCTGCAAGCGGAAGTCGAACGGGTGATCCACGCCACCGCTGCCAATTACTCGTCAATGTATCAAGACGTCGCCAATCAGCGCCGCACCGAGATTAGCTATCTGTTGGGTTACGCCTGCAAGGTTGCCGAGCGCCATCAGTTGCATCTTCCGCATCTGCATCAATTACAGCAACGTCTGGTGGCGCATCTGCGCAAGCGCGGATTGCCCAGCGACTGAGCAGCCGCTAGGCTGACCACTTGTTCCCTTGCAGCGATAAACCTGATGCCATTGCGCGAGCGCCTTGAAAACCTGCCGGTCGGCCAGAAACTGCTGGCCGCCTTGCTGGTGTTGTTGACCACGGTTCTGCTGGTCGCCAACCTGACCTTCATCAGCGCCGCCTACTACATTTCCCAGGAAAGCATGGCGCCACAGGCGCTGCAGACCATCGGCCGACTGATCGCCAATCCGAGCCTGGTCAGCGATGCGCTTGAGTCGCCGCGCAGCGCCGAGCGCCTGCTCAAGGAACTCGACAGTTATTCACCGCTGCGCGCCGCCGCCCTGTACGACGGCAAGGGCGAACGTCTGGCGCAAGTGCAGCGCGGCGAAAAACTCAGTCTTCCCGAACGCTACCGCCATGTCGAAGCCTGGCAACTGACCGAGTTTCGCAGCAATCAACTGATCACCCTGCCCCGCCCCGGTGCTGCGCCGGGACATCTGTTGCTGGTGGCCAGCAGCGAACTGCCGATGGCGTTCTACACCGGCACCCTGACCGCCAGCCTCGGCATCCTGATTTTCAGCGTGCTGCTGTGGCTGGTGATTGCCCGGCAGATCAAACGTCTGATCACCCGGCCGATTCATCAGCTGGAGGAGCTGTCGCGACAGGTCACCCGCGAAGAGAACTACGCCCTGCGCGCCGCGCGCGGCAACCACGACGAAATCGGCAGTCTGGCCGAGGCATTCAACACCATGCTCTCGCGCATCGAAGCCCGCGAGCAGCAATTGAAACGCGCCCGCGACGACTCGCAAGCTGCTTACGACCAGGCGCAAGGCTTGGCCGAGGAAACCCGCCACACCAACCGAAAACTCGAACTTGAAGTCCAGGTGCGCAGCAAGATCGAGAAGAAGCTCACCGGCTTCCAGAACTACCTCAACAGCATCATCGACTCGATGCCTTCGGCGCTGATCGCCCTCGACGAGCAACTCTACGTCACCCAGTGGAACCAGGAAGCCAGCGCCCTTTCCGGCACGCGCCTGGACGAGGCGTTGAATCAGCCGATCTTCCTCGCCTTCGAACCGCTCAAGCCATTTCTGCCGCAGCTCAAGGCCACCGTCGAACAGCACACCGTGGCCAAAGTCGACCGGGTGACCTGGTTCAAGGACGATGAACCCAAGCATTACGCGCTGACGTTTTATCCGCTGATGGGCGGTGCCGGCCGTGGCGTGGTGATCCGTATCGACGACATCACTCAGCGTTTGTCGCTGGAAGAAATGATGGTGCAGTCGGAGAAGATGCTGTCGGTTGGTGGCCTCGCGGCCGGCATGGCCCACGAGATCAACAACCCGCTCGGCGCGATCCTGCACAACGTGCAGAACATTCGCCGGCGTCTGTCGGCGGATCTGCCGAAGAACATCGAGACCGCCGAACAACTGGGTATCGAACTGGATGCGGTCAATCGTTACCTGCAGGGCCGCGAAGTACCGCAGTTGCTCGATGGCATTCAACAGGCCGGCGCCCGCGCGGCGAAAATCGTCACGCACATGCTCAGCTTCAGCCGCCGCAGCACCCGGCAAATGGCGCCGTGCGATCTGCCGGCGCTGATCGATCAAGCCGTGGAAATCGCCGGCAACGACTTCGATCTGGCCATCGGCTTCGACTTCAAGGGCCAGGCGATCATTCGTCAGTTCGACCCGGCCCTCGGCCCGGTGCCGGGCACCGCCAACGAGCTGGAACAGGTGCTGCTCAACCTGCTGAAAAATGCCGCCCAGGCCATTCATCAGCGCGAAGATGACAGCGAACCGGGACGGATCATTCTGCGCACCAGGCTCAATCCGCCATGGGCCGAGATTCAGGTCGAGGACAACGGCATCGGCATGAGCGAGAACGTGCGCAAGCGCACCTTCGAGCCGTTCTTCACCACCAAGGAAATCGGCCAGGGCACTGGCCTGGGGTTGTCGGTGTCGTACTTCATCATCACCAACAACCACAAAGGTCAGATGGAGGTGCAGTCGGCGCCCGGCCAGGGCACTTGCTTCACCCTGCGTCTGCCGCTGGCGCAACCTGCGCCGCTGACCACCGAAACCAATTCACTACCGAGGTAACCCATGGGCTTTCGCTTGTCGAAGATCTACACCCGCACCGGCGACAAAGGCGAAACCGGCCTCGGTGACGGCCGTCGCGTACCGAAGGATCACCCGCGCATCGAGGCGATCGGCGAGGTCGATACGCTGAACAGTCAGGTCGGCGTGCTGCTGGCCGGATTGCTCGCCGAGCGTGGAATGCACCCAGGGCTGAATGAAATCATTGAGGTGTTGGCGCCGTGTCAGCATCGCTTGTTCGACCTTGGCGGTGAACTGGCAATGCCGGCATATCAGGCATTGAACGAGGCCGAAATCCAGCGCCTCGAAGCGGCAATCGATGTCTGGAATGAAGAGCTGGGGCCGTTGGAGAATTTCATCTTGCCGGGTGGCTCGATGCTGATCGCACAGGCGCATGTCTGCCGCAGTCTGGCACGCAGTGCCGAGCGACGCTGCCAGCATTTGAATGCGTCGGAGCCGTTGGCCGGGGTTGGCCTGGCGTATATCAACAGGTTGTCGGATTTGCTGTTTGTCGCGGCGCGGTTGATTGCGCGGCGCCAGGGGGTGGCGGAGATTTTGTGGCAGCCGGCTGCAAAACGTTAAATTTGCAGTGATGTGAAGGACGCCTTCGCGAGCAAGCCCGCTCCCACAATTGACGGGTTCCTTCAGTTGGAATGCAGTCGAATGTGGGAGCAAGCCCGCTCCCACAGTTGTCCGTTTTCCTTCAGTTGGAATGCAGTCGAATGTGGGAGCGGGCTTGCTCGCGAATGGGCCAGCAGCCTTGACACTCAATCAGGCCAGAACGCCCGAATCCCCGCCACGCCCTGCGCCCCGACACCCCAGGCTTTTTCGCGCTCCGCCGGCCCGACTCCACCGAGCAGAAACACCGGTTTGCTGAAACCCTCAATCAATGCCGCAGCCTGTTCCCAACCCAACGGCTGTGCGTCCGGGTGCGTCAGCGTCGGCTGCACTGGCGAGAGGGTGACGAAGTCGACGCCCATCTGCTCGGCCAGCGTCAGCTCTTCGGCGTTATGGCACGACGCCGCGAGCCAGCGCTCGGCCGGCAACGGACGCCCCGCTGCAGCGTATTTACGCAGTTGCGCAGCGGTGATGTGCCAGCCAGCAGACGGGAAATCACCGAGCCATTCGAACGGCCCTTTGATCATCAACTGCGCCTTGCCCGCGCACAGGCCCACCGCGTCGACCGCCAGGTCGCGGTATTTCGGGTCGTAGCCGTTGGGGGCGCGCAGCTGGATCAGTTTGGCACCGCCGGCAATCGCCTTCTGAATGCCGCGCAACAAGGCCGGTCCTTCCAGATCTTCCGGCGTGATCAGATATTCGGCAGGCAAGCGCGCCGCCGCGACGATCGGCTGGTTGGCCGCCGGGAATTCGTAGTCGATCAGTTCCCTGGCAGTGACCCAAGCCAATGGCTGACCTTCAGCGCCATGGGGTTCACCGCTGAACGCCGACACTTCCCAGACATCCAGCAAGACCTGTTTGTCCGGGTAATCGTGGCGAACCTTGATCAACGGCCGGGCGGCGTCAACGACGATGCCCAGCTCTTCGTGCAGCTCGCGAGCCAGTGCTGATTCGACTGACTCGTCCGCCTCGACCTTGCCACCGGGAAATTCCCACAAGCCACCCTGATGCTGAGTGTCGGCGCGGCGGGCGATCAGGATCTTGCCGGCGCCGTCACGAATGACGGCAGCGGCGACGTGGACGCGTTTCACGGGTGCAATTCCTCCAATCCAGCCTTTTGCCATGCCTTGAAGGCGGGCCACTGGTAGACGGTTTCAACATAAGCTTCGTCGACTGCCGGCAACTTCACCTGATAGGTGCGCAGGCGTACGGCGATCGGCGCGAAATAAGCATCAGCGAGGCTGACGCGACCGAACAGGTACGGCCCTTCCTCCGTGGCCGCCGCGCGGCATTCAGCCCAGAGCGCGAGCATGCGTTCGATATCGACCTTCACTTCCGGCGGCACCGGGTTCAGCGGCGCGTCTTGACTGAGGTTGAACGGCATGTGGTTGCGCATGGCGAAGAAGCCGCTGTGCATCTGCGCGCAGGCGGAGCGGGCCTGGGCCCGGGCGAAGGTATCGCTCGGCCAGAGTTGCTCGGACGGGAACTGTTCGGCGAGATATTCCGCGATCGCCAGCGAATCGGCGATGGTGCCGCGCGTGGTCTGCAACAGCGGCACCTTGCCGGTCGGCGAATGCTTGAGCAGGCGCTCGCGGGTGTCGGGCTTGCCGAGTTTGATCAGCTCTTCGCTGTAGGGGGCGCCGGTCATCTCCAGCGCCAGAGCTGCGCGCAGGGACCAGGAGGAAAGCAGCTTGTCGCCGATGATCAGGTGCAGGGACATGGTGTGGCGCCTTTTCGTCAGAGGAAACTTCAGGATTTATTGTGTCGGAACCTCCGCTTTCGCGAGCAAGCTCGCTCCCACAGGTTTTGAGGTGAACACAACATTTGTGAACGGCCGTAACCACTGTGGGAGCGAGCTTGCTCGCGAAGAGGCCAGCAGCCCGCTCCCACCTTTCAGGTCAAGTCCGGTATTCAGCGTTGATCTTCACGTATTCATGCGACAGGTCGGTGGTCCAGATGGTTTCGCTGCAATCGCCGCGGCCCAGTTCAATGCGGATGGTGATTTCTTCCTGCTGCATTACCGCCGAGCCCTGAGCTTCAGTGTAGGACGCGGCGCGGGCGCCACGGCTGGCGATGCACACGTCGCCGAGGAACACGTCGATCTTGCTCACGTCCAGGTCCGGCACACCGGCACGGCCCACGGCGGCGAGGATGCGGCCCCAGTTCGGATCGGAGGCGAATAGCGCAGTCTTGATCAGCGGCGAGTGGGCCACGGTGTAACCGACATCCAGGCATTCCTGGTGGTTGCCGCCGCCATTCACTTCAACAGTGACAAACTTGGTTGCACCTTCACCGTCACGCACGATGGCCTGCGCCACGTCCATGCACACGTCGAACACCGCTTGTTTCAGCTTGGCGAACAGCTCGCCTTCAGCGCGGGTGATTTCCGGCAGCGCGGCTTGACCGGTGGCGATCAACATGCAGCAGTCATTGGTCGAAGTGTCGCCATCGATGGTGATACGGTTGAACGACTTGTTCGCGCCGTCGAGCATCAGGTTGTGCAAAACGTCGCGGGAGACTTTGGCGTCGGTGGCAATGTAACCGAGCATGGTCGCCATGTTCGGGCGAATCATGCCGGCGCCTTTGCTGATGCCGGTGACGGTGATGGTCACGCCGTCATGCTCGAACTGGCGGCTGGCGCCCTTGGGCAGGGTGTCGGTGGTCATGATGCCGGTGGCAGCGGCTTCCCAGTTGTTCTCCGAAAGGTCGTCCAGCGCGGCTTGCAGTGCGCCTTCGATTTTCTCGACCGGCAGCGGCTCGCCGATCACACCGGTGGAGTACGGCAGAATCTGGCTGGCATCGACGCCGGTCAGCTCGGCCAACTTAGCGGTGGTGCGCTCGGCAGCGGCCAAGCCAGGCTCGCCGGTGCCGGCGTTGGCATTGCCGGTGTTGGTCAGCAGGTACCGCACGGCGTTGTGCACGCGCTTTTTCGCCAGGATCACCGGCGCGGCGCAAAAAGCGTTCAGGGTGAACACGCCAGCCACGGTCGAACCTTCAGCGCAGCGCATCACTACCACATCCTTGCGCCCCGGGCGCTTGATGCCGGCCGAGGCGATACCGAGTTCAAAACCGGCAACCGGGTGCAACGTTGGCAAAGGACCAAGACCAACAGCCATGAATGCGCTCCTTACTCAATGATGTCAGCACCGCCACGGAAAAGGACGGTGAAATAAATGGCAAAACGCCGCGACGGCAGGAGCCGGTCGCGGCGCGGGTGTTCAGCGATTGAAACGGGGTTTACTGGATCTGCCCGTGGCAATGCTTGTATTTCTTGCCCGAACCGCAGTAGCACAGTTCGTTGCGGCCCAGCTTCTGCTCGTTGCGAACCGGGGCAGCAGCGGCGGCCAGCGCCACATCAACCTCTTCACCCAACGCTTCCGGCTGATCCAGCCCCGGCGCTTCGGCGTGTTCGAATTGCATGCGAGCCGCCAGCGCTTCGGCCTCCTGACGCAGACGTTGTTCTTCGGCTTCCGGATCTTCACGGCGCACCTGAACGTGCGATAGCACACGGATCGAGTCGCGCTTGATCGAATCGAGCAGTTCGGAGAACAGCGTGAACGACTCGCGCTTGTATTCCTGCTTCGGGTTCTTCTGCGCATAGCCACGCAGGTGGATGCCGTGACGCAAGTGGTCCATGGTCGACAGGTGGTCTTTCCACAGGTCGTCCAGTACGCGCAGAACGATCTGTTTCTCGAACGAGCGCAGCGCCTCGGCACCGGCCTGGTCTTCTTTTTCGTTGTACGCGGCGATCAGCTCGTTCATCAGCTTCTCGCGCAGGGTTTCTTCGTACAGGTGATCGTCTTCGTCGAGCCATTGCTGGATCGGCAGCTTCACGCCGAAATCGCTTTCGATCGACGCTTCCAGACCGGCCACGTCCCACTGCTCTGGCAGCGATTGCGGCGGAATGTGGGCGCTGACGGTAGCGTTGAGCACGTCCTGACGGAAGTCGGCGATGGTTTCACCGATGTTGTCAGCGGCCAGCAACGTGTTACGCATGTGATAGATCACTTTACGCTGTTCGTTGTTGACGTCGTCGAACTCGAGCAATTGCTTGCGGATGTCGAAGTTGCGGCCTTCAACCTTGCGCTGCGCCTTCTCGATCGCGTTGGTCACCATGCGGTGCTCGATCGCTTCGCCCGGCTGCATGCCCAGGGCTTTCATGAAGTTCTTCACCCGGTCGGAGGCGAAAATGCGCATCAGGCTGTCTTCCAGCGACAGGTAGAAGCGGCTCGAACCGGCATCGCCCTGACGGCCGGCACGGCCACGCAGCTGGTTGTCGATACGACGCGATTCGTGACGCTCGGAGGCGATCACCTGCAAACCGCCGGATTCCAGCACCTGCTGGTGACGCTTCTGCCAGTCAGCCTTGATCTGGGCGATCTGCTCAGGGGTCGGGTTTTCCAGCGAAGCGACTTCCACTTCCCAGTTGCCGCCCAAGAGGATGTCGGTACCACGACCGGCCATGTTGGTGGCGATGGTCAACGCCCCCGGACGACCGGCCTGAGCAATGATTTCAGCTTCTTTTTCGTGGAACTTGGCGTTCAGAACCTTGTGTTCGATGCCTTCTTTGACGAGCAATGCGGACATGTGCTCGGACGTCTCGATGGTCGCGGTACCCACCAGTACCGGACGACCGGCCGCCATGCTCTCCTTGATGTCCGCCACGATCGCCGCGTATTTCTCCTCGGCGGTGAGGAACACCAGATCGTTGTAGTCCTTACGTGCCAACGGTTTGTTCGGCGGGATGACCATGACTTCCAGACCGTAGATCTGGTGGAATTCGAACGCTTCGGTGTCTGCGGTACCGGTCATGCCGGACAGTTTGGTGTACAGACGGAAGTAGTTCTGGAAGGTGGTCGAGGCCAGGGTCTGGCTCTCGGCCTGAATGTTCAGACCTTCCTTGGCTTCGATGGCCTGGTGCAGGCCTTCGGACAGACGACGGCCCGGCATGGTACGACCGGTGTGTTCGTCGACCAGTACGACCTGACCGTCCTGGACGATGTATTCGATGTTGCGGTTGAACAGTTTGTGCGCACGCAGACCGGCATAGACGTGGGTCAGCAGACCGAGGTTATGCGCCGAGTACAGGCTCTCGCCTTCGGCCAGCAGGCCGACGCGGGTGAGCATCTCTTCGATGAACTGGTGACCGGCTTCGTTGAGTTCGACCTGACGGGTCTTTTCGTCAACGGTGTAATGACCGGCCTTGGTGACCTGGCCTTCGACTTCTTCGACGTGCAGTTCCAGCTGCGGGATCAGTTTGTTGATCTCCATGTACAGCTTGGAGCTGTCCTCGGCCTGACCGGAAATGATCAGCGGAGTCCGCGCTTCGTCGATAAGGATGGAGTCGACTTCGTCGATCACGGCAAAATTGAGTTCACGCTGGAATTTTTCATCCATGCTGAACGCCATGTTGTCGCGCAGATAGTCGAAACCGAATTCGTTGTTGGTGCCGTAGGTGATGTCGGCGGCGTAGGCGGCACGCTTCTCTTCCGGGGGCTGGAACGGCGTCACAACGCCGACGGTCAGGCCGAGGAATTCATACAGCGGGCGCATCCAGTTGGCGTCACGGCGGGCCAGGTAGTCGTTCACGGTCACAACGTGCACGCCCTTGCCGGACAGTGCGTTGAGGTAAACACCCAGGGTGGCCACGAGGGTCTTGCCCTCACCGGTGCGCATTTCGGCAATCTTGCCTTCGTGCAAGGTCATGCCGCCAACGAGTTGTACGTCGAAGTGGCGCATGCCCATCACACGCTTGCCGGCCTCGCGGGCTACGGCAAAGGCTTCCGGCAACAGCTTGTCGAGGGTTTCCCCTTTGGCGATACGAGCCTTGAACTCGGCGGTCTTGGCGCGCAATTGATCGTCCGAAAGGGCCACCATTTGCTCTTCGAAGGCATTGACGAGCTGCACCGTCTTGAGCATGCGTTTGACTTCACGCTCGTTCTTGCTTCCAAAAAGTTTCTTTAACAAAGGCGCAAACATATCGGCAGGATCTTCCACACTAAAGGGATGGAGGGCGGCCCCGTGAGTCGCCCGTGCAGCCCTCATGGCCGCATGCGAACGAGCATTCTACCCGGAAACGGTGGTGAGGAAAGTGGCGATATTCCACGATGCTGGCACTGCGCTTTGACGGGGCTCACTTAAAATAGGGGCGTTTTGCTCAACTTCAAGCCGTTGGGGGAAAGAAGTCAGGCGTTGATTTAATGAGCAGAGCAGGGACAAAAGCAATGGGCCAGAGGTTCCACTGCTTTCTGCTAACATGGCGCCTCTGTTACCTCAGGTGTTCGATCATGGCATTGCGCCCTCTCTCGGCCAGAGCCCCCGCCGTTCTGCTACGCGAAGCCAAACCGCTGAAAGCCATCCTCGGCCATGCCCAGCGTCTGGAGCATTTGCAGCGCCTGCTCGAAAGTCAGCTGCAGCCGGCCGCCCGCGAGCATTGCCGTGTGGCCAAGTGGCGCGAAGGCGAACTGTCGCTGGTGGTCACTGACGGCCATTGGGCGACGCGCTTGCGCTACCAGCAAAAGCGCCTGCAACGGCAGCTGCAGTTGTTCGGTGAGTTCGCCAACCTGACGCGGATCAAATTCAGCGTGCGCCCGCCAATCATTCAGGCTCGGGCGGCAGGACACACGATGGATTTGTCGAGCAGTGCGGCGGAGACGATTCAGTCGACGGCCGACGGGATCAACGATCCGGGACTTCGCGCGGCGCTGGAGCGGTTGGCGGCGCACGCCAAAAGCAAGACCTGAGCAGTGTCCAACGGCGCCACCTATCCCATGTGGGAGCGGGGTTGCTCGCGAATGCGACGGGTCAGCCGACTGAACGGTTGAATGACCCAGCGCATTCGCGAGCAAGCCCGCTCCCACTTTGATTAGCGCCACATTAGGTTTCAGCGGCGCTTGCTGCCGCCTAATAAAGAGCCCATCAACCCGCGCACCAATTGCTTGCCAAGGTTATTGGCCGCCTGGCGCATCGCCGATTTCAACGCCTGCCCTGCCGCCGTGCCGAGGAACTCCCCGGCGCGGTCAGCGAGGCTCGGCTCTTCGGCCTGCGGTTTGCCCGTCGGGGTTTCGGCCACAGGCGCGAGCCCTTTGCGTCCCATCAGAATTTCATAGGCCGATTCACGATCGATCGGCTTGTCGTAACGGCCCTTGAACGGCGAGCCGGCGATCAGCAGGGTGCGCTCGGTCTCGGTCAACGGGCCGATCCGCGATTGCGGCGGCGCCACCAGCACGCGCTGAACCATTTCCGGCGTGCCCTTCTCGGTCAGCGTGCCCACCAGCGCCTCGCCGATGCCCAGTTCGGTCAACACCGACAAGCTGTCGAACGCCGGATTCGGCCGAAAGCCATCCGCCACCGCGCGCAGGGATTTCTGCTCTTTGGCGGTAAACGCACGCAGACCGTGTTGAATGCGCAGGCCCAACTGCGCCAACACATCGTCCGGCAGATCCGCTGGCGACTGGGTAACGAAGTAGACGCCCACACCTTTGGATCGGATCAAACGCACCACTTGCTCCAGGCGTTCCTGCAACGCCTTGGGCGTGTCGCCGAACAGCAAGTGCGCCTCATCGAAAAACAGCGCCAGCAGCGGTTTATCAGCGTCGCCGCGCTCGGGCAACTGCTCGAACAACTCTGCCAGCAGCCACAGCAGGAACGTCGCGTAGACTTTCGGCGCCTCATGCACCAGCCGGCTGGCGTCGAGCAAATGGATGCGTCCACGGCCATCGGCGCCCGGTTGCAGAATGTCCTCAAGTTGCAGCGCCGGCTCGCCGAACAAGGCTTCCGCGCCCTGCTGTTCCAGCGTCGCCAACCGGCGCAGCAGCGCCTGGCTGGAACCGGTGGTCATCAACGCCGCGTCTTCGCCCAGCAGTTGTGGATTGTCCTTGAGATGATTGAGCAGCGCTTTCAGATCCTTGAGATCCAGCAGCAACAAGCCTTCGCGATCCGCCACTTTGAATGCTGCGTACAACGCCGATTGCTGACTGTCGGTCAGCTCGAGCAGGCTGCCGATCAGCAGCGGGCCCATTTCGCTCAGGGTTGTGCGCAGCGGATGACCGGATTCACCGTGGATGTCCCACAGCGTGACGGGATAAGCCTGAGGCGTATGACCCAGCCACGGCATGCCGGCGATGCGCTCGGCCACTTTGCCCTGCGGGTTGCCGGCAGCGCCGAGGCCGCACAGGTCGCCCTTGATGTCGGCGGCGAACACCGCCACACCGGCATCGCTGAACGCTTCGGCCAGACGCTGCAACGTCACGGTTTTACCGGTTCCGGTGGCGCCGGCGATCAGCCCGTGGCGGTTGGCCAGGCGCATGGCCTGAGCGATGGGTTGCGCGGCCGGATCAGCGCCGATAACGAGTTGCGAAGAGTCAGGCATTTTCTCACCCAATGGTTAATCTTTGATGACACATGGCCGATACGTTAATTGGACAGACCCGTCTGAAAATCGGGTCGGACATTTCCCTAAGGAGAGCCGGAAATATCAGTTTTTCAACCTTGCCCATAGTGCGCGTCTTTAGCAAAGCACGCCCAGGACATTAAGACCTTAGCGGAACCCCAAGCCATGAACAAAAACCTGCGCTTCAGCCACAAGATTTTGCTTGCCGCCGCCCTCATCGTCATTGCCGCTTTCGCCTCGTTCACGTTGTACAACGACTGGCTGCAGCGTAATGCGATTCGCGATGACCTGAACAACTACCTCAACGAAATGGGCGAGGTCACCGCCGGCAATATCCAGACCTGGCTCAGCGGGCGCATCCTGCTGATCGAGAACGCCGCCCAGAACATCGCCATCAACCCGCAACCTGACACGGTCGCCAGCCTGCTGGAACAGAAAAGCCTGACCTCGACGTTCATGGCTACCTACCTGGGCGACGCCACTGGCCACTTCACCATCCGCCCGGACGTGAAGATGCCGGACGGTTTCGATCCGCGCGTACGCCCTTGGTATAAAGGTGCCGAAAGCAGCAGCACTTCGACCCTGACCGAACCTTACATCGATGCGGCCACGGGCCAGTTGATCATTTCCATCGCTACCGCGTCGAAAAAGGCCGGGCAGAGCGTCGGCGTGGTCGGCGGTGACCTCAGCCTGCAGTCACTGGTCGACACCCTCGTCGCCCGTGATTTCGATGGCATGGGCTATGTGTTCCTCGTCAGCGCCGATGGCAAGATCCTCGTCCACCCGGACAAGGCCCTGGTGATGAAATCGCTGAAAGAAGCCTATCCGCAGGACACCCCGCGCATCAGCAGCGATTTCAGCGAAGTGAGCGTCGACGGCAAAACCCGCATCGTCACTTTCGCCCCGATCAAGGGCCTGCCGTCGGTGAACTGGTACATCGGTTTGTCGATCGATAAAGACCAGGCTTACTCGATGCTCAGCGAATTCCGTACCTCCGCGGTAATCGCGACCATTATTGCCGTGGCTATCATCATTGCCCTGCTCGGAATGCTGATCCGCCTGCTGATCCAGCCGCTGCACGTGATGACCCGCGCCATGGAAGACATCGCCGACGGCGAAGGCGATCTGACCAAACGCCTGAACATCGTCAATAACGATGAATTCGGCATACTTGGCACCGCGTTCAACCGTTTCGTCGAGCGCATTCACGGCTCGATCCGCGAAGTGTCTTCGGCCACCGGCCAGGTCAACGAAGTCGCCCTGCGCGTGGTCGCTGCGTCGAACTCCTCAATGTACAACTCTGACCAGCAAGCTTCGCGCACCAGCAGCGTTGCCGCCGCGATCAATCAGCTCGGCGCCGCCGCCCAGGAAATTGCGCGCAACGCCGCGCAAGCGTCGAACCAGGCCAGCGACGCCCGGGGTCTGGCCGAGGATGGCCAGCAGGTGGTCGAGCGCAGCATCAAGGCGATGAATCAGCTGTCGAGCATGCTCAGCGCGTCCAGCACCAATATCGAGTCGCTGAACAGCAAGACCGTCAACATCGGCCAGATCCTCGAAGTGATCACCAGCATTTCTCAGCAAACCAACCTGCTCGCCCTTAATGCCGCGATCGAAGCGGCCCGCGCCGGTGAGGCCGGTCGTGGTTTTGCCGTGGTGGCCGACGAAGTACGCAACCTCGCGCACCGCACGCAGGAATCGGCGCAGCAGGTGCAGACCATGATCGAGGAGCTGCAAGTCGGGGCCCGGGAATCGGTGAGCACCATGAGCGACAGTCAGCGTCACAGCCACGACAGCGTGGAGATCGCCAACCTTGCCGGCGAACGCCTGAACAGCGTGACCCTGCGCATCAGTGAAATCGACGGGATGAACCAGTCGGTGGCGACCGCGACCGAAGAGCAGACCGCGGTGGTCGAGTCGATCAATGTCGACATTACCGAGATCAATACGCTCAACCAGGAAGGCGTGGAGAACCTGCACGCGACGCTGCGTGCGTGCTCGGATCTGGAGCAGCAGGCTTCGCGGTTGAAGCAGTTGGTGGGTAGTTTCCGCATCTGAGGCGCCGCCACTTCCGCCTTCGCGAGCAAGCCCGCTCCCACATTGGAATGCATTTCAATTGTGGGAGCGGGCTTGCTCGCGAAGGCGCCCACTCAACAACACAAAACCGACCTGAGCCCCCACCGCGCAATCCCGACCGAACATCTATTCTGGATAACGGTCAACCAAGGGAGAACAACACAGCGGAGGGTTGCTCACCGTGCATATCGCCGACATCACCATGTTCTACGCCCCGGCCAGCGGAGGCGTGCGTACTTATCTGGATGCCAAGCACCGTCGCCTTGGCGACCGCAGCGGTATTCGTCACAGCCTGCTCATCCCCGGCGCGCGACTGGGTGAACATGACGGCATTTACACGGTTCCAGCACCTGCCCTGCCTTTCGGCAAAGGCTATCGCTTCCCGCTACGGCTGGCGCCATGGCGAAACGTCCTGCAGGATTTGCAGCCGGATCTGATCGAAGTCGGCGATCCCTACCTCACCGCGTGGGCCGCGCTGGATGCCCGGCGGCAGCTGGATGTGCCGGTGATCGGCTTTTATCACTCGGATCTGCCGCTGCTGGTGGGCAATCGCATGGGCCACTGGGTCACGCCGAACGTCGAAGCCTACGTCACCCGTCTCTACGGCAATTTCGACCGCGTTCTCGCGCCGAGCCAGGTCATGGCGGACAAGCTCACCGGGCTCGGCGTACGCAATGTCCATGTGCAACCGCTGGGCGTCGATCTGCACACGTTCCATCCCGACGCCCGCGACCCCGGCCTGCGTGCCGAATTGGGGATTGCCGAAGACACCCGGCTATTGGTCTTTGCCGGGCGCGGTTCCAAGGAGAAAAACCTGCCGGTGCTGCTCAAGTGCATGCAACGCCTCGGCCCGCGCTATCACTTGCTGTTGGTAGGCTCGTCAATGCCCACTGCGGTGCCGGACAACGTCAGCGTCATCGATGAATTCTGCCCGGCAGCAAAAGTCGCGCGCCTGATGGCCAGTGCCGATGCGCTGGTCCACGCCGGTGATCAGGAAACCTTCGGTCTGGTCATCCTTGAAGCCATGGCCTGCGGCATTCCGGTGGTGGCCGTCGCAGCCGGGGCGTTTGAGGAAATCGTCAACGATTGCTGTGGTCTGCTCTGTGCCCCGAACAACCCGCAAGCGATGGCCAACGCCGTGCGCGAGCTGTTCAGTCGCGGCTGCGATCGGCTTGGCCGCCAGGCGCGCCAGCATGTTGAACGGCATTACGCCTGGGACACTGTGGTCGACAGCCTGCTCAGTCACTACCACGCTGTGCTCGGCCATACGCTGCCACGGGTGGCCAATGGTTGAACACATGAAAGCCGTATGCCTGGTGTTGCATGATGTGGCGCCCTCGACGTGGGCGGACTACCAGCCCTTCGTCGAGGCCGTCGATGCCTTGGGCAATGTGCCGATGACGTGGCTGGTAGTGCCGAACTTTCACCGCCACGATGCGCTTGATGCCAACCCGGCGTTTCGCCGGGTGCTCGACGCCAGGGTGGCCCGAGGCGATGAACTGGCGCTGCACGGTTATTACCACGACGACCAGGAAGCTATGCCAAACACCCCGCGCGACTGGTTCATGCGTCGGGTCTACACCCATGAAGGTGAATTTTATCGCTTGTCCCACGACACAGCCCTCGCCCGTTTGCATGCGGGTCTGGAAATATTTCAGCGCTACGACTGGCCAGTGCACGGCTTCGTCGCTCCGGCCTGGCTGATGAGCGACGGCACCCGCCAGGCCTTGCGCGAATTACCGCTCAGTTACACCAGCGATCCGCAGCATCTTTATCGCTTGCCTGACTTCAGCGCCCTTGATGCGCCCGGGTTGGTGTGGAGTGCGCGCAGTGCCTGGCGTCGCGGCTTGTCGAAAATCGTCAGCGACCAGCGTGAACAGCGTTGGCGCGAGGCGCCGGTGATTCGCCTGGGCCTGCACCCGGTCGACATGCGCCACCGCTTTTCGCGCGATTACTGGTTACACACCCTGCAACGCCTACTCGCAGACGGACGCGTGCCTTTGACCAAGATCGACTGGCTCGCCCGCCAGCGCGGACAACTGGAACAGGCGGCATGAAGCGCAGTCTGTTGTTGCTGATCGGCCTGCTCGCGGCGGTGCTGATTCCGCTGCTGTTGGGCGGTGGTGAAATCTGGGCACGCCTGCGCGGCTTTCCGTTGAACTGGCTGTTGATCATGTTCGGCATGATCCTGCTCTGCTGGGGCATCAATACCCTGCGCCTGCGTTTGTTGCTCGGCGACCAGCGTGAAAAGGTCCCGCCGATGAAAAGCCTCGGCGTAGTGATGGCGGCCGAGTTCGCATACTGCGCCACGCCCGGCGGCAGCGGCGGGCCGCTGACCATCATGGCTCTGCTGGCCCGCTACGGCGTGCGTCCGGCGCGAGGCAGCGCGGTGTTTGCCATGGATCAGCTCAGCGATCTGCTGTTTTTTCTTTGCGCGCTGAGCGGGATTCTGATTTATGCACTGTTCCAGCATCTGAGCGATCGGCTCGAATGGCTACTGACGGTCAGCGCGGTGTCGCTGTTCGGCGGATTATTCAGTTGCGTGCTGATTGCGCGCTACCACCGGGCGTTGATTCGCCTGAGCGGTCGGGTGTTGGCAGGCATGAACGTGACTGCGCGCACTCGCCGACGCTGGGCGCGCAAGTTGCTGCACTTTCTCGCGGCGTTTACCGATACCTTGAAGCTGCCATGGCGGACGCTGGTCCAGGTGTTCGCCCTGACCTGCGTGCACTGGCTGCTGCGCTACAGCGTTTTATATCTGGCCCTGCGCGGGCTCGGTGCCGACTTGCAGTGGGCCTGGAGTTTTCTGGTGCAGATGCTCTCACTGGGCGCCGGCCAATTCAGCCTGTTACCCGGCGGCGCCGGCGCGGCGGAATTGACTTCGGCTGCACTGCTCGCGCCGATGGTGGGCAAATCCACCGCAGCGGCGGCGATTCTGATCTGGCGGGTGGTGACGTATTACTTCTATCTGCTGGTCGGCGGCCCGGTGTTCGTGCTGATGCTGGGCAAGCCGTTGCTGAAGAAGCTGATGAAAGTGCGCCAAGCCTAAAGATCGTCACCCGTTTCATCGTCCGACTCTGGTTTCAGCTGTTCCCACAACGCGGCGGCGCCGGGAAATTCGGTGCCGTCCTCGGGACCCATGTCATCCGGATCGTAGCGACTGAGGCAACCTTCACCAAGGGTGGCGGGCGCTTTTGAGGTGGCTTTGTCCAGTGGATCGCTCATGGTTTTTCCTCGGGCAGAAACGGCGAAAGAGCTTGAACGACGAAGGGCTTGAGCGATTCAACGCCCAAGCCCTTCGTTTTTCAAGCGTGTCTGTGCGATCAGAACACGACCGTCTTGTTGCCGTGCACGAGCACGCGGTCTTCGAGGTGATAACGCAGGCCGCGGGCCAGCACCATTTTCTCGACGTCACGACCGAAACGCACCATGTCTTCAATGCTGTCGCTGTGGCTGACACGCACCACGTCCTGCTCGATGATAGGGCCGGCGTCCAGTTCTTCAGTCACGTAGTGGCAAGTCGCGCCGATCAGCTTGACGCCGCGAAGAGACGCCTGATGGTAAGGCTTGGCGCCGACGAACGAAGGCAGGAAGCTGTGATGAATGTTGATGACCTTGTGCGCATATTCGCGGCACATGTCCGGCGGCAGGATTTGCATGTAACGCGCCAGCACCACCACTTCGGCGTCGTGCTGTTTGACCAGCCGCGACACTTCGTCGAATGCAGGCTGCTTGTCCTGTGGATTGACCGGGACGTGGTAATAAGGAATGCCGTGCCACTCGACCATGCTGCGCAGGTCGTCGTGGTTGGAAATCACGCAGGAGATCTCGCAATCCAGTTCGTCGCTGTGCCAGCGGTGCAGCAGGTCGGCCAGGCAGTGGGATTCACGGCTGGCCATCAGTACAACGCGTTTTTTCTGCTCGGTGTCGGTGATGCGCCAGTCCATCGAGAACTCCTCGGCGATCGGCGCGAACTTCTCGCGCAGCTCTTCGATACCGAACGGCAGCGAATCGGCACGGATTTCGTGACGCATGAAGAACCAGCCCACTTGATTGTCAGAGTGGTGGCTCGCTTCGGTGATCCAGCCGTTATGAGAGGCCAGAAAATTACTGACTTTGGCAACGATGCCAACGCGGTCCGGGCAAGATATCACCAGCCGAAAAGTGCGCATGAGGGGGAAACTCCAGAACTTCACAAAGGCCGCCATTCTAGCGACTGTGCAGGAAAACTGCAGTACGCATGCGCGCCGTGCGGAACGAAGCCTGGCGAAACGACTTTCTGACGCAGGTTTTCGTCAAGACTGTGGCGCTTTAGCGAGGGGTTTGCCAGACAACTGTAAATATCTGTGCTGACTGCATCACATTATTTAACTGAACATTCAATTGGCGCCTAACTCCTGTAACTCATTTAAATAAAAAGCCCATCTAAATGTTTACTTGATGAAACAGCCTGACTATTATTACGGCACTGTCCCCTGTCATTCAGCATTCTACGAAAGGTAGTACTCATGTCCTTGATCAACGAATATCGCGCCACCGAAGAAGCCATCAAAGAACTGCAAGCCCGTCTGAAAAACCTGTCCGAAGACGACAAACTGCAAGCCGAACTGGAATTCGAAGGCAAATTGCGCACGCTGATGGGTGAATACTCCAAATCGCTGCGTGACATCATCGCCCTGCTCGACCCGGAAGCCAAATCCAAGGCTCCACGTGGCGGCGCAGTGAAAACTACCGGCACCAAGCGTGCACGCAAAGTTAAGCAATACAAAAACCCGCACAACGGTGAAGTCATCGAAACCAAAGGTGGCAACCACAAGACTCTGAAAGAGTGGAAAGCCAAGTGGGGCGGCGACGTGGTTGAAGGCTGGGCTACCCTGCTGGGCTAAGCCGCAACGCCTTCGCAGAGCGATCCGCGAACAAAAAACGCCAGCATGCGCTGGCGTTTTTTTATGCCCGTAAACTATTGCCAGGCATGTTCGATTTCAAAGCTTCAAACGTTTGCGTAATGCCTCGACATAGTTCTGCCAGTCGTTGAGCACCTCTCGCTGCAATGGCGTCGCACTAAGTGACCATTGCTCGGCAGCTTCGATAAATGACTGCACGGTATTCGGCGCACCTGCCTCAGGTTGCGTCAGACGCTGGCGACAAAATAATTTCCAGCGTTCTTGCTCGGCGACATCCAGGGTCTCTGGAAAGTTGCGTGCTCGATATCGAAAAAGTAATTCGGGCAAACGTTCATCATCGAAAGGCCACTGCTCTTGTGCTAATTGCGCAGGATCGGCCGTTCGAACTTGCTCGCATAGACGGCGATCTCGGTCACCGATAAATCCATCGTACAACTGCTGCTCCGGATCTTCGCTGGGAGTGAAATCTTCGCTGGCATAAATCGCCGCGATTTTATCTTTCCAGACTTGCTGTGCGTCAGTTAGTCGCAGTGCCCGCTCCTGATAAACCGCCATCTCCAGGCCGAGGCGTTGCTGATCTTGCGCACGCAATACCGCCAACGGCGCCACCACCGGGCAACGATTGATATGGATCAGCTTGAGCGGCACGGGCAATTCACCTTCAGCCAATTCATCGCGGCGGGTGTATAAACGCTGGCGCAGGGTTTGTGCATCAAGGTCCAGCAACCCTTGCGGATCAAGATGCAGATCACAGACGATCAAGGCGTTGCGATTCTTCGGGTGCCAGGCCAGCGGCAACACCACACCGACATAACTGCGCGCCGCCGAGAAACGCCCGGACACATGCACCAGCGGTTGTAACAGACGAATCTGATCCATGACTTTCTGTTTACTGCGCAGCTGGAACAGCCACTCATAGAGCTTGGGCTGTTTCTCGCGAATCAACCGCGCCAACGCGATGGTGGCGCGCACATCCGACAACGCTTCGTGAGCGTGCCCGTGATCGATGTGATTGGCCGCCGTCAGCCGTTCGAGTTTGAGGGTTACCCGGCCATCGTCACCGGTCGGCCAGACCAGACCATCGGGGCGCAATGCGTAAGCGGCGCGCACCACATCAATCAGATCCCAGCGACTGTTGCCACCCTGCCATTCACGGGCGTAGGGGTCGAAAAAATTGCGATAGAGACTGTAGCGGGTCATCTCATCGTCGAAACGCAAGGTGTTGTAACCGGCGCCACACGTACCCGGTGCAGCCAGTTGCGCATGCACGCGAGTCATGAAATCGGCTTCGCTCAGGCCTTTTTCGGCGAGCTGGCCAGGGGTGATTCCAGTGATCGCGCACGCCGCCGGATGCGGCAGGATGTCTTCGCTGGGCTGGCAATAGAGATTGACCGGCTCGTCGATTTCGTTGAGCGCATGGTCGGTACGGATCCCGGCCACTTGCAGCGGACGGTCGTTGCGCGGATTGATGCCAGTGGTTTCGTAGTCGTACCAGAAGATTGAAGTCACGGGCGAATCCTGAACAGAAGATCGGCGAAGTCTAGGCGCTCAGCCGACCCCGGAGCCAGTCTCCTATCCCTCAAACAGCACTTTTTCCAATTTCCTACAGCTTATGGGTACTCGTACTGTGGGAGCGTGCTTGCTCGCGAAGGGGCCAGCACATTCAACATCGCTGCTGCCTGTCACTAAGCGTTCGCGAGCAAGCTGGCTCCCACAGGGCCAGTATGGTCAGCCTTTGCATGGCGGTTAACGCTGTGCAATACATAGTGATGTCGTTCCCCCCCGAGAGGCTGCTAGCATCAGGCGCACTTGCATCCCGAACAGGCGAACATCAGGTAGCCCATGCTCGAACCCACAGCACCGCCAAGGAAAGCGCCGCTGGCCCCGCCGCTGGATACGCGTCATCAGGTCGAAACGCCGGAAGGCATCGACCTGCCGTTGCGTCCCGCCGGGTTGATGGTGCGCGCCGTGGCGTTTGCCATCGATCTGGGCATTCGCGGCTTGATCCTCGGCGTGCTGTTTATCGCACTGGCGTTTCTCGGCAGGCTTGGCATGGGCCTCGGCTCGCTACTGCTGTTTGCCATCAGTTGGTGGTACATGGTGCTGTTTGAGGTGCTGCGTCAGGGCCGCTCGCCGGGTAAGCAATGGCTGGGGTTGCGCGTCGTACACGACGACGGCACGCCGATCGGCTGGTCTGCCTCGCTATTGCGCAACCTGTTGCGTTTTGTCGACCTGCTGCCATTCGGCTATTTCCTCGGTGCACTCAGTTGCCTGCAACACCCGACCTTCAAACGCCTGGGCGATATCGCTGCCGGCACGCTGGTGGTTTACAGCGAACGTCCGCTGAACCGCCCGCAATTGCCTGACGCTGAACCTCGTCGCTCCCCCGTTGTTCTCACACTCAGCGAACAACGCGCGGTGCTCGGTTTCGCCGAGCGTCAGGCCCAGTTGTCCCCCGCGCGGGTCAATGAGCTGGCTACATTGCTGGCCCAGCCGCTGCATATTTGCGCGTCTGAAGCGGTGGTCGAACTCAACGGCATCGCGCGCGGTTTGTTGGGGCCGAGCCCATGAAGCAAAGCCTGTTCGAAACCCGCCACAAGGCCGAATGGGAGCGCTTCGCCTCGGCGCTCGAACGTCTCGAGCACGGTAAGGACACCTCGCAAGTGGCCGCTTTCCCCAAATCCTATCGACGCCTCTGCCAACACCTGGCCTTGGCACAGGAGCGCGGCTACAGCAGTTTTCTGATCGATTCATTGCAGCAACAGGTGCTGCGCGGCCATCAACAGCTGTACCGGCATCGCAGTCGCCTCGGCGCGCAGATAATCAGTTTTATCCTCGCCGATTTCCCGCGACTGGTGCGCGAGGAGTGGCGCTTTGTCGCGGTCGCCAGTCTGCTGTTCTTCGCCAGCCTGATCGGTTTCGGCGTGCTGGTGTATCTGTTTCCCGAACTGATCTACAACCTGATCCCGGCCGAACAGGTGCGCGAAATGCAAGGCATGTACGATCCAGTCGCTGGTCACCTCGGACGCTCGGCGGAACGCGCGGCGAGTGAAGACTGGGTGATGTTCGGCTATTACGTGATGCACAACACGGGCATCGCCTTTCAGACCTTCGCCAGCGGTTTGCTGATGGGCGTTGGCAGCGGTTTTTTTCTGCTCTACAACGGCATGATCATCGGCGCGGTGGCCGGACACCTAAGCGAAATCGGCTTCGGCCAGACCTTCTGGTCGTTCGTGATCGGCCACGGCGCATTCGAACTGACCGGCATTGCCCTCGCCGGCGCGGCGGGGCTCAAGCTGGGCTGGGCGCTGATCGCACCGGGACGCCTGACACGCGGCGAGGCACTGCGCCTGGCTGCGCGCAAAAGCGTGTTGCTGGTCTGCGGGGTCATGCTGTTCTTGCTGATTGCAGCGTTCATCGAGGCGTATTGGTCGTCGAAAGCCAGTGTCACGCCACTGACCAAATATGCAGTCGGCGCCGCGCTGTGGCTGGCCGTCGCGGTTTATCTGTTGTTTGCCGGAAAGACCCGCCATGCGCCTGAGTGACGCCAGCGTCGTGATCCGCCCGCGCACGACCTGGGAAGCCATGGACCTGGGCGTGTTGATGAGCCAGCAGCATCGCCGGTTGTTGATGACCAGTTGGGCGATCGTTACCCTGCCGCTGTTCGCCCTGTTCAGCCTGCTGTTGTGGGACTGGCCATCGCTGGCGGTGTTCATTTTCTGGTGGCTGAAACCGGCCTACGAACGCCTGCCGTTATACATCCTCTCCAAAGCACTGTTCGGCGAAACCCCGACGCTCAAACAAGCCCTGCGTGAATGGCCGCGCCTTCTCAAGCCGCAACTGCTGGCTAGCCTGACCTGGCGACGGCTGAGCCTGACCCGCAGCTTTGCGCTGCCGGTGACACAACTCGAAGGTCTCGACGGCGAAGTTCGACAACAACGCTTGCAGGTGCTGCTGCAACGCAACGGCGGCGCTGCGCAATGGCTGACAATTATCGGCGTGCATCTGGAAACCGCGCTGTGGATCGGCCTGATGGTCCTGTTCTACCTGTTGTTGCCGCAGCAAATCGAAACCGACTGGGACTGGCAGTCGCTGCTGCTCGCAGCCGATCGGGACTGGCGTTGGCTGGAACACCTGACCAACGCTTTTTACGCGCTGATCCTGGTGGTCTGGGAGCCGATTTATGTTGCCTGCGGCTTCAGCCTCTACCTTAATCGCCGCACGCAACTGGAAGCCTGGGATATCGAGCTGGTCTTCCGCCGTTTGCGCCAGCGCTTGAACAACGGCGTGCTCGGTGTGTTGCTCGCCGCGTGCCTGTTGCTGCCGAACCTGCAACCGGTATGGGCCAGCGATGCGCCGCACGCACCACGACTGCTCAATCAGCCGCTGACCAGCCAGGCCGCGCGCGACAGCATCCAGTCATTGCTTGAACAACCGCCGTTCAAGAACAAGGAGAGCGTCACCCGCTACCGCTTCGCCGACGACCCGGCGAGCCCGGCCAAGGAAGGGCAGACGGGGGAGGCACCGCAGTGGCTGAAAACCCTGCTCGGCTGGCTCGATGGTCGGCACCTCGACACCTTTGCCAGCCTGATTGAGGTGCTGCTCTGGGGCGCGTTGATCGCCGCCCTGGGCTGGCTGCTCTGGCGGTATCGCGAATTTCTCCAGGCCTTCGTCAGTCCTCGTCCGAACCTGCCAGTGCGCCGCAAACGAGCGGCGGCGCCACAAGTCTTCGGCCTCGATCTGAACCGTGAAACCCTTCCGGACGACGTCGCCGCCAGCGCCGAACAATTGTGGCTGAGCGAACCTCGTGCCGCGCTGGGTCTGCTTTATCGCGGCCTGCTCAGCCACCTGCTGCACGATTTCGGGCTGACGCTGACTGCCGCCGATACCGAAAACCAGATCCTCCAACGCATCGAGCAATTGCAACGCCCCGACCTGCTCGCTTACAGCCGCAACCTGACAGTTCACTGGCAGAACGTGGCCTATGGGCACCGACTTCCAGCCGCGCACCTGCAAGCAGAACTGTGCAACGGCTGGCGTGAGCTGTTCAGCAAAGGGTCGCGGCATTGAACCGGCGCATCGGCTGGTCACTGGGTGCGCTGGCGCTTTTGCTGCTGGGCGGTTTGAGCCTGTTCCTCTACCTCCAAGCCCGGCCATATGAGGAAGTCGTCGATCACGGCCCCTCGCCCACGGCGCAAGCCAACCCGTATCTGGCGGCAGAAATGTTCCTGCGCGAGCGCGGCCTCGCGGTCAGTCACGCCGAGACCCTCGCGGTGCTGCCGCAGATCGATCCACACGGCCACACCTTGCTGTTGTTCGGCGAGCGCGCACGGATGACGCCGCGAGAAGTCGATCAAGTGTTGAACTGGACTCGCGCCGGCGGACGCCTGGTGTTTGTCGCCGAGTCGCTGTGGGATGCGCAAACCGGGCAAAGCAACGATCTTTTGCTCGACCGGGTGCAATTGCACCAATCGCTGAGCAAGGATTTGAAAGATCCTCCGCAAGAAGTGGAAAAGGATCGCTTTGCGAAACTGACCAAGTTGTACCTGGAAGATGAAGACGCGCCGGCCTACGCCAGTTTCGACACCGACTTCCACCTCGATGACCCGAACAACGTTGCCCAAGCCTGGGCCAACAGCGCCAGAGCCACGCACATGATGCAACGGGTGTACGGCCTCGGGACAGTCACCGTAGTCACCGATGCCGAGCTATGGAAAACCCCGGCCATCGGCCAATACGACAATGCCTGGCTGCTCTGGTATCTGAGCGCCGACACCGACGTGACCGTGATTTACAACACCGCGCATGATGGACTCTGGACGTTGCTCTGGCGCTATTTTCCGCAGGCGATCGTCGCCCTGCTCGCCTTGGTCGGCCTGTGGCTGTGGCAGGCAAGCGTGCGCCACGGGCCAGTGCAAATGCCGGCGCGGGCGGGTCGGCGTCAACTGCTGGAGCATTTGCGCGCCAGCGCCGATTTCCTGCTGCGCCACAACGGCCAAGATGTCCTGCTGCAAGCATTGCAGCAGGACATCCTGCGCCGCGCCCGCCATCGCTATCCCGGTTTCGATCAATTGAATGTGGCCGAACAATGGCTGGCGCTATCACGCCTGACCCGGCAACCCACCCGCGCCATCAGCCAGGCCCTGAGCCCACGTCCGAAACAGCGCTTGTCCAGCGCCGAATTCAGTCGTCAGGTCGCTCATCTGCAAACCTTGAGGAACGCGTTATGACTGAACAGATCGAGCCCGGCAGCGCGACTCACGCTGCCCAGCAACGCCAGCGTGCCAGCCAGTTGGCGCAGGCCGTGCGCAACGAATTGAACAAGGCGCTGTTCGGTCAGGAGGCGGTGATCGACGACGTGCTGACCGCGCTGATTGCCGGCGGCCACGTGCTGCTCGAAGGCGTGCCCGGCTTGGGCAAGACCTTGCTGGTGCGAGCCTTGGCACGTTGTTTCGGTGGTGAGTTTGCACGCATCCAGTTCACCCCGGACCTGATGCCCAGCGACGTCACCGGCCACGCCGTGTATGACTTGCAGACCGAACAGTTCAAGCTGCGCAAAGGCCCGCTGTTCACCAATCTGTTACTGGCTGACGAGATCAACCGCGCCCCGGCGAAAACCCAGGCGGCGTTGCTCGAAGCCATGCAGGAGCGCCAGGTCACGCTCGAGGGCCGCGCCCTGCCCATTGCGCAACCGTTCATGGTGCTCGCCACGCAGAACCCGATCGAACAGGAAGGTACTTATCCACTGCCGGAAGCCGAGCTCGACCGCTTCATGCTCAAGGTGCGCATGGATTACCCGGACGCCGATCAAGAACTGAACATGGTCCGCCAGGTGTGTCGCTCGACCCGCGCCGACATGCTCGACGTGCAACCGCTGCGCACGGTGTTGCAGGCGAAAGATGTCCAAGCACTGCAACGTATCGCCAGTGATTTGCAGCTCGACGATCAGGTCCTCGACTATGCCGTACGCCTGGCGCGCAGCACGCGCACCTGGCCGGGCCTGAGCCTCGGCGCCGGGCCGCGCGCCTCGATCGCTCTGGTGCGCTGCGCCCGTGCCCGGGCGTTGTTGCGCGGCGGCGAGTTTGTCATTCCGGATGACATCAAAGGCTGCGCGCTGGCCGTGCTGCGCCATCGCGTGCGCATCGCGCCGGAGCTGGATATCGAAGGTTTGCAGGTCGATCAGGTGCTCGCGCAATTGCTCGATCAAGTGCCGGCGCCGCGCCTGTGAAACCGTCTCGGCTGCTGTTGATCTGGCTGGCCCTGCTGCTGGTCGTCAGCAGTGTGCTCGGTGCCGTTCAGGCACTCGGCACCGAGATACCGTCGAGCCTGATGTCGATCAACTGGGGTTTGCTCCTGGCGCTGATGGCGTTGGCAGTTATTGACGCGGTGCGCCTTGCACGCCTGCCGTCGCCGCACATCACGCGGCAGATGCCCGGCAGCCTGGCGCTCGGGCGCTGGACAGACGTGCAGGTGGACATTGCGCATGAATTCGTCGAGCCATTGAACATTAGACTCTTCGACCACATACCCGACGGTCTCGAGTTTGATCACCTGCCGATGGTGGTTGAACTTCAACCTGGCTATTGCAGCCAGATCCGCTACCGTCTGCGCCCGGCCAAACGTGGGCGTTTCAGCTTCGCACAGTGCGAAGTCAATCTGCCGAGCCCCTTGGGGTTATGGTCCGGCAAACGCCTGCTCAGCATCAGTGACGAGACCCGCGTCTACCCGGACTTCGCTCGGCTCTACGGCGGTGAATTGCGCGCCGTCGACAACTGGCTCAGCCAGCTCGGCGTACGCCAGCGACAACGTCGCGGTCAGGGCATGGAATTCCATCAGCTGCGCGAATTCCGTGAAGGCGACAGCCTGCGCCAGATCGACTGGAAAGCCACTGCCCGCCAGCGCACGCCGATTGCCCGCGAATATGAAGATGAACGTGATCAACAGATCATTTTTCTGCTTGATTGCGGCCGCCAGATGCGCAGTCAGGACGATGAGCTATCGCACTTCGATCACGCGCTCAATGCCTGCCTGTTGCTCGCTTATGTTGCGTTGCGCCAGGGCGATGCGGTGGGCCTGAGTACCTTTGCCAGTGACAAGCCGTGCCACGTGGCGCCAGCCAAACGCAGCGGTCAACTGAACGTCTTGCTCAACGCTGTGCATGATCTGGAGACCACGCGGCGTCCTGCCGATTATCAGGCGGCGGCCAACCAGTTATTGGCCCGACAACAGCGCCGGGCGCTGGTAGTGCTGGTGACCAATGTGCGCGATGACGATGATCAACTGCTGGCCGCGGTCAGACGCCTGAGCGCGCAGCATCGGATATTGGTGGCAAGTCTGCGTGAGGAAGCACTGGATACGTTGCGCCAGACCAGCGTGCATACGCTGCCCGAGGCGCTGGCTTACTGCGGGACGGTGAATTACCTGAATGAGCGGGCCGAACGCCATGAACGGTTGAATGCTCATGGCGTTGCCGTAATGGATATTCGGCCCGCGCAATTGGGCACCGAGCTGGTGACGCAGTATCTGAGCTGGAAAAGTACCGCGTCGCTGTGATCCCCGTCGTCGGTGCAGGCGTGCCTGCCAAGCGCTTGGCGCCATCGACTCAGGCCGACGCCGGCAGCGGCTGAAAACTGAAGTACTGCTGCAACGCCAGAATCAGTTGCCCGAACTCCGCCGGCGCGCGCCGCAGGATGAAACCGGCGTCGTAGTGCAGCGGCGTGGCGTCTTCATGGCACCACACGCAACAGGCGCTGAAATCGATGATCTGCTGGCTGCCATCGCGGGCGGGAACCTTGAGGCGTAACTGGAAATCGGCGCCAACCATCATTGGCAGCTGGCTGATCAGCATCAGCCCGTCTGCAGACACATTGCCGAGAAAGCCGACGGGTTTGTCGGTGACGCTGTTGAACACTCTGAGGTAATACGGCAACTGATGCCGTTCGATCCGGCGGTCGGTAAACATGATGTGCGGTTCGCCATGCAGGGCTCCGTCACGGAGCCGCATCTGTGCTTCGGAACGAACCTGTGCGGCAGGCCCGCTCTCCCCGCTTCCGGTGTGAACGGCGCACCAATCGCCGTCACCTCTACCACTGCCAGTCGCAGGTGTTGCGCCGTTAACGAGACAAGGCTCCAAACGGTTTCCTTGACTATAGCGGAGCTTGTACAGACGGCCAGAATTTGTATGAGAAGCGCCGTTAGAAGCGTGTCGGCCGCACCACTGCCGCGGCACTGCGCGTCGGGTAATGGCCCAGGCTCTGCAAGGTTTCCAGACGCGCACGAGCGCGGTAGGCGTATTCGCTGTTCGGGTACGAAGCGATGATGAACTGGTAGGTCTGCACCGCGTCGATGTACAACTTCTGCCGCTCCAGGCACTGGCCGCGCATCATCGACACTTCCGGCCACACGTAAGGGCGGGCGCGGCTGGCGCGTTCGACCTTGGACAGCTCAAGCATGACCTGCTCGCAATTGCCGCGATCATAGGCGCTGTAGGCGTTGTTCAAATGATGGTTCATCGACCAACGGGTGCAGCCCGTCATGGCGAGGACGCTGAGGGCAAGGGCGGCAATGGGCAACAATCGCATGGGGGTTCTCCTGTCTTGTGCTCTGTATCGACCCCTGCCGTGAAATCTTCAGCAGTGTTTGTGCCAGTTGTCGGTTCAATAAAGAAAACGATAAGTAGTGCAAACGAACAATGACTACACCTTCTGAGCATAGTAGCCTTCGCTGGCGCTTGAACTCAGGAGTCTTTGCATGTCCGTCCGTCGTACCAAAATCGTCGCTACCCTTGGCCCGGCCAGTAACTCGCCGGAAGTTCTCGAACAGCTGATTCTGGCTGGTCTGGACGTTGCCCGTCTGAACTTCTCCCACGGCACCCCCGACGAGCACAAGGCTCGCGCGAAGCTGGTGCGTGACCTGGCTGCCAAGCACGGCCGCTTTGTCGCCCTGCTCGGTGACCTGCAAGGCCCGAAAATCCGTATCGCCAAATTCGCCAACAAGAAGATCGAGCTGAAGATCGGTGACAAGTTCACCTTTTCCACCAGCCATCCGTTGACCGAAGGCAACCAGCAGGTGGTCGGCATCGATTACCCGGATCTGGTCAAGGACTGCGGCGTGGGCGACGAGCTGCTGCTCGACGACGGCCGTGTGGTGATGCGCGTTGATACCCAGACTGACGATGCCTTGCATTGCACCGTGACCATCGGCGGCCCGCTCTCGGACCACAAAGGCATCAACCGTCGCGGTGGCGGCCTGACTGCCCCGGCCCTGACTGAAAAAGACAAGGCCGACATCAAGCTCGCTGCGGAAATGGAAGTCGACTACCTCGCGGTGTCCTTCCCGCGTGACGCTGCCGACATGGAATATGCCCGTCAACTGCGCGACGAAGCCGGCGGCACTGCCTGGCTGGTGGCGAAGATCGAACGCGCCGAAGCCGTGGCCGACGACGAAACCCTCGACGGTCTGATCAAGGCTTCCGACGCGGTAATGGTTGCCCGTGGTGACCTCGGTGTGGAAATCGGCGATGCCGAGCTGGTGGGCATTCAGAAGAAAATCATTCTGCACGCACGTCGCCACAACAAGGCAGTGATCGTGGCGACCCAGATGATGGAGTCGATGATCCAGAACCCGATGCCGACCCGCGCCGAAGTGTCCGACGTGGCCAACGCCGTGCTTGACTACACCGACGCCGTGATGCTCTCGGCCGAATCCGCCGCAGGCCTCTACCCGCTGGAAGCCGTGCAGGCCATGGCGCGCATCTGCGTCGGCGCCGAGAAGCACCCGACCGGCAAGACCTCCAGCCACCGTATCGGCAAGGAATTCAGCCGCTGCGACGAAAGCATTGCGCTGGCGACCATGTACACCGCCAACCACTTCCCGGGCGTCAAAGCGATCATCGCCCTGACTGAAAGCGGCTTCACCCCGCTGATCATGTCGCGTATCCGCTCTTCGGTGCCGATCTACGCGTTCACCCCGCACCGCGAAGCCCAGGCCCGCGCGGCGATGTTCCGTGGCGTCTACACCATTCCGTTCGATCCGGCCTCGCTGGAACCGCACGAAGTCAGCCAGAAAGCCATCGACGAACTGACCAAGCGCGGCGTCGTGGAAAAAGGCGACTGGGTCATCCTGACCAAGGGCGACAGCTACCACACCACCGGTGGCACCAATGGCATGAAGATCCTGCACGTGGGTGACCCTCAGGTCTGAGTGACACGCTGAAAAAAAAAGCCCCGGCATGTGAGTGCCGGGGTTTTTTGTTTACTGCTCTGGAAGAGCTGTCGACTGATCTGCCCTCTTCGCGAGCAAGCTCGCTCCCACAGGGACCGCATTCCCATGTGGGAGCGAGCTTGCTCGCGAAGAGGCCGGCACGTTCAGCGAAAATCTCAATGCCGTTTGATAAATCCGGTCAGCGCCGCCAATGCCTCCGGCGAACGCAGGCGCTGAGTGAACAACGCACTCTCGTGCTCGATCGCCTTGCGCAACAACTCGCGATCCGGCGCTCGCATCAACTGCTTGCTGATGCGTACCGCTTCGGTCGGCAAGTCATCAAAACGCAGCGCCATTTCCCGCGCCTTGCTCAACGCCGCTTCACCGCTGTCCAGCGCTTGAGTGGCAATCCCCCACTGCGCAGCCTGTTCACCACTGAAACCTTCGCCGAGCAACAACAGCTGCGCCGCTTTCGCCTGACCGAGCAAGCGCGGCAGGATCAGGCTGGAACCGAATTCCGGGCACAAACCAAGATTGACGAATGGCATGCGCAGCCGGGCGTCACGGCTGACATAGACCAGATCGCAGTGCAGCAACAGGGTCGTGCCGATACCCACCGCGGCACCGGCGACAGCGGCGATCACCGGTTTGCGGCATTCGAGCAGATTGAGCATGAAGTGAAACACCGGGCTGTCGAGGTCGCTCGGCGGTTGCTCGAGGAAATCGGCGATGTCGTTGCCGGCCGTGAAGCACTCGGCGCTGCCGCTGATCAGCACAGCATTGATCTGCGGGTCGTTGCCGGCCAGCTCCAGCGCCTCGGCGAGACGGCTGTACATGGCGCGGGTCAGGGCGTTTTTCTTGTCCGGGCGGTTGAGGCGAAGCGTCAGCAAACCGCCTTCGCGTTCGAGCAAAATGGTGTCAGGCATGGCATGTCTCGCGTCTGAAAAATCAGCGCTCAACCCCGGGACAGGAACACGTCGGCCAGCAGTTGATTGCGCGGCAATCCGGCCAGGTACAAGCGCTTGGCGAAGGCGTCGACGCTGGCCGTCGAGCCGCAGACTAAGGCCAGGGTCTGCCGGGAAACAAGGCGCAGTTGCGCCAGGGCGTCGGCCGACCCGGCCGCTGTCCATAGCTCGACGCTGAGGTTTTCGCGCTGCGCGGCCAGTGCGGCAAGGGGTTTGGCCAAATAGTGCTCGCGTTCGTCATGGGCCAGGTGAATGACGCGGATAGCGCCTTGGTGATCCTGCCGCAAGGCTTCGCGCAACACGCCGAACAATGGGCCTAAACCGGTGCCGGCGGCCAGCAGCCACAGCGGCCGGGCGTGCCAGTCCGGGTCGTAGTGCAAGGCGCCGCCGCGCAGTTCGCCGAGGCGGATCGAGTCGCCGATCTGCAGCTTGCGCGCAGCGTCGATGAATTCGCCGGGCTGACGGCAATCGAGGTGAAATTCAAGGAATCGGTCTTCTTGCGGCAGGCTTGCCAGCGAGTACGGACGGGCGACGTGGCCGATCCACAGCACCAGATGCTGGCCAGCGCTGTAGCGCAGTGGCCGTTGCGGGGTCAGGCGCAGGCGCAGAACGTTGCCGCTGAGCCAGTCCAGCGCCTCGACCAGCGCCGGGCGACCGTCGGCGATCGGATCGAAAGTGTGCACCTGCAGATCTTCTGTTACCTGGCATTGGCAGGCCAGCCGCCAGCCTTGCAGGCGTTGTTCGGCGCTCAAGGCGTCCGGGCGGTTGTCGCTGGGCAGGCCTTGCACGCATTGCACCAGACAGGTGTGGCAACTGCCGGCGCGACAGCTGTAGGGCACGGCGACACCGTTTTGATTGAGACTGTCGAGCAGGTTGCTGCCCGCTTCAACCGTCCACTGCCGATCACCGACACGCAATTCAGGCATCGACGTTCTCCCACGCGGCGGCACAACGATTGCGTCCGTCACGCTTGGCCCGGTACAGCGCCTGATCGGCACGCTGCAAGGCTTCGTCCAGATCATCGCCGACGGACAGCAGGGTCATGCCCGCCGACAGGCTCAGATTACGCACTTGCAGGCCCATCAATTCAACCTCGCTGAAGGCAATGCGCAAGCGTTCGCAACAGGCCGTCAGCCGTTCGGCATCGCAGTCGGGCACCAGCACCACGAATTCCTCGCCACCATAGCGAGCCAGCACGTCGCCATCGCGCAAGCAGGCTTGCGCCACGCCGGCAAACGCTTGCAGCACCTGATCGCCGGCCGCGTGGCCATGCAGGTCATTGATGCGTTTGAAGTGATCCAGATCGATCAGCGCCAGCCCGTGCATCACGTTGCTGTCCAGCTCATTCAGCTCGCGCGAGGCGATGCGCAGGAAGTGTCGGCGATTGAACAGCCCGGTCAATTCGTCGGTGGCAACCAGATCTTCTAGCTGACGCATCATCCCGCGCAAGGTGTCCTGATGCGCCTGCAAGGCAAACCGACGTTGCCGCTGGCGTTGCCGCGAAACCTGCACAAACCGGGCGTAGAGCACCAGCCACGCCAGCACCATCGCCAGAATGCACACCTGCAATGCCGCAAGCGCAGGCTCGGCGAGGCGCAAGTGGTAGGCGTCCCACAGGGTGATCGCGCAGAAACTGAAAAACACCAGCAGCGCGCACCGGATGAACACGTGTCGCGTGAGATGAAACAGGCCGAACAGCAGGATCAGCACATAGAACACCAGAAACGCGCCGCGCGCCTCGTCGACATGGGCGATCAGCCAGGTCTGCCAGCCCAGTCCCATCAATACTTGCGCTTCGGTCAGGCTGGGGTCGACGAAGCGCTGGTTGCGACCGCTCCAGAACAGCCCGAACAGCGTCGCCTGGCTGATGACCACCAGGGCACTGCCGATGGCAACGCCACTAAGCGATTGCTGGTAATGCCCGGTGAAAAACGCCAGCCACAGCAGCAGCAAAGCCAATCCGTAGGTGGCCGCAGCGAGGGCGAAGCGTTTAAGCAAAAGGCGTTGAATGGCGTTATGGGTCAATCGTTGACTCACCGTGCGATAGGAGGCTGACCGAGTGTCCTACTCTACAGACCGGATGCCACTTTAGAGGCCCGGTCGCTAAATGACCACCGATTTTCGGGCCGGGAAAATGGCGTCAAAAACCCACATATTCAGTGTAGGAGCTGCCGCAGGCTGCGATCTTCTGATCTTGACCTTAAAAACAAAATCAAAAGATCGCAGCCTGCGGCAGCTCCTACAGGAATATGCGAAAGACATGCGACCAACGAATGACTGCCGGCGCGTGTATGCCCCTTTGATGCGCGGTATACTGCCGCGCCTTTTTAGCGTCGCGCCAGCAGCCCCGGCGTGCCTTGAAAGGTGCTTGCGACCGACCGATGCACCCAAGCCGCAGGCACCTTATTGAATGTTCCCGTCTTTTAGAGGAGCGCGACTCATGACCGTGATCAAGCAAGACGACCTGATTCAGAGCGTTGCCGACGCCCTGCAGTTCATTTCCTATTACCACCCCGTCGATTTCATCCAGGCGATGCACGAAGCCTACCTGCGCGAAGAATCGCCAGCGGCCCGTGATTCGATGGCGCAGATCCTGATCAACTCGCGCATGTGCGCGACCGGCCACCGCCCGATCTGCCAGGACACCGGTATCGTCACCGTGTTCGTGCGTGTCGGCATGGACGTGCGCTGGGATGGCGCCACCATGGGCCTGGACGACATGATCAACGAAGGCGTGCGTCGCGCCTACAACCTGCCGGAAAACGTCCTCCGCGCCTCGATCCTCGCCGACCCGGCGGGCGCTCGCAAGAACACCAAGGACAACACCCCGGCCGTGATCCATTACTCCATCGTCCCGGGCAACACCGTGGAAGTGGACGTGGCGGCCAAGGGCGGCGGTTCCGAGAACAAGTCGAAAATGGCCATGCTCAACCCGTCCGACTCGATCGTTGACTGGGTATTGAAGACCGTCCCGACCATGGGCGCCGGCTGGTGCCCACCGGGCATGCTCGGCATCGGTATCGGCGGCACCGCCGAGAAAGCCGCGGTGATGGCCAAGGAAGTGTTGATGGAATCCATCGACATTCACGAGCTCAAGGCCCGTGGCCCGCAGAACCGCATCGAAGAAATGCGTCTGGAGCTGTTCGAGAAGGTCAACCAGTTGGGCATCGGCGCCCAGGGCCTGGGTGGCCTGACCACCGTGCTCGACGTGAAAATCATGGACTACCCGACACACGCGGCCTCGCTGCCGGTGTGCATGATCCCCAACTGCGCTGCCACCCGTCACGCACACTTCGTGCTCGACGGTTCCGGCCCGGCCTCGCTGGAAGCGCCACCGCTGGACGCCTACCCGGAAATCGTCTGGGAAGCTGGCCCGTCGGCCCGTCGCGTCAACCTCGACACCCTGACTCCGGAAGACGTGCAGAGCTGGAAGCCGGGCGAAACCGTGCTGCTCAACGGCAAGATGCTCACCGGTCGCGACGCGGCGCACAAGCGCATGGTCGAAATGCTCAACAAGGGCGAAACCCTGCCGGTCGACCTCAAGGGTCGCTTCATCTACTACGTCGGCCCGGTTGATCCGGTCGGTGACGAAGTGGTTGGCCCTGCCGGCCCGACCACCGCGACGCGGATGGACAAGTTCACCCGCCAGATCCTTGAGCAGACCGGCCTGTTGGGCATGATCGGCAAGTCCGAGCGTGGCCCGACCGCGATCGAGGCGATCAAGGACAACAAGGCTGTGTACCTGATGGCTGTCGGCGGCGCCGCTTACCTGGTTGCGCAAGCGATCAAGAAGTCCAAGGTGCTGGCGTTTGCCGAGCTGGGCATGGAAGCGATCTACGAGTTCGAGGTCAAGGACATGCCGGTCACCGTGGCGGTGGACAGCAAAGGTGAGTCGGTGCACATCACCGGTCCCGCAATCTGGCAACAGAAGATCAGCGAAAGTCTGGCGGTGGAAGTGCAGTAAGCTTCTGGCGTCATGAAAACGGCCGGTGCATCCGCAAAGATGCCCCGGCCGTTTTTCGTTGACGATGACGATGACCGAGCGCCATAAAACACCCTGTGATGGGCTTGATCCGCCACCGAGATGCTCATGCAGCCGCCCAAACGGTTTCCGCTCGTTTGGCCTCGGCTGGAATCTGCCAGGCTGAGTGAGGTCACCCGACGCACCAACAAGGACATACCGCGACAGCGAGCACGCGGGCCGGGGCCATGCTATGGTCTCGGCCCGACTTTTCTGACCGTTTGCGCCCAGCATGCTGCCGACTTCCCGTACCCTGCGTCTGTCGTTGTATTCCCTGCTGATCATTGCCGGCACGGTCGTGGCCGCGACGCTCGCCATGCGCCACGCCGAGCGGCAGGCGCAGGAAGAAGACGCCGCGCGCGCCAACCAGCAACTGGCGCTGTACGCCAATTCACTGCACACGCTGATTGATCGCTACCGCGCCCTGCCCGCCGTGCTGGCGCTGGATCCGCAATTGCGTTCGGCGCTGGCTGGCCCTGTCGACGCCGCGCAGCAAGCGGCACTGAATCTGAAGCTGGAAAAAATCAACGGTGCAGCGCAATCCTCGACCCTTGAATTGCTGGATCGCACCGGCCGGGCCGTCGCCGCCAGCAACTGGCGCTTGCCCAGTAGCTACGTGGGTCACAATTACGGCTTCCGCCCTTACTTCAGCCAGACTCGCACCCAAGGCACCGGACGTTTTTACGCGGTGGGTGTGACCAGTGGGATTCCCGGTTATTTCCTTTCCAGCGCGGTGCTCGGCGACGACGGCGAGTTCCTCGGTGCGATGGTGGTCAAGCTGGAATTTCCCGAGCTGGAGCGCGAATGGAGCCAGGGCAGCGACACGCTGCTGGTCAGCGATGCGCGCGGGATCACCTTCATCGCCAATCAACCCGGTTGGCGTTATCGCGCCTTGCGGCCGCTGAGCGCGGGCGATCTGGCCGAGATCAAATCCACGCGTCAGTACGACAAACAATCGCTGGTACCGCTGACTCATTTGCCGCTAAGGCGCTTCGATGACAACAGCGATCTGCGCCGGGTCGAGGGCCCGGACGGCACTGCCGACTATCTTTGGGAATCGCTACCACTGACGACCGAGGGCTGGACCCTGCACCTGCTGCGCCGCCCGCACGTGGCTTTCGAGGAATTGCGCAACGCCGCGCTGGCTGCCGCCGGAGTGTGGCTGGCGCTGGTGTTTTTGTTGCTGTTTCTCAATCAGCGCTGGCGGCTGGCCAAGGTCCGTCAGCGCAATCGCGAAGAACTCGAGCGCCTGGTCGAAGAACGCACCCGCGACTTGCGCACCGCGCAGGAAGGTCTGGTGCAATCGGCCAAACTCGCCGCGCTGGGGCAGATGTCCGCCGCGCTGGCCCACGAAATCAATCAACCGCTGACCGCCCAGCGCATGCAACTGGCGACCCTGCGCCTGCTGCTCGAACATGGCCGCGTCGATGACGCCTACAAAGCGCTGAAACCGGTGGACGACATGCTTACGCGCATGGCTGCCCTCACCGGCCATCTCAAGACTTTTGCCCGCAAAAGCCCCAGCGGCTTGCGCGAACGTCTGGATCTGGCAACGGTGGTCGATCAATCGCTGCAACTGCTCGATGCGCGCCTGCGTGACGAGCAGGTCACCCTGGTGCTGCATCTGGCACGCCCGGCGTGGGTGCGCGGTGATGCGATTCGCCTGGAACAAGTGCTGATCAATGTGCTGCGCAATGCACTGGATGCCATGCAGGGTAAAGCCTGCAAGCGCGTCGAAATCCGCCTCGAAGCGGATGAGCAATTGTGGCGGCTCAGCGTCAGCGACAACGGCGGCGGCATTGCCGAAGAACACCTGGGCCAGGTGTTCGATCCTTTCTTTACCACCAAACCGGTGGGGGACGGTCTCGGCCTGGGGCTGGCGGTCTCATTCGCCATCGTGCATGAATCCGGCGGGCGCCTGAGCGTCGAGAATGGCGAACACGGCGCGGTGTTCAGCCTGACCCTGCCAATCGATCTGGAGGCACACATCTGATGCTCGACTCGGTGATGGTGATCGACGATGAAAGCAGCATTCGCAACGCCGTTGAACAGTGGCTGAGCCTGTCAGGGTTCCAGGTGCAACTGTTCAGCCGCGCCGAAGAATGCCTCGCGGCGCTCCCCGAACATTTTGCCGGAGTGATACTGAGCGACGTGCGCATGCCCGGCATGGACGGTTTGCAATTGCTCGCCGCCGTACAAAAGCGCGACGCCGATCTGCCAGTGATTCTGCTCACCGGCCATGGCGACGTGCCGATGGCGGTCGAGGCGATGCGCGATGGCGCCTACGACTTTCTGGAAAAACCGTTCAGCCCGGAAACGCTGCTGGGCAGCCTGCGCCGGGCGCTGGACAAGCGCCGTCTGGTGCTGGAAAACCGCGCCCTGCACGAGCTGGCCGACAACCGCGCGAAGCTGGATGCGACGCTGCTGGGCGTATCCCGGGGTTTGCAGACATTACGTCGGCAGGTGCTGGATCTGGCGAAGCTGCCGGTCAACGTGCTGATCCGTGGCGAAACCGGCAGCGGCAAGGAACTGGTCGCGCGTTGCCTGCACGATTTCGGCCCGCGCGCCGGCAAGCCGTTCGTGGCGCTGAACTGCGCGGCGATTCCGGAGCAACTGTTCGAGGCCGAGCTGTTCGGCCATGAGAGCGGCGCGTTTACCGGCGCCTCGGGCAAGCGCATCGGCAAACTGGAATACGCCGATGGCGGCACGCTGTTTCTCGACGAGATCGAAAGCATGCCGCTGGCCCAGCAGGTGAAATTGCTGCGGGTCTTGCAGGAGCAAAAGCTCGAACGGCTGGGATCGAACCAAAGCATTCGTGTCGATTTGCGTATCGTCGCGGCGACCAAACCGGACCTGCTCGACGAAGCCCGCGCCGGGCGTTTTCGCGAGGATCTGGCGTATCGTCTGAACGTTGCCCAACTGCGCCTGCCGCCGCTGCGTGATCGCCGCGAAGACATTCCGTTGCTGTTCGAGACGTTTGCCCACAACGCCGCTCAGCGCCTGGGCCGAACGTTTGCGCCGCTGACAGGCGCGCAATTAAGCCATCTGCTCAGCCACGACTGGCCGGGCAACGTGCGCGAACTGGCCAACGTCGCTGAGCGTCAGGTGTTGGGGCTGGATGAACCGGTCACCGGGATTGACCCTGGGCAATCGCTGGCGGCGCAGCAGGAAGCCTTCGAAGCGCACTGCCTGCGCGCGGCATTGACCCGGAACAAAGGGGATGTGAAAGCGGTGCTTGAGGAGCTGCAACTGCCGCGCCGGACATTCAATGAAAAGATGCAGCGACATGGGTTGAGTCGGGAGATGTTTGTCTCCGACAGCTGAGTTGATCGTTCCCACGCTCCGCGCGGGAATGCAGCCCGGGACGCTCCGCGTCCCCTTCGAAGCCGAAGGCGGAGCGTCTGTTGAGGCATTCCCACGCAGAGCGTGGGAACGATCACATAAGCGGAAATCCGCTCATCGATTCGAATTCTTCGGCAACATTCCGCTCACCCGATCCCGCCCCCCCCTCTAAACCGGCCCTCCCCCCGTTGGCACACCTCCTGCTATAGCCCCAGCAGGCTGCGTTCCGACGCGCTCCACAAAAACAATTAAACGAAGGATCCTTCAATGGATAACTCCAACGCCCTGCCCCTCGGGTCGGCTGCCGTGCCGGCCAAACCGCGAACCACTGCGAGCCGGATCAAATCGATCTTCAGCGGCTCCGTCGGCAACATGGTCGAGTGGTACGACTGGTATGTGTACGCCGCCTTCTCCCTGTACTTCGCCAAGACCTTTTTCCCCGCCGGTTCCACCACCGCGCAGCTGATGAACACCGCCGCGATTTTCGCCGTGGGCTTCCTGATGCGCCCGATCGGTGGCTGGCTGATGGGCATGTACGCCGACAAGGTCGGGCGCAAGAAAGCGCTGATGGCTTCGGTCTACCTGATGTGCTTCGGCTCGCTGCTGATCGCGCTGAGTCCGAACTATGAAACCATCGGCATCGGCGCGCCGATCCTGCTGGTTTTCGCCCGTCTGCTGCAGGGCCTGTCGGTCGGCGGCGAGTACGGTACTTCAGCGACTTACCTGTCCGAGATGGCCACCAAGGAACGTCGCGGCTTCTTCTCCAGCTTCCAGTACGTGACGCTGATTTCCGGCCAGCTCATCGCCCTCGGCGTGTTGATCGTGCTGCAGAACACCCTGACCACCGAACAGCTGTACGCGTGGGGCTGGCGCATTCCGTTTGCCATTGGCGCGCTCTGCGCAGTGGTAGCGCTGTACCTGCGTCGCGGCATGGAAGAAACCGAGTCGTTCACCAAGAAAGAAAAGTCCAGAGAAAGCGCCATGCGCACTTTGATGCGCCACCCGAAAGAGCTGTTGACCGTGGTCGGCCTGACCATGGGCGGCACACTGGCGTTCTACACCTACACCACCTACATGCAGAAATACCTGGTGAACACGGTCGGCATGAGCATCTCCGACTCGACCACCATTTCCGCTGCCACGCTGTTCCTGTTCATGTGCCTGCAACCGATCATCGGCGGCCTGTCGGACAAGATCGGCCGGCGTCCGATCCTGATCGCCTTCGGCGTGCTCGGTACGATCTTCACCGTGCCGATCCTGATGACCCTGCACACGATCCAGACCTGGTGGGGCGCGTTCTTCCTGATCATGGCCGCGCTGATCATCGTCAGCGGCTACACCTCGATCAACGCAGTGGTGAAAGCCGAATTGTTCCCGACCGAAATCCGCGCCCTGGGCGTTGGCCTGCCGTACGCACTGACCGTATCGATCTTCGGCGGCACCGCCGAATACATCGCGCTGTGGTTCAAGAGCATCGGCATGGAAACCGGTTACTACTGGTACGTGACAGCGTGCATCGCCGTGTCGCTGCTGGTGTACATCACCATGAAAGACACCCAGAAGCATTCGCGGATCGTGACTGACTGACAGGGCTTTGCAGCCACTGCAACACTGGTTTTGCGACTCGCTCCCACAGAGCAACACATCGCAACTGTGAGAGCGGGCTTGCTCGCGAAAGCGGTGGGTCAGTAAGCATCTCTTTTACTGACCCACCGCTTTCGCGAGCAAGCCCGCTCCCACAAGGCTATTTCATCGTTTTCCCAAGCCATGTCCGGGTGGAAATCTGCGCGGTGTCCTAGCACTATGGCTGCATCCGAATGCAGCTCAGGAATCCGCTCCCCATGCCCGATGACATCCACTTCTACGAACCCGCCAACGGCCACGGCCTGCCTCACGATCCGTTCAACGCCATCGTCGGCCCGCGCCCCATCGGCTGGATTTCCTCGCAGGATGCCGAAGGCCGACTCAATCTCGCGCCGTACAGTTTCTTCAACGCCTTCAATTACGTTCCGCCGATCATCGGTTTCTCCAGCGTCGGGCGCAAAGACAGTCTGAACAATATCGAGCAGACCGGTGAGTTCGTCTGGAACCTCGCCACCCGCCCGCTGGCCGAGCAGATGAACCAGAGCTGCGCGATGGTCGCGCCTGAGGTCAACGAGTTTGAATTGGCGGGGCTGACGACCGTGGCGTCAAAGGTGATTTCGGTACCACGGGTCGCCGAAAGCCCGGTGTCCTTCGAGTGCAAGGTCACGCAGATCATCCAGCTGCAACGCGCCGATGGCGAAACCGTGCCGAGCTGGCTGATCCTCGGCGAAGTAGTCGCGGTGCACATCGCCAAATGGCTGCTGAAGGACGGCATCTACGACACCGCCGCCGCACAGCCGATTCTGCGCGGCGGCGGGCCGGCGGATTATTTCCAGCTGGGACCTGAAGCCCTGTTCAAGATGTGGCGCCCGGGCGCGCAGAAGTAATTACCAGATCAGCTCGGCGTCGTCAGTGACGCCCTTGAGTTTGTCCAGTTCATTGATGGCCGCGTCATCGGCAGCGATGGCGCCGGGAAACACCTGCTCGTTCAGCAATTTGTGAAAGCGTGGTGCGCCGCCATCGACCAGGGGCTTGACTGCGATAGCCGCGTAATAACCCTTGTTGCCGCCCAGCTCGACGGGGACGACTGCGGAGACTGCTTCGAAGCGTTCAAACTCTTTACGTGCCATGTCGCGGATCCTGGCTCAATAATTAAGCCGGACATTAAACCCTCAACCGGCGAGTTTGTGTATCGGTGCCGAGCATTGACCGAGGGCCTGCGCGGCCGAGACGTCTCTGAAGGTATGAAAGTCGAGGCTGTTGACCACCAGGTCCTGGACCAGCTCGGCGAACACTTCCATCGACGCACTGTTGAAATAAGCAGTCATCATCTGCTGACTGCTCCAGTAGCCGCTGACCAGCCACAGGTCAGTGTCGCACTGCGATTGTTGCAACGAAAAACTCAGGCAGCCGGGGGCTGCGCGCGAGACTTCGATCAACGCGCTCAGGCGCACACCGAGTTCCGCCGAACGCCCGGCCTGGGCACGAACGAAGGCCATATGACTGACAGGCATCTGCTTGGACATGATCAACCCTCCATGAAATCGCGTGACAGCCGGGGGACGGGCTGCGACTGAAGCAAAGATTAAGGGCCGCAGCGGCTGCGCCGTTAGTCGATTCCTGCCTTCGCGTTGCACAATCCTGCGAGACTTGCCAAAACCCCGGCCGCCGCCACGGCCCTGCAGGAGCTGCCGAAGGCTGCGATCTTTTGATCTGAAAAACAAAAAATCAAAAGATCGCAGCCTTCGGCAGCTCCTACGGTCGGGCGTGTCGGCGACGGTCGCGAACGGCGCGATGCAGAATCAGGCAAGCATTTGGCAGAATGTGTCTACCGCTGCTGCTTGCACAAACATATGCTCTGTTGCATTCCCCCTCTCTTGCCGAGGATGCCGTGCATGACGTCATTCGACCGTTTTCAAGCCGAACCCAGCGCAGATATGGAAAAGCAGCGCGCGGAGCTGGCGGCGATCATCCGCCGCAACACCAGCGAAGATGGCAGCTACCAGACCGCTATCGGCTCGCTGGTGATGTCGCGCCACACCAAGTCCCATGATTTCGCCCCGGTGCTCGCGCAACCGGCGCTGTGCATCATGGCGCAGGGGCGCAAAGAGGTCCGCCTGGCCGATGAGTTCTTCAACTACGACCCGCTGAATTACCTGGTTGTGTCCGTTTCGATGCCGCTCAGCGGGCGCGTGGTCAACGTCTCGCCAGAGGAGCCGATCCTCGCCGTGCGGCTGGACATCGACCCGACCGAAATCACCGCGCTGATCGCCGACGCCGGCCCGATGGGCGTTCCGACGCGGCCGACCGGACGCGGTCTGTACGTGGAAAAAATCGACAGCGCCATGCTCGACGCGGTGCTGCGTCTGGCGCGACTGCTCGACGCGCCGAAAGACATTGCCATGCTCGCGCCGCTGATTCGCCGAGAGATCCTCTATCGCCTGCTGCGCAGTCCGCAGGGTCATCGTTTGTACGAGATTGCGATCGCCAACAGCCAGAGCCATCGCATCAGCCAGGCGATCAAATGGCTCAACGGCAATTTCGAGCAGCCGCTGCGCATCGATGATCTGGCCCGGGAAGTGAACCTCAGCGTGTCGACGCTGCATCACCGCTTCAAGGCGATGACCGCGATGAGTCCGTTGCAGTATCAGAAGCAGTTGCGCCTGCAGGAAGCGCGACGCCTGATGTTGACCGAAGGGCTGGAAGCGTCGGCGGCGGGGTATCGGGTGGGCTATGAAAGTCCGTCGCAGTTCAGCCGTGAGTACAGCCGGCTGTTTGGCGCGCCACCGTTGCGAGATCTGGCGCGGCTGCGGCTGTCGGTCTGATCCGGTATCTGAAGCGAGGCTTATGGCGCTTTCGCGAGCAGGCTCGCTCCCACAGGGAAATGCATTCCAATGTTGGAGCGAGCCTGAACGCGAAGGGGTCAGTCCAGGCGCTACATCTTTGTGATCAGACCGCCCGGATCACATGCTTGATCTCTTGAAAAGCTGCCAACCCCCAAGGCCCCAGCTCACGACCGACACTGCTCTGCTTGTAACCACCCCATGCCGCCTGCGGGAAGATCACCTGCGGCGCATTGATCCACACCAGCCCCGCCTGCAACGCATTGGCCACGCGATCTGCCGTTGCGGCATCACGCGTCACCACACTCGCGACCAAGCCGAACTGGCTGTCGTTGGCCAAGGCAATTGCCTCGGCCTGCGTGCTGAAACTGCGCACACACACCACCGGCCCGAAAATCTCTTCACGCCATAACGCGCTGTCCAGCGGCACATCGGTGAACACCGTCGGTTGCAGAAAATAACCGCGCGGCAGATCCGCCGGACGATTGCCGCCACAGAGCAAACGGGCACCAGCGCTCAGACCACGATCGATATGCCCGAGCACCCGTTGGTACTGCGCCTGATTGACGAGCGCGCCCATCTCGACCTCCGGGTCGAACGGGTCGGCGACTCGAATCGCCTCTGCGCGCTTTTGCAGACGCTGAAGAAATTCATCCATCAATTGCTCGGCGACCAGCACCCGACTGGTGGCCGAACACATTTGCCCGGCGTTGAAGAACGCACCGCCACAGGCCAGTTCCACCGCCAGCTCCAGGTCAGCGTCCGCCAGCACCAGCAACGAAGATTTGCCTCCCAATTCCAGGCTCACACCTTTCACTGTTTCGGCAGCGCGTTGCATCACCTGCACGCCAACCGCATTGCTGCCGGTAAAGGAAATTTTGGCAATGCGTGGATCGGCCGATAACGGTGCGCCCACTGCCAGACCGGTGCCGCAGACCAGATTGAACACGCCGCCGGGCAAGCCGGATCCGGCAATGATCGCGGCCAATTCCAGCTCCGGCAACGGCGTCACCTCCGAGGGCTTGAGCACCACGCAGCAACCGGCAGCCAGGGCGGGCGCCAGTTTCCATGCAGTGGTGACCATGGGGAAATTCCACGGCACGATCAGCCCGACCACGCCGCACGGCTCACGACGCAGGCGTGCGCTGAAATCCTCGCTTGGCAGCGGCACGTTGCTGTCCTGCCTGGCGTCGAGGCCTTCGGCGAGCTCGGCGTAATAGTCGAAAGTGGCGGCCACGTCATCGACATCGATGGCCGCTTCGAACTGCGGTTTGCCGTTGTTGCTCGACTGCAATTTCATCAAATGCTCGCGACCGTTGCGCACGCCATTGGCAATGTTGCGCAAAACCGCAGCGCGCTCGGCGCCGGTGGTTTTCGACCAGTGTTCGAACGCCTCGGTCGCTGCGCTGATCGCTTGATCCACGGCGTGTTCGTCACCGCCATTGACCGTGGTCAGCAGCGCCTCGCTGGCGGGATTGATCACGCGCAGATGTTCGCGGCCCGACGACCATTGGCCGTTGATGTAGAGACCGTCGAGTGTGGTCAGGAAACTGATCATTTGGCCACCGCCTGCATCCACTGGTTCTGGTCGATTTCAATCAGCGTCGGGCCTTGCCGGTCCGTCGCCTTGCGCAGCGCTGCGCGCAGCTCTTCAACGCTGCTGATGGTTTGCGCAGCGCAGCCGAGGCCCTTGGCTACGGCAACGAAGTCAGGGGTGTAGATGTCCACGCCGACCGGTTCGATGGCGCGGTTGACCATGTACTTTTTGATCTCCTCGTAACCCTGGTTATTCCACAGCAGGACGATCACCGGCACCCACGCTTCGACGGCGCTGGCCAGTTCCGGCAGCGTGAACTGCAAGCCGCCGTCGCCGATCAGGCACACCACTGGCGGGCGCGCGCCGTTATCGGGTTGCCCACCGAGCCACGCACCAATTGCCGCCGGCAATGCATAGCCGAGGGTGCCGTAACCGGTGGATGCATTGAACCAGCGGCGTGGTCGCTCGGGGTTGAAAGTGAGATTGCCGGTGTACACCGGTTGCGTCGAGTCGCCGACGAACACCGCTTCGGGCAATTCGTGCAACACGGTTTCAAGCAAACACGTCTGCGCCAGCGTCGGCGCATCCCAGCTCGCCGCCAATTCATCACGCAGACGCGCTGCGCGAACCTGGCCCCAATCATTGCGGCGATCGGCCAGCGGCTTTTGCGTCAGCGTACTGAGCAACGCTTGCGCGGCGTTGCGCGCATCAGCGACCAGTGCGACGTGCGGCGGGTAGTTGCGCACGGTCTGATCGGTATCGATGTCGATGCGCAGCAGCTTGCCGGGAATCTCGAAGCCGCCGGCGAAGGTCACGTCGTAATCGGTCTCGGCCAGCTCGGTGCCGATCGCCAGCACCACGTCCGCTTCAGCGACCAGTGCGCGGGTGGCGACCAGGCTTTGCGTCGAACCGATCAACAACGGATGGCTGGTCGGCAGCATGCCTTTGGCGTTGATGGTCAGCGCCACTGGAGCGTCGAGCAATTCGGCGATTTGCGTGAGCTGCGGCGCCGCGTCGATAGCGCCGCCACCAGCGAGAATCAGCGGACGTTGCGCGTTAGCGAGCAGTTCGCTCATGCGACTCACCGCAGCCGGTGCGGCGCCGGCACGGTCGATATTCACCGGCAGGCTGGCGAGCAGGTCATCGGCTTGTTCCACCAGCACGTCCAGCGGAATTTCGATGTGCACCGGACGCGGTCGCCCGGCCTGGAACAAGGCAAACGCACGCGCCAACAGCACCGGAAGTTCGGCGGCGGACATCAGCGTGTGCGAAAACGCTGCGACGCCGCCGACCAGTGCGCTTTGATTCGGCAGTTCATGCAACTTGCCGCGCCCACCGCCCAACTGGCTGCGTGACTGCACGCTGGAAATCACCAGCATCGGAATCGAATCGGCGTAAGCCTGACCCATGGCCGTGGTGATATTGGTCATGCCCGGGCCGGTGATGATAAAGCACACACCGGGTTTGCCGCTGGTACGCGCATAGCCGTCGGCCATGAAACCCGCGCCCTGTTCGTGGCGAGGCGTGACGTGGTTGATGCTCGAACGGGCCAGACCTCGGTACAGCTCAACGGTGTGCACACCGGGAATGCCGAATACCTGTTCGACCCCATAACTCTCGAGTAACTTGACCAGTACTTCGCCGCACGTTGCCATGTTGATTGCCTGTTGTTGTTCGCTGAAACACAGATTCCCTGTGGAAGCGGGTCTGCACATGGGTCTATTGGAACGGCGCGCAGCTGGCAGCAACAATCGATTAAAAGTCATACTAGCCATGTCCTCACGTCATACCTCGGATCGCCATGAAACGCCTGCCTCCCCTGCCCGCTCTGCATACGTTCTGGATCACCGCGCAATGCTGCAACTTCACCCGCGCCGCCGAGCAGTTGCACCTCACTCAGGGCGCGGTAAGCCGACAGATCGCCGGGCTGGAAGAACAGCTCGGTTATCCGTTGTTCATTCGTTTGGCCAGAGGCTTGGCGCTGACGGCCGAAGGACGGGAATGGTTGCCGCAGGTGGAGAAGGTCTTCGGGCTGATCAGTGAAGCGACCGAGCAGATCGGTCAGGCGCGGCAAACCTTGCAACTCAAGGCACCAAGCTGCGTGATGCGCTGGCTGCTGCCGCGCCTGCTGCAATGGCAGAAGGAGCGCCCGGACGTGCCGGTGAAGCTGACAGCGTCGCTGCAACACGGTGTGGATTTTCAGCGCGAGCAATTCGATGCCGCCGTGATTTACGGCCCGCCACCGGACCATTCGCCAGGCGCGCTGCATCTGTTCGACGAACAATTGACACCGGTCTGCTCGCCGCAACTGCTCAAAGGTTCGCCCGCACTGAAATCACCGAATGATCTGCAGGAGCATCTGTTATTGCATCCAACCCACGATATTCAGGACTGGTCGGTGTGGCTTGATGCGGCGGGTTTGCAACTGAGTAACCTGGGCAGCGGCCAGCATTTCGAAACGCTGGATCAGGCGATGTCGATGGCCTCCCATGGCACGGGAGTAGCGATCGGGGATTGGTCGCTGATTGGTGATGATCTGAACGCCGGACGGCTGGTGATGCCGTTTGAATTGAAGGTGAAGACGGGGTTGGCGTATTACGTGGTGGTGCCTGCTGGAGCCGAACCCTCGCCGCAACTTGAGGAACTGATGCTCTGGCTGGTTGAGCAGGCTCATACCCGCTGAACACCGCTATCCCCTGTAGGATCAGCGTTTCAGATCAGTAACCGACCGTATAGCGCTGGCGCGAATGTTTCGGCGTTTCCACTTCGTCCATCAGCGCAATCGCATAATCGGCAAAGGTGATCCAGCTTCGCCCTTGGGCACTGACCAACAGATGGTCCTTGCCGACCCGGAATGTGCCGCTGCGCTCACCCTCGACAAACTCAGCCGATGGCGACAAAAAGGTCCAGTCCAGTTCCTGCTCTTGCCGCAACGCTTCAAGAAACGCTGCGCCAGCACTCGCCTCGGTTTTGTATTCGGCCGGGAAACCGGCGCTGTCGATCACCCGCGTATCGTCCGGCAGCAACAGCGAACCGGCGCCGCCGACCACCAACAAACGCTTCACACCCGCCTGCTTCACCGGCCCGACAATCGCCGAGGCCGGCACGGTGGCGAAGTGCGCTGCGCTGATCACCACGTCGTGACCGGCCACCGCCGCTTGCAGCGCAGCCGAATCCAGCACGTCGAGATTTTTGTTGACGACACCGGCACGGCTGCCGATTTTCGAGGTATCGCGGGCGATGGCGGTGACGCTGTGACCGCGACGCAGGGCTTCTTCCAGCAGTTGGCTACCGGCACGTCCGGTGGCGCCAATGATTGCGATCTTGCTCATGAGATTCTCCAGTGGGCTTGAAAATGCTGCGTGTTCAGGTTCGGCTTACCACTGCATCTCGCCCTTGGCGACTTTCGCACTGAGTTCCAGCGAGCTTTCCTCGCCGAGTTGCGGGTAGCGTTTTTGCATCGCGGCGATCAGTGCAGCAGAGTCTTTCGCTTTGGCGGTTTCGGCATCAAAGGCCTTGATGTAATCAGCGGTGAATTTCACGCTGGCCAGCGAGCGGCTGCTGTCACCCAGGTAATGGCCGGGCACCACGGTTTGCGGTTTCAGGGTTTCGATGGTGTGCAGAGTGTGCAGCCAATCGGCGTGGGATTGCGCAGTCTGAGTGTCGGCCATCCACACATGAATGTTCTCGGCGAGCACTACGCCACCGACCACCGCTTTGAGCGAAGGGATCCATACGAAACTGCGATCCGGCTGTTTGCCGTCGAGTCCGATCACCTGCAATTTCTTGCCTTCGAGGATCAGGCTGTCGCCCTTGAGCACGTCGGGGACGATGGTTTTTGCCGGCACGTCGGCGCCCATTTTCGGCCCCCAGTAGGCCAGTTTGCCGTCGACGGTGTGTTTGATGTGATCGACGGTCGGTTGCGAGGCCAGCACTTTCGCCTGCGGGAATGCCTGGGTCAGGGTGTCAAGGCCGAAGTAGTAATCCGGATCGCCGTGGCTGATGTAGATAGTGGTCAATTGCTTACCGCTGGCGCGGATCTTTTCCACCACCTGCTCGGCCTGGGATTTGCCGAATTGCGCGTCAACCAGAATCGCTTCTTTCTCTCCGCTGACCAGCACCGAGCTGACCGGGAAAATCGCCTGGATGCCCGGGTTGTAGACATCGAGGCTCAGCTCGCCAGCGGATGCCTGGGCGGCAAAGCCGAAAAATGCGGCGGCGAGCAGAACGCGTTTGAAGGGGGTGAAGCCGATCATGTGTTGCTCCGGATTGCGAATGCCAGTTTGGCGATGCAGCAGAGCTTAGTTGCCAGACTCAGTACAAAAAATGCGATGCTTGAACATAGTTTGTTTCTGAAAGCGGGCAAATCATGGATCGGCTTCAAGCAATGCGGGTATTCGTCACCGTGGTGGATCTGGGCAGCCAGTCGGCGGCGGCCGATCACCTCGACCTGTCGCGGCCGGTGGTGTCGCGCTATCTGGCGGAGCTGGAAGACTGGGTCGGCGCGCGGCTGATGCACCGCACCACGCGCAAATTGAGCCTGACCGCTGCCGGCAGTGAAATCCTCCCGCGCTGTCGGCAGATGATCGACCTGTCGCACGACATGCAGGCCGCCGTGAGCGAACCCGATGACGCGCCGCGTGGCCTGCTGCGGATCAGTGTCAGCACCTCGTTTGGCCAGGCACAACTGGCCGATGCGGTCGCGGTGTACGTCAGGCTTTACCCCGGCGTGAGCATCGATCTGCAGATGCTCGACCGCACGGTGAATCTGGTCGATGAACGCATCGATCTGGCGATTCGCACCAGCAACGATCTCGATCCGAATCTGATCGCCCGGCGCCTGACCGTGTGCCGTTCGGTGGTCTGCGCCGCGCCGGCTTATCTGCTTGAGCAACCGGCGCCGCGAACAGTTGAAGATTTGAGCCGGCACAACTGCCTGACCCACTCCTATTTCGGCAAGAGCCTGTGGCATTTCGAGGAGGATGGCGAACCGGTTTCGGTGCCGGTGCAGGGCAATATCAGCGCCAACGAAGCCAGCACCTTACTGCGTGCAACCCTGGCCGGCGCAGGGATAGCGATGCTGCCGACCTACCAGGCCGGGGTGCATATTCACAACGGCGAACTGCTGCGTTTGCTGCCGCATGCCGAGCCGCGACAGATGAATATGTACGCGGTGTACGCCTCGCGCAAACACATGCCGGCGGCACTGCGCAGCATGCTCGACTTTCTGGTGCAGCGTTTCCCGGAGAACCCCGCGTGGGATGTGGGACTGTAAAGTCAAAAGATCGCAGCCTTCGGCAGCTCCTTCATTTGGGATGCGTTTCCCCTGTGGGAGTTGCCGAAGGCTGCGATCTTTTGATCTTGTTCTATGCTCAAGGTAATACCGCAAGGTAGACGTTCAGAGGTCGAACACCATGAACATCAAAACAAAAAGATACGCCGCCATCTTCATTACCTGCGCCGCCACGCTGGCGCTGTACGGCACCGCTGCCTGGCGGGTCGAGCAGTTGCGTCAGCTGCCGCGCGAGTATGCGAGTTGCAACTATGAGCGGTGTATTCCGCACAATGCCACGCTGAACGCATTGCGCTGATAGACCTGAACTGGAATGCAAGCTCGCTCCCACAGATATTTGGTGGTGATATTAAGGTTGTTGCTCGGCCTTCAAGCGGTCGCGGAATGCCTTCGGCGAAATCCCCACCCGGCGGCGGAACAGCCGCGTGAAGTTGGTCGGATCGGAAAAGCCCAACAACTCCGACATCTCGTAAATTGTCATGCTGGTGTAGGTCAGGAGGCGCTTGGCTTCCAGCAACTGGCGCTCGTGCATGATCTGCAACGCCGGTTGCCCGGCCAGTTCACGGCAGGTGCCGTTGAGGTGCGACACGGAGATGCCCAGGCGATGAGCGAGGTCTTCGACCTTGACGTGCTGGCGGTAAGTCTCTTCCACCAACTGAATGAAGCCGTTGAGGTATTCGCGCTGGCGTTGCGGCCGTTGACTGGCCTTGTGACGGACGATCGCCTGGCGACTGACCCAGACCATGATCACGCTGACCAGCGAATGCATGAGCATTTCCCGCGCCGGTTGATGGCCGTTGTACTCGGCCTGCAACGCTGAAAACAGACTGTTGAGATAATCGCCATCCTTGCCGGCCGGGTAGTTTTCCACCCGAGCCAACGCGTGTACCGAATCGCCCAATTGTGCCTGCAAATGACTGATCAGTGGCGTGGCCAGCGTGACGATGAAGCCCTCGACATCCTCGGAAAAACGAAACCCATGCACCGATAACGGTGGCAGCACCTGAATCGCTGGCGTCTGGAGTTGCGTACGCTGCCCTTCGATTTCAAGCGCTGCCTGACCTTTGAAAACGAACAGCAACTGGCACAGATCCGCGTGGCGGTGAGGTTTGATTTCCCACTGGTGTTCGCGACTGCGCGAGGAGATGGTTTCACAGTGCAGCAAGTCCGGGGTCGGCCAGTCCAGGCTTTCGCCATAGAGCTTGAACACCGGAATCGAAGGCAGGGCAGGCTTGTTCATCACTTCAATCCAGGCCTCGGGTTTTGGGCGATAATCGCACCGATTGGCAGAATGTACAGGTATCGGCTCAGTTTTCACCTTCAATTGACAGACCCGCAAGGGAAAAATGCAAGCACTCGATCCATAAAATCAGTCACCGGCGATTGCTGCGTGATGCTTGCGAGTCATAAAAACAATGAAAACCCTGAAAACCCAAGTCGCCATTATTGGCGCCGGTCCTTCCGGACTGCTCCTCGGCCAGTTGCTGCACAACGCTGGCATCGACACCCTCATCCTCGAACGCCAGACTCCTGATTATATTCTCGGGCGCATTCGGGCCGGCGTGCTTGAACAAGGCATGGTAGAGCTGCTGCGTCAGGCCGGCGTCGGTGAGCGAATGGATGCCGAAGGTCTGGTTCATGGCGGCTTCGATCTGGCGCTGGACGGGCGTCAGGTGCACATCGACCTGCACGCGCTGACCGGCGGCAAAACAGTAATGGTCTACGGCCAGACCGAAGTCACCCGCGACCTGATGGCCGCTCGTCGGGAGGCTGGCGCGCCGACGATTTATCAGGCGAGCAATGTCGTTCCCCACGGTATGAAAAGCGACGAAGCCTTCGTCACGTTCGAAAAGGACGGCGAAAGCTGGCGCGTCGATTGCGATTACATCGCCGGTTGCGATGGTTTCCATGGCGTCGCCCGCCAGTCGATTCCGGCCGATTGTCTGAAGGTTTTCGAGCGGGTTTATCCGTTCGGCTGGTTGGGCATTCTCGCCGACACACCGCCGGTCCACGACGAATTGGTCTACGCCCGCCACGAGCGCGGCTTCGCTTTGTGCAGCATGCGTTCGGCCACCCGAACGCGCTATTACCTGCAAGTGCCGGCGGATGAAAACGCCGACGACTGGAGCGACCAGCGTTTCTGGGATGAGCTGAAAAAACGCCTGCCGGACGCCCTCGCGGAAAAACTGGTGACCGGTCCTTCGATCGAAAAAAGCATCGCGCCGCTGCGCAGTTTTGTCGTCGAGCCAATGCAGTACGGGCGCATGTTCCTCGTCGGCGACGCAGCGCACATTGTCCCGCCTACAGGCGCCAAGGGCTTGAACCTGGCCGCCAGCGATGTCAGCACGTTGTTCAATATTCTGCTGAAGGTCTATCGCGAAAATCGTACTGATCTGCTGGAAAAATACTCTGAGATCTGCCTGCGCCGAGTATGGAAAGCCGAACGGTTTTCCTGGTGGATGACTTCGATGCTGCATCGTTTCGACGAACACGATGAATTCAGCCAGCGCATCAGCGCTTCTGAGCTGGACTACTTCGTCAGCTCCGAGGCTGGGCAAAAAACCATTGCAGAAAATTACGTCGGGCTTCCGTACGAGGCTATCGAATAGCTTCCTACCGACTTACACTGCGAGCATCCACCCGCGCGCGATGGCCGCGCGGGTCCATCAATGCCCGCAGGTTTTCCGTGACCCCTCTCAATCAGCCTGAAACGTCCAAACCGGCCATTCGCAGCGTGCTGGTCGCCTTGATGATGGCGATCTTTCTCGGTGCACTGGACCAGACCATCGTCGCTGTGTCGATGCCGGCGATTTCCGCGCAATTCAAGGACGTCAGCCTGTTGGCCTGGGTGATTTCCGGTTACATGGTGGCGATGACCGTGGCGGTGCCGATCTACGGCAAGCTCGGCGACCTGTACGGGCGGCGCAAACTGATGCTGTTCGGCATGGGCCTGTTCACCCTCGCCTCGTTGTTCTGCGGCATGGCGCAGAGCATGGAACAACTGGTGCTGGCGCGGATCCTTCAGGGCATCGGCGCCGGTGGCATGATCTCGGTGAGTCAGGCGATCATCGGCGACATTGTCCCGCCGCGTGAGCGCGGGCGCTATCAGGGTTACTTCAGCAGCATGTACGCCGTGGCCAGTGTCGCGGGGCCGGTGCTTGGCGGCTACATGACCGAATACCTGTCGTGGCGCTGGGTGTTTCTGATCAACCTGCCATTGGGCCTCGGCGCCTGGTGGGTGGCGCGCCGCAATCTGCGCGGATTGCCGATTCCGCAGCGCAAACCGGTGATCGATTACCTCGGCACGGTGCTGATGATCATCGGCCTCACGACCTTGTTGCTCGGCATCACAGAAGTCGGCCAGGGTCATTCATGGCGCAGCCGCGAAGTGCTCGGCCTGTTCGCCTGCGCCGTGATCGTATTGGCGCTGTTTGTCTGGCATGAGCGCCGGGCGCGCGAGCCGTTGCTGCCGATGCACCTGTTCGCCAACCGTAATGCGCTGCTGTGCTGGTGCACGATTTTCTTCACCAGTTTCCAGGCCATCTCGCTGATCGTGCTGATGCCGCTGCGCTTTCAAAGCGTTACCGGCGCTGGCGCCGACAGCGCGGCGTTGCATTTGCTGCCACTGGCGATGGGCTTGCCGATCGGCGCCTATTTCGCCGGCCGCCGCACCTCAATCACCGGGCGCTACAAACCGCAGATCCTTACCGGCGCGATCCTCATGCCGATCTCGATTCTCGGCATGGCCTTCAGTCCGCCACAAGCAACGCTGCTCAGCGGTTTGTTCATGCTGCTCAGCGGTATAGCCGGCGGCATGCAGTTCCCCACCTCGCTGGTCGGCACACAAAACTCGGTGGAACAACGCGATATCGGCGTCGCCACCAGCACCACCAACCTGTTCCGCTCCCTGGGCGGTGCGGTGGGCGTAGCGTTGATGTCGGCGCTGTTGCTGGCATTGCTGCACGACTCCAGTGTCGCCCACCTGGCGAACAGTGCGCTGATCAGCGAAGGCCATTCGGGCAACGTCCTGCTCGATGGCCTGAACGCCGCGCCGGGCGATGCACAGCACGCCTTGCGCGCGGAGCTGCTGGTGACCTTCCGCCACTTGCTCTGGGTCAGCACGGCGGTGTCGCTGCTGGGGCTGGCAGCGGCGATTGCCATGCCGAACAACCTGTTGCGCGGGCGGGAGCACGGCGTCCGCTGACGGCAAAAGATCGCAGCCTTCGGCAGCTCCTACAGAAGAACGCTTTCCCATGTAGGGGCTGCCGAAGGCTGCGATCTTTTGATCTTCAAGGGCTGTAGTAACCCACCGCGACGAGGAAGTGCCCGACCTTTTTAAGGTAGGCATGCTTGTCCTCGATCTTGCCGGTCACCGGGTTTTTCCAGCGGTATTCGTATTCGCCTTCATCCTGCTTGCCGATCAGCGCCAGAATCGGCTCACCCACGGGTTTTCCTTCAGGATCCTTGACCTTGCCGAAATCGGTGTTGATCAAACGCAGATTGGTGCCGTGGGCGACGTAGCGCTGGTTGTCCAGATCGACCACGAACACATACAGGTCATCCTGCAGATAACCGCCCTTGAGCGAGTTGATCGCGGTCAGCGTGCCCTTCTCGTCCTTGGTCAGATCCGTCGCGGCCTTATCCAGTAGCGCTTTGGCTTGTTCTGCCGAAGCGCGTGGCAAGTAGTAACCCACCGCAAGAATTCGCTGCCCGACGCGCTGATAGAACACATGCTTGCGCTCGACCTTGCCGTCGGCCCAGTTCTGCCAGCGGTATTCGGCCTGCTGAATGCCGTTGCCTTCCGGCACTTTCAACGCATCCTTGAATGCCTTTTGCAGATCCGGCCCGAGTACTTCGCTGACATCACGGCCGATCAGTGCCGATGACGGCCCGCCACTGGCAAGCATGACGCCTTTGGTGTCGAGGACGAACACGTAGCGATCCTTGTCGACAAATTCACCCTGGCGACTGAATGCGGCGAAGGCTTTGTCGCCGTTGTCGTGGTAGTAAGCCAGAGCTTTTTCCAGTAAGGCGATAGCGGCCTGACTGTCGTCCTTTGCAGCGGTGGCGGCGCTGGCCTGGCCGACACTGGCCAACAAGATCAGGCCGAGCCAGGCCACTTTATGCAAAAACCCCATAGCGCATCCCTCGTTCTTTTTGGTGTTTCAAGAGCGTAGACGGCTTGCGGTCATGTAGAGATATTCAGAGCGTTTCTGAACGTTGCGCCGCGAGGCTGGCAAGCAGTGCTCGCCAGCCTCGATCAGCTTATGGGCGGGAATTGATCTGTTGTTGCAGATTCTGGATCTGCGCCTGCAGGGTGTTGAGGTTGCGCGTCATCTGCGCGCGGAATGCATCGAACTCGGCGGTATTGCCGCCACCCTGAGGCGCTGCCGGGCGGTTGTCCTGCTGACTTTTCAGCACCACGATGTCCTGCTCCAGGCGATCGATCGCCGCGCTCGGATTGCCCTGTTTCTTCAGCGCGGCGATATCGGCGCCGAGGCTTTTGAGCTGGGCGTCGAAGGCTTTCAACTGCGCGTCGACCTTGCTGGTATCGGCTGGGGTGCTTTTGATTGTCGCAAGCTCGGCACTCAAAGCTTTGACCTGTGCCTGCAATTGCGTATTGGCGTTCTGTTGTTCGGTGGTCTGTGCGGTCATCTGCGCCAGCCGCTTGTCCAGCTCGCTGGCCTGCCCGGCCACGCCTTGCTGCTGCTTGCTCTGGTCGAGCAGCTTGCCTTCGAGTTGCTTGATCTGCAGCTTCAGCGCTTCGCTGTCGCTGCTGACGTTGCTCTGGCTGGCGACGACTTTGCCGGAAATATCCTGCAGGCGCCCGGCCGCTTCTTCGCTGATCCGCGCGAAGCTTTCCTGGGTGGCGACCAGTTGCTGTTCCATCAACGAAATCTGCTGAAAACTCCACCAGGCCAGACCGATGAAGGCGATAAACAACGCGCCGGCCAGCGCCCACAGCGGCCCGGTGCTGGCAGCCTTGACCTTGACCACTGGCGCGGTACGCGAATGCACGGAGGTGCGGGGACTGGGCGCGATGTCATCGTCATCGAACGGATCGGCGCGCAGGCTTGGCACGTTATCGAAATCGTCGTCGTGGGCATCGTTTCGCATGGACATTGAGGCAACCTTTGGCAAACGCGGTGATGGCTAAATGCTGCGAAGTATAACCGCCGCAGCCGCAGGCATTGACCCTCAACCCGCAAGGCGGTTCAGTGCCGCCCGGCCGAATCGTTTCAACGGATGTCCTGGGCTTTCCACCACGCACAGAACTCATCGAGGGCAGCCCACAGACTGACTTTCGGATCGTAGTCGAGATAATGCCGGGCGCGGCTGATGTCGAGGGTGAAATTTTTCTTCATGACCTGCATGCCCAGACGCGACAGTGTCGGCTCCGGACGTCCGGGCCAGAGCCTGCAGGCGCCTTCGTTGAGCGCCGCAACGCTGTAGGCCAGACCGTACGATCGGTATTTGCGCACCTGATCGACTTCCATCCGCCGCATCACGTAATTGACCACGTCCCACAGCGGCACCGGCGTACCGTTGCTGATGTTGTAAGCCTTGCCCAGCGCAGAACCCTGGGCCAGCAGGCTGCTGAGCATGGCTTCGTTGAGATTCTGCACGCTGGTGAAGTCGACCTTGTTCAAGCCGTTGCCGATGATCGCCAGACGGCCCTTGCGCTGCATCTTCAGCAGGCGCGGAAAGATGCTCATGTCGCCGGCACCGGTGACAAAGCGCGGGCGCAGCGCGATGGTTTCAAGACCAAACTCCTGGGCACCGAAGACTTTCTGCTCGGCCAGGTATTTGGTTGCGGCATAGGGATGTCCGAAGCGCTTGGGCACCTGCTCTTCGGTCAAACCGAGATGGTCGCGGCCATCGAAATAGATCGACGGCGACGACAGATGCACCAGCCGCCGCACCCGTTGCTTGAGGCAGGCTTCGACAACGTTTTCGGTGACTTCGACATTGCCCTGATGAAAGTCCTGATAACGCCCCCACACGCCGACAGCACCGGCGCAATGCACCACGGCTTCGACGTCGCGGCACAGGTCGCGCACCAGCTCGGCGTCGGTGAGGTCGCCCGGCACAAACTCCGCACCGCGGCGCACCAGATACTCGACACTCTCGGCCCGGCGACCGTTGACCCGCACTTCAAGGCCCTGCTCCAGGGCGAAACGCGCAAAACGCCCGCCAATAAAGCCACTGGCGCCGGTAACCAAAATCTTCATCAAAAACTCCAGAAAAGCAGCTACGAGTGACAAGCTTTCAGCTGCAAGTTGAAACGGTGCGTGTTCTTGCTGCTTGCAGCTTGACGCTTGTCGCTGCGTTCAAGCCACTAGCCATTGTTTTGAGGAGCGCAGCAGTTGCTCGGTGAGCAGGTTGAGCAACTGACCGCCATTGCGCCAATGATGCCAGTACAGCGGCACGTCGATCGGTTTATCTGGCAGCAATTCGCGCAGCACCCCGCGTTGCAATTGCTCGCGCACCTGCAGTTCCGGCACCAGGCCCCAGCCCAGACCGGCTTCGGTCAGGCGAATGAAGCCTTCGGAGGACGGGCATAAATGGTGCTCGAACGCGCCGTCGACGCCCAACAGCGCCAGGTAGCGATGCTGAAGGAAATCGTCCGGGCCAAATACCAGCGCCGGGGTGCGGGGCAGCTGTTCGGCGCGCACACCATCGGGAAAATGCCGGGCGATGAAGGCCGGACTGGCCAGCGCCCGATATCGCATGGCGCCGAGCAACACACTGCGTGCGCCGGCCACCGGGCGCTCGCTGGCACACAGGCATGCGGCTACTTCACCGGCACGCATGCGCTTGAGGCCGACGGTCTGGTCCTCAACGATGAGGTCGAGCAACAAATGCTGCTCGGCGCAGAAATCGCCGACGGCCGCGGCCCACCAGGTGGCAAGGCTATCGGCGTTCAAGGCGATACGCAGGCGATCCGGCAGGCCTTCCTCATCCAGCGCCGGCACCACCGATTGCAGGTCGCGCTCGAGCAAACGCACCTGCTGCACATGGTTGAGCAAGCGTCGGCCGATTTCCGTCGGGGATGGCGGTGTTTCGCGCACCAGCACCGGCTGGCCGACCCGCGCCTCGAGCAATTTGATGCGCTGGGAGATGGCCGACTGCGACAGGCCCAGCACCTGCGCGGCGCGGTCGAAACCGGCCTGCTCGACCACGGCGGCCAGCGCGGAGAGCAATTTATAGTCAAACATCAGTTTTCCTAATGGGCGATCAGCACTATTGGTTTTTCTTATACAGCGCCACACCCGAGAATAGCCAGCAAGCACTCTCTTTCAAAGGACATCTCTCATGTGGCAAAGCTATGTAAACGGCCTGCTGGTGGCGTTCGGCCTGATCATGGCGATCGGCACACAGAACGCTTTTGTCTTGGCGCAAAGCTTGCGCCGTGAACACCATCTGCCGGTGGCCGCGCTGTGCGTGGTGTGTGACGCGATTCTGGTCGCAGCCGGGGTGTTCGGGCTGGCAACGATCCTGGCGCAGAACCCGACGCTTCTAGCGATTGCCCGTTGGGGTGGCGCGACCTTTCTGATCTGGTACGGCAGCCAGGCGCTGCGCCGGGCCTGTTCGAAGCAGAGCCTTGAACAAAGCGAGAACCAGACCGTGCGTTCGCTGCGCGCGGTGATGCTCAGCGCGTTGGCGGTGACATTGCTCAACCCGCACGTTTATCTCGACACGGTTTTGCTGATCGGCTCGCTGGGCGCGCAGCAATCGGTGCCGGGCGCTTATGTGGTCGGCGCGGCGAGTGCCTCGCTGCTGTGGTTTTTCACTCTGGCACTTGGCGCGGCGTGGCTGGCACCGTGGCTGGCCCGGCCGAGCACCTGGCGCATCCTCGATCTGGTCGTCGCGATGATGATGTTTGCCGTTGCCGCGCAATTGATCATCGCCGGATGAATAATTGCCAAAGGCTCTGGAACCTCTATCCCACACAGTTGTTGCGTGGTTAAGGCGCGACCCCGGTGCTATGATCCGAACCCTGCGCCGCAAAGAGTAAAAACTCGCCGGTGCATTTCCGGCCGCCCGTGATCGGCCTTGCGCTCACCGCAACAGACCTGATTAGGAGAATCATCATGGCTTTCGAATTGCCGCCGCTGCCTTACGCACACGATGCCCTGCAGCCGCACATCTCCAAGGAAACCCTGGAGTTCCACCACGACAAGCACCACAACACCTACGTCGTGAACCTGAACAACCTGGTGCCAGGCACCGAGTTTGAAGGCAAGACCCTTGAAGAAATCGTCAAGACTTCTTCGGGCGGCATCTTCAACAACGCCGCTCAGGTCTGGAACCACACTTTCTACTGGAACTGCCTGGCGCCAAACGCCGGCGGTCAACCAACCGGCGCACTGGCAGATGCCATCAACGCAGCGTTCGGTTCGTTCGACAAGTTCAAGGAAGAATTCAGCAAAACCTCGATCGGCACCTTCGGTTCCGGCTGGGGCTGGCTGGTGAAAAAGGCTGACGGTTCCCTGGCCCTGGCCAGCACCATCGGCGCCGGCAACCCGCTGACCAGCGGCGACACCCCGCTGCTGACCTGCGATGTCTGGGAACACGCTTATTACATCGACTACCGCAACCTGCGTCCGAAGTACGTTGAAGCGTTCTGGAACCTGGTCAACTGGAAGTTTGTGGCCGAGCAGTTCGAAGGCAAAACCTTCACCGCTTAAGCTGCACGCCAGACAAGAAACCCGGCCTCGGCCGGGTTTTTTTATGCCCGGCGCATGGCGTTTGTCGCACGCCAAAAGCAGCCTCGCGCCGTTTGCCGGGAGCCTTGAGCCGACTACCATCCACGATAGGAAAAAATCTTTGACCCGGTGCTCAAGTTGAGGGCGACTGCAACCGACACAGTAATTCAGAGCTATTACTCAAATGACCACATGGCGGCCAGGATACCGGCGAATTTTCCCGTGCCTGATTGTCCCTTTGACTGCCAACCCGGGATTGCCAATACTCATGGCAACTTGACGCTACCCGCACGGAACAAGGAATAACCCTTTGAAGCTGGAACTCAAGAACAGCTTGTCGGTGAAGTTGCTCCGGGTCGTGCTCCTGTCGGCATTGATCGTAGGCGTAGTCTTGAGCTGCGCGCAGATTGTCTTTGATGCCTACAAGACCCGCCAGGCCGTGGCCGGTGACGCCGAGCGCATCCTCGACATGTTTCGCGATCCGTCGACCCAGGCGGTTTACAGCCTGGACCGGGAAATGGGCATGCAGGTGATCGAAGGGTTGTTTCAGGACGACGCCGTGCGCCAGGCCTCCATCGGCCACCCCAACGAAGCCATGCTCGCGCAGAAATCCCGCGAACTGCAGCACTCCAACAGCCGTTGGCTGACCGACCTGATTCTCGGCCAGGAACGCACCTTCACCACGCAACTGGTCGGCCGTGGCCCTTACAGCGAGTATTACGGCGACCTGAGCATCACCCTCGACACCGCCACCTATGGCGAAGGGTTTATCGTCAGCTCAGTGATCATTTTCATTTCCGGGGTGTTACGCGCACTGGCGTTGGGCCTGGTGCTGTATCTGGTCTATCACTGGCTGCTGACCAAACCGCTGTCGCGAATCATTGAGCACCTCACCGAGATCAACCCCGATCGTCCCAGCGAGCACAAGATTCCGCAGATCAAGGGCCACGAAAAAAACGAGCTGGGCCTGTGGATCAACACCGCCAACCAGTTGCTCGAGTCCATCGAACGCAACACTCACCTGCGCCACGAAGCGGAAAACAGCCTGCTGCGCATGGCCCAGTACGACTTCCTCACCGGTCTGCCTAACCGCCAGCAATTGCAGCAGCAACTGGACAAGATTCTCGTCGATGCCGGCAAATTGCAGCGCCGCGTCGCCGTGTTGTGCGTCGGTCTCGATGATTTCAAAGGCATCAACGAACAATTCAGCTACCAGACCGGCGACCAGTTGCTGCTGGCGCTGGCCGATCGATTGCGCGCCCACAGCGGTCGTCTTGGCGCCCTCGCCCGTCTCGGCGGCGACCAGTTTGCACTGGTGCAGGCCGACATCGAACAACCCTACGAAGCAGCAGAACTGGCGCAGAGCATTCTCGATGACCTCGAGGCGCCCTTCGCCCTCGACGATCAGGAGATCCGCCTGCGCGCGACCATCGGCATCACCCTGTTTCCGGAGGACGGCGACAGCACCGAGAAGCTCTTGCAGAAAGCCGAGCAGACCATGACCCTGGCAAAGACTCGCTCGCGCAATCGCTATCAGTTCTACATCGCCAGCGTCGACAGCGAGATGCGCCGCCGTCGCGAGCTGGAAAAAGACCTGCGTGACGCACTGATCCGCGATCAGTTCTACCTCGTCTACCAGCCGCAGATCAGCTATCGCGATCACCGCGTGGTCGGCGTTGAAGCCCTGATTCGCTGGCAACATCCGGAACATGGTCTGGTGCCGCCGGACCTGTTCATTCCGCTGGCCGAACAGAACGGCACGATCATCGCCATTGGCGAATGGGTGCTTGATCAGGCCTGCAAGCAATTGCGCGAGTGGCACGATCAGGGTTTCGTCGATCTGCGCATGGCGGTCAATCTGTCGACCGTGCAACTGCACCACGCCGAGCTGCCGCGGGTGGTCAACAACCTGCTGCAGATGTACCGTCTGCCACCGCGCAGTCTGGAACTGGAAGTCACCGAAACCGGCCTGATGGAAGACATCACCACCGCCGCCCAGCATCTGCTCAGCCTGCGCCGCTCCGGTGCGCTGATTGCAATTGACGACTTCGGCACCGGCTACTCATCCCTCAGTTATCTGAAAAGCCTGCCGCTGGACAAGATCAAGATCGACAAGAGCTTCGTCCAGGACCTGCTCGATGACGACGATGATGCGACCATCGTTCGCGCGATCATTCAACTGGGCAAGAGCCTGGGCATGCAGGTGATTGCCGAGGGCGTGGAAACCGCCGAGCAGGAAACCTACATCATTTCCGAGGGTTGCCACGAAGGTCAGGGCTACCACTACAGCAAACCGCTGCCGGCGCGGGAGCTGGGCATCTACCTCAAGCAGGCGCAACGCAGTAACGCGGCTATTCTTTAACGATCAAAAGATCGCAGCCTCAAAGATCAAAAGATCGCAGCCTCGTTGCATTCGTCAGCTCCTACAGTGCAACGAGGCTGCGATCTTTTGATCTTCATGTGCAAATAAGAAATATTTCCAGCCACGCCTTTACACATAATGCGAAAGATTTGCATTATGTCGCAGTTTTGCGCGCCCCCGGCGCCAGTCCACTCAACTACCGAAGCAGGATGTTCGCCATGATTCGTATGCCTCTGGCTACCGCCAGTCTGCTGGCCATCGCTATTTCCCTCGCCGGTTGCGGCGAAGGCAAGGACAAAGAAAAAGCCTCCGAGATGACCCCGGCTTCCAGCAGCGCTGCTCCAGCTCCTGCCGCTGCACCTGCGCCTGCTGCCGGTAAAGTTGACGATGCCGCCGCCAAGGCTGTGGTCGCGCACTACGCCGACATGGTCTTCGCCGTTTACAGCGATGCCGAATCCACCGCGAAAACACTGCAAACCGCCGTCGACGCGTTTCTCGCCAAGCCGAATGCCGACACTCTGAAAGCCGCCAAGGCTGCCTGGGTCGCCGCGCGTGTGCCGTATCTGCAGAGCGAAGTGTTCCGCTTCGGCAACACCATCATCGACGACTGGGAAGGTCAGGTTAACGCCTGGCCGCTGGACGAAGGCCTGATCGACTACGTCGACAAATCCTACGAGCACGCACTGGGTAACCCGGGCGCCACCGCCAATATCATTGCCAACACCGAAGTCCAGGTCGGCGAAGACAAGGTCGACGTGAAAGAGATCACCCCGGAAAAACTTGCCAGCCTCAACGAGCTGGGCGGTTCCGAGGCCAACGTTGCCACCGGCTACCACGCGATCGAATTCCTGCTCTGGGGCCAGGATCTGAACGGCACCGGCCCAGGCGCTGGCAACCGTCCGGCCTCGGATTACCTGGAAGGCGCCGGCGCCACCGGTGGTCACAACGAGCGTCGTCGTGCCTACCTCAAAGCCGTGACTCAACTGCTGGTCAGCGATCTGGAAGAAATGGTTGGCAACTGGAAGCCGAACGTGGCCGACAACTATCGCGCGACGCTGGAAGCCGAGCCGGGTGAGTCGGGTCTGCGCAAAATGCTGTTCGGCATGGGCAGCCTGTCTCTCGGCGAACTGGCAGGCGAGCGCATGAAGGTTTCCCTGGAAGCCAACTCCCCTGAAGACGAGCAGGATTGCTTCAGCGACAACACCCACTACTCGCATTTCTACGATGCCAAAGGCGTGCGTAACGTTTATCTGGGCGAGTACACCCGCGTTGATGGCACCAAAATGACTGGCGCCAGCCTGTCGTCGCTGGTGGCCAAGACCGATCCGGCCGCCGACACCGCGGTAAAAGCCGATCTGGCCGCGACCGAAGCGAAAATTCAGGTCATGGTCGATCACGCCAACAAGGGTGAGCACTACGACCAGTTGATCGCCGCCGGCAACACCGCTGGCAACCAGGTCGTTCGTGACGCCATCGCCGCACTGGTCAAGCAGACTGGCTCGATCGAAGCCGCTGCCGGCAAACTGGGCATCAGCGACCTGAACCCGGACAACGCCGATCACGAGTTCTGATCAGCGCGCGCGCTTTAAAAAAGGCGACCTTCGGGTCGCCTTTTTCATACCACATGTTCACAGTCCCCTTAGGAGCTGCCGAAGGCTGCGATCTGTTGATCTTGATTTTTGAAGATCAGAATCAAAAGATCGCAGCCTTCGGCAGCTCCTACAGGGGGTTTGCATCGCTCTGCAGATTTGCGCTGTATCAAGCAAACGATAATTCCTCTTATTCAAACTCCCCCGCCCTGTTAGACTTTGCGCCTTTGTTTTCGCCCGTTTGCAGGATGTCTGATGCCGTCGTTGCCGCTTCGCTTGTCCGCACTGTTGCTGGCCCTGGGCCTGAGTGCCTGCGATGACGCCCCGCGTTTCACCGAAGCCGAGCCGGGGGAAGCACGTTCGGGTGGCGCGGCGACGGTGCGCAAGAGCGATCAGAATGCGTTTTCCCTGCCGTCGGCCAACCTGCCGCCGTCACGGCGGGTGGATTTCAGTGTCGGCAACAGCTTCTTTCGCAGCCCGTGGGTGATCGCGCCGTCGACTACCACGGCGCGCGACGGCCTCGGCCCGCTGTTCAATACCAACGCCTGCCAGAACTGCCACATCAAGGACGGTCGCGGGCATCCCCCGGCACCTGACGCATCCAATGCGGTGTCGATGCTGGTGCGCCTGTCGATTCCCGACGCGCCGCAATACGCCAAAGTCATCGAACAGCTCGGCGTGGTGCCGGAGCCGGTGTATGGCGGGCAGTTCCAGGACATGGCTGTGCCCGGCGTCGCCCCGGAAGGCAAAGTGCGCATCGACTACATCCCGGTGCCCGTGCGTTTCAAGGACGGCACCGAGGTCGAATTGCGCAAGCCGACCCTGCAGATCACTCAACTCGGCTACGGCCCGATGCACCCGGACACGCGTTTTTCCGCGCGGGTGGCGCCGCCGATGATTGGTCTGGGCCTGCTCGAAGCGATCCCTGAAGAGGCGATCCTCGCCAACGCCGCCGTCCAGGCGAAAGCGAAAAACGGCATCAACGGCCGGCCGAACCGGGTATGGGACGATGAGTTGCAGGAAACAGTGATTGGCCGTTTCGGCTGGAAAGCCGGGCAACCGAACCTCAATCAACAAAACGTTCACGCCTTTTCTGGTGATATGGGCCTGACCACCAGCCTGCGGCCGTTCGACGATTGCACCGAGGCGCAAAGCGCCTGCAAACAGGCGCCGAACGGCAATGGCCCGGACGGCGAGCCGGAAGTCAGCGACAACATTCTGCGGCTGGTGCTGTTCTACAGCCGCAATCTCGCAGTGCCGGCGCGCCGTGGCGTCAACGATCCACAGGTGCTGGCCGGCAAGAATCTGTTTTTCCAGGCCGGTTGCCAGTCGTGCCACACGCCGAAATACACCACCGCGGCCAATGCTGCCGAGCCGGAATTGGCCAATCAGGTGATTCGTCCATACAGCGACTTGCTGCTTCATGACATGGGCGAAGGCCTGGCGGACAACCGCACGGAATTTCAGGCCTCCGGCCGCGACTGGCGCACCCCGCCGTTGTGGGGGATTGGTCTGACGCAAGCGGTCAGCGGTCACACGCAGTTTTTGCATGACGGCCGCGCGCGCAATCTGCTCGAAGCGGTGCTCTGGCATGGCGGCGAAGCGAGCGCTGCGCAGCAACAGGTTTTGTCTTTCAATGCCGAGCAGCGCGCTGCGTTGCTGGCATTTTTGAACTCACTTTAAATACTGAAAAAGCATCGGGAGCCCGACATGTTCCGTCCCAAGTTACTGTTCACCAGCCTTGCCGCGCTCGCCCTCGGCGCCTGCTCGCCGCAGGACCCGCAAGCGGTCACTTCGGCGGCGATCGCCAAATCGGTGATCCTGCCGACCTACACTCGCTGGGTCGAAGCCGACAAGCAACTGGCGGTCAGCGCTCTCGCCTACTGCCAGGGCAAGGAAAGCCTGGAAACTGCCCGTGCCGACTTCCTTCACGCGCAGAAAGCCTGGGCCGAGTTGCAGCCGCTGCTGATCGGTCCGCTGGCCGAGGGCAACCGTTCGTGGCAAGTGCAGTTCTGGCCGGACAAGAAAAACCTCGTCGGCCGTCAGGTCGAGCAACTGGTCGTCGCCCAGCCGCAGATCGATGCCGCCGCATTGGCCAAATCCAGCGTCGTGGTGCAAGGCCTGTCGGCTTACGAATACATCCTCTTCGACGCCAAGCCTGACGTCGCCAACGACGCGCAGAAAGCCAAGTACTGCCCGCTGCTGATCGCCATTGGCGAGCGCCAGAAGCAACTGGCCGAAGAGATCCTGCAGGGCTGGAACAACACCGATGGCATGCTCGCGCAGATGAGCAAGTTCCCCAACCAGCGCTATGCCGACTCCCACGAAGCGATCGCCGATCTGCTGCGCGTACAAGTGACGGCACTCGATACCCTGAAGAAAAAGCTCGGCACGCCGATGGGCCGTCAGAGCAAAGGCGTGCCGCAGCCGTTCCAGGCGGATGCGTGGCGCAGCCAGTCGTCGCTGACGGCGCTGGAAGCCAGCCTTGCCGCAGCCAAAACCGTCTGGGAAGGCGTCGACAACAAGGGCCTTCGCGGTCTGTTGCCGGCCGAGCAGAAACCGCTGGCGGACAAGATCGACGCCGCTTATGCCGCCTCGCTGAAGCTGTTCGACAGCACTCAGCGTTCGCTCGGCGAAATGCTTGAAGACGACGCCGGTCGCCAGCAGCTCAACGATATCTATGACAGCCTCAACGTCGTCCATCGCCTGCATGAAGGCGAACTGGCCAAGGCGCTGGGCATCCAACTGGGCTTCAATGCCAACGACGGTGACTGATGAGGGCGAGTGCCATGCTGCGACGTCAGGTTCTGACTTTAGGTAGTGCACTGCTGGGAGCGGTGACGCTGGGCGGCTGGACGCTGTTCAAACGCAAGGATCAAAGCCCGCTGCTGTTGTCGGCGCGCGACGATACTGACGGCAAGCATTACGCGGTCGGTTATCGGCTCGACGGTACGCGGGTGTTCGCCACCCACGTCGGCCAGCGTTGCCACGACATCATCAATCATCCGACGCAGCCGCTGGCGCTGTTCGTTGCACGGCGCCCGGGTACCGAGAGTTACCTGATAGACCTGCGCGACGGCAAGCTACTGCAGACCGTGGCCTCGCAGCCGAACCGGCACTTCTACGGCCATGCCGTGGTGCACAAGGACGGCGAATACCTGTACGCCACCGAGAACGACACGAGCGATCCCGGGCGTGGCCTGCTCGGCGTGTACACGTTCGAGGGCGAGCGGCTGGTGCACACGGGCGAGATTTCCACCCATGGCCTCGGCCCGCATCAGGTGTCGTGGATGCCCGACGGCGAGACGCTGGTGGTGGCCAACGGCGGCATTCGCACCGAGGCGGAAAGCCGCGTCGACATGAACCTCAACGCCATGGAGCCGAGCCTGGTGCTGATGCAGCGCGACGGCACTTTGCTGAGCAAGGAAACCCTCGCCCAGCAGATGAACAGCGTGCGTCACCTGGGCATCGCCAGCGACGGCACTATTGTCGCCGGCCAGCAATTCATGGGCCCCTCCCACGAGCGCTCGGAGCTGCTGGCGATCAAACGGCCGGGGCAAGCGTTCGTCGCCTTTCCGGTGGCGGAGGATCAATTGCAGGCGATGGGGCACTACACCGCCAGCGTCGCGGTGCACAGTGAGCTGCGGCTGGTCGCGTTGACGGCGCCGCGTGGCAACCGCTTCTTCATCTGGGATCTGGACAGCGGCGAACTGCGCCTCGATGCGCCTCTGCCGGATTGCGCTGGCGTTGGTGCGGTGAAGGATGGCTTTGTCGTGACCTCGGGTCAGGGCCGCTGCCGCTACTACGATTGTCGCCAGGAACAACTGCTGGCCAAACCGCTGGAATTGCCGGCGGGGCTCTGGGACAACCATCTTCACCTGATGGCGTAAAACGGCCTTGAAAGCTGTGTCGGCAGTTAGATTCCCCCCGTTACTCGGAGTAATGTGCCCGCCTGTCTCATGATTTATCCAAGGAACTGGACATATGCTGCGTCGCCGCATGCTGATCATGTTGGGTGTTGTTTTGCTGCTCGTGCTGGTGCTGGGCGGATACAAGGCCTTTTCGATCTACACGATGATCCAGGGCTTTTCCAAACCCAAGCCGCCGATCAGCGTCGCTGTGGCCAAGGCCAGCGAGCAGCCGTGGCAGATGCGCCTGCCTACCGTCGGCACACTCAAGGCGCTGCAAGGCGTCGACTTGAGTCTGGAAGTCGCCGGCACCGTTACTGAACTCAAATTCGAATCCGGGCAGAAGGTCAAGGCCGGGCAGCCGTTGCTGCAACTCGATAGCGCTGTTGAAACCGCGCTGCTGGAAACCGCGAAGGCCGATCTCGGCCTGGCGCAGCTTGATTTCGGGCGTGGCGCGCAACTGGTCGACAGCCGCGCGATTTCCAAAGGCGAGTACGACCGCCTCTTTGCCGTGCTGCAAAAGAACAAGGCCACGGTCAATCAGCTCAATGCTTCGCTGGCGAAAAAGCGCATTCTCGCGCCGTTCAGCGGCACCATCGGTATCCGCCAGGTCGACGTCGGCGACTACCTCGCCAGCGGTACCAAAATCGCAACCTTGCAGGACTTGAGCAGCCTCTACGCTGACTTCTACGTGCCCGAACAAGCGGTGCCGAAACTCGCCATCGGCCAGCCCGTGCAGTTCACCGTTGCGGCTTATCCGGGGCAGAACTTTGCCGGCAAGATCAGCGCGATCAACCCGATCGTCGAAAGCACTACGCGCAATATTCTGGTACGCGCCACCTTGGCCAACCCCGACGGCAAGCTGTTGCCGGGCATGTTCGCCAGCCTTGAAGTGCTGCTGCCCGATCCGCAGAAGCACATCGTGGTACCGGAAAGCGCGATCACCTACACCCTGTACGGCAACTCGGTTTACGTGGTCGGGCAGAAAAAAGCCGAGGACGGCAGCCTCGCCAAGGATGACAACGGCCAACCGCTGCTGGTCGCCGAGCGTCGTTTCGTCGAGACCGGTGAACGCCGCGATGGCCTGGTGATGATCAACAAGGGCGTGCAGAGCGGCGAACAGGTGGTAACGGCGGGCCAGATCAAACTGGACAACGGTGCCCACATCGCCATCAGCGACGACAAGACCCTCGGCGAGCAGAACAGTCCGCCCCGCGCCGACTGATCAAGGAATTCCCATGGCTTTTACCGATCCGTTCATCCGCCGCCCGGTGCTCGCCACCGTGGTCAGCCTGCTGATTGTGCTGCTGGGCTTCCAGGCCTGGAGCAAGCTGCCGCTGCGCCAGTACCCGCAAATGGAAAACGCCTTGATCACGGTGACCACGGCGTACCCCGGGGCCAACGCCGAAACCATTCAGGGCTACATCACCCAGCCGATGCAGCAAAGCCTGGCCAGCGCCGAAGGCATCGATTACATGACCTCGGTCAGTCGGCAGAACTTCTCGGTGATTTCGGTTTACGCGCGCATCGGCGCCAACACCGACCGTTTGTTCACCGAACTGCTGGCCAAGGCCAACGAAGTGAAAAACAAGCTGCCGCAGGACGCTGAAGACCCGGTGCTGAGCAAGGAGTCCGCCGATGCTTCGGCGCTGATGTACATCAGCTTCTTCAGCAAGGACCTGAGCAACCCGCAAATCACCGATTACCTGTCGCGGGTCATCCAGCCAAAACTGGCGACGCTGCCGGGCATGGCCGAAGCGGAAATTCTCGGCAATCAGGTGTTCGCCATGCGCCTGTGGCTCGATCCGGTGAAACTCGCCGGCTTCGGCCTGAGCGCCGCCGACGTGACCGCTGCGGTGCGCCAGTACAACTTCCTTTCCGCCGCCGGCGAGGTCAAAGGCGAGTACACCGTCACCAGCATCAACGCCAATACTGAACTGAAGTCCGCCGAAGCCTTCGCGGCGATTCCGCTCAAGGTCGACGGCGACAGCCGCGTGCTGCTGCGCGATGTCGCGCGGGTGGAAATGGGCGCAGAAAACTACGACTCGATCAGCTCCTTCGGCGGCACGCCGTCGGTATACATCGGTATCAAGGCCACGCCGGGGGCGAACCCGCTGGACGTAATCAAGGAAGTGCGCAAGCTGATGCCGGAGCTGGAAGCGCAGCTGCCGCCGAACCTGAAAAGCGAAATCGCCTACGACGCCACGCTGTTCATTCAGGCCTCGATTGATGAGGTGGTGAAAACCCTGTTCGAAGCGGTACTGATCGTCATCGTTGTGGTGTTTCTGTTCCTCGGCGCGTTGCGTTCGGTGGTGATCCCGGTGGTGACCATCCCGCTGTCGATGATCGGCGTGATGTTCTTCATGCAGATGATGGGTTACTCGATGAACCTGCTGACGCTGCTGGCGATGGTGCTGGCCATCGGTCTGGTGGTGGACGACGCGATCGTCGTGGTGGAAAACATCCACCGCCACATCGAGCAAGGCAAGACACCGTTCGATGCAGCCCTGGAAGGCGCGCGCGAGATCGCCATGCCGGTGGTGTCGATGACCATCACCCTGGCGGCGGTGTATGCGCCGATCGGTTTCCTCACCGGGCTGACCGGGGCGTTGTTCAAGGAGTTTGCGCTGACCCTGGCGGGAGCGGTGGTGATTTCCGGCGTCGTCGCCCTGACGCTGTCGCCGATGATGTGCGCGTTTCTGCTGCGTCATGAAGAGAATCCCAGCGGACTGGCCCATCGTCTCGACCGGGTTTTCGACGGGCTCAAGCGCCGCTACCAAAGCATGCTGCACGGCACGCTCAATACCCGGCCGGTAGTGCTGGTGTTTGCGGTGATCGTGCTGTGCCTGATTCCGGTGTTTCTCAAGTTCACCAAGTCGGAACTGGCCCCGGATGAGGACCAGGGCATCATTTTCATGATGGCCAGTGCGCCGCAGCCGACCAACCTGGACTACCTGAGCACTTACACCGACGAGTTCATCACGATCTTCAAGGAGTTTCCCGAGTACTACTCATCGTTCCAGATCAACGGCTACAACGGCGTGCAGGCCGGTATCGGCGGTTTCCTGCTCAAACCGTGGAACGAGCGCAGCCGTACGCAGATGGAAATCCTCCCCGAAGTACAAAGCAAACTGGAGAGCATTCCCGGCCTGCAGATCTTCGGTTTCAACCTGCCTTCCCTGCCCGGCACCGGTGAAGGATTGCCCTTCGAATTCGTGGTCAATACCGCCAACGATTACGAACTGCTGCTGCAAGTCGCCGAGCGGATCGAGAAACGCGCGATGGAGTCGGGCAAGTTCGCTTTTGTCGACCTTGATCTGGCGTTCGACAAGCCGGAAGTCGTCGTGGATATCGACCGCGACAAGGCTGCGCAAATGGGCGTGACGATGCTCGACCTCGGCAGCACGCTGGCGACCTTGCTCGGCGAGGCGGAGATCAACCGATTCACCATCGATGGCCGAAGCTACAAGGTCATCGCCCAGGTTGAACGGGCCTACCGCGACAACCCGGTCTGGCTGAACAATTACTACGTGAAAAATACCCAGGGCGAACTGTTGCCGCTGTCGACGCTGATCAAAGTCAGTGACCGTGCGCGGCCGCGTCAGCTCAATCAGTTCCAGCAACTCAACGCGGCGAAGATTTCCGGCTTCCCGCTGGTGAGTATGGGCGAAGCCATCGATACCGTGCTGCAGATCGCCCGGGAAGAAGCGCCAGCCGGGTTTGCCTTCGACTACGGCGGCGCCTCGCGACAGTACGTGCAGGAAGGCAGCGCACTGTGGGTCACGTTTGCGCTGGCGCTGGCGATCATCTTTCTGGTGCTGGCCGCACAGTTCGAGAGCTTCCGCGATCCGCTGGTGATTCTGGTGACGGTGCCGCTGTCGATCTGCGGGGCGTTGATTCCACTGTTCCTCGGCTGGTCGAGCATGAACATTTACACCCAGGTCGGGCTGGTGACGCTGATCGGCCTGATCAGCAAGCACGGCATCCTGATCGTCGAGTTCGCCAACCAGTTGCGCAAGGACAAGGGCCTGAGTGCGCGTGAAGCGGTGGAGGAAGCGGCGGCAATTCGCTTGCGCCCGGTGCTGATGACGACGGCGGCAATGGTGTTCGGCATGGTGCCGCTGATTCTGGCGACCGGTGCTGGCGCCGTGAGCCGCTTCGACATCGGCCTGGTGATTGCCACGGGGATGTCGATTGGCACGTTATTCACCTTGTTCGTGCTGCCGTGTGTCTACACATTCATGGCGAAACCGGATGCCAAATAACACACATCGCCCCTGTGGGAGCGAGCTTGCTCGCGAATGCGGAGTGTCAATTGACGAAGATGTCGACTGATACGAAGCATTCGCGAGCAAGCCCGCTCCCACAGGGATGTTTGATCGTTCCGGCGCGCTGCGTGGGAACGATCAAACCAGTAAGATTTCGGCAAAAAAAGGCCTCGCAACTGCGAGGCCTTTTACTTGGGCTTCAATCGTTTCAACTGGCTGGCCTCATTCCCTGAGACAGCCCGAACATGAACAACAGCAAATCGTGATCGGGCTGGGTCGCCACGGAAGCCTTGGCCACCCGTGGAACCGAACAATGAGCGTCGTTCCCGGACGCCCCTATGACCTGCATGCGCGGCTGCTCCCAGGCAGCCACCGCCAGTGAAGCAACTGCCAAGGCCCCGACCAGGAACAAACCTCGTGCAATTTCGAGTTTCATCGCTATAAACCTTTGATAGCGCTGCCAAACGCCGTCTCGTAAAAGTAGACGAGTTTTTTCCAGTCGGCATCGCGGAACGACGAATGGCGACGCAGTTGCTTCATGTCGTGCTGCGCCGCCCGATACGCGGTCAGGCGCTGACGGCACTTCTCCAGATCGATCAACGCCACTTCAACCTGCGCCGTTTCACCTTCGCCGGTGACCCGCACGAAAACGTGCTTGATGTAGATGCAGCTGTGCTGCCAGCGGCCCTTGTGCATGCGCGCCAGGTTTTGCGCCAGGTCTTTGAGGACTCGCTCATAGACCACGTCGCCACATTGATCGCGACCACCCGCGGCGGCCAGCCAGTGCTCCAGTTCCTGGAAGCCGTCCAGCGACTTTGTCACCAGCAGTGCGCGCCACTTGTGCTGCGGATCGGGCTGGGCGCCGCAGAAGACAATGTGCGGGACTCGCACACCGAGTTTGCTCACACCGGTCAGCGCATCAAGTTCACGCAATACAGTCGGGCGACCGAAGGGGTGCAGCCAGCTGCGGTAGATATGCCCGGTCTGGCGCTTGGCGTACAGCAAGTGACCGTCACGGTCGACGATGCGCTGCACCCCGCTTTCGCCACCACGACGCACATTGGGCTCTTCAACCCATTCGCCGCGCAGGTTCCAGTAATAATCGAAACGATCCTGGGGAGCGACGTCCGCTTCAACTGCTGCTTGCACTGCCATCTTCTACCTCTTGCGTAATACGTAAACTCGCCACATCGCATAGAGCGGTATGAAGTCCAGTTGTTCCTGAATGCGGAAACCCGCCTGTTCAAATTCTTTTTCTATCGTTGCCGCTGGAATCAGAAAACGATTCTGGTAGTCATGGCTCGGCCGATCCCGCTCGGCGCGCTTGCGCTTCCAGGCCTTGAAATTGCCGTCGACCCACAACGAAACGATCACGCTGTCACGGGTCACCCGCTCGAATTCGCGCAGGATCACCCGGCGGTGCTCGGCCTCGCCGATGTGGTGCAACAGGCGCATGCAAAAAATGCTGTCGACCGAGTTATCCGGCAGAGCGATATCGAACGCCGAGGTGTGCAGCGGTTGCACGCGCTTTACCACATCGGCCGGTTGCCCTTGCATCGCGGCATTGATCATCGATTCGGAATTGTCCGCACCGATGATCACCCGATTGGGCTTTTCCGCGAGCATTGGCCAGAAACGCCCGGCACCGCAGGGCAGATCCAGGACCAGACCGGGATCCCCCGCCAACGCCAAGGCCTTGCGACCCAATTGCTCGTCGCGCCAGTGCGACAGGCGACGGCCCAGGGTTTCATGATGTTTGCGCAAATATCGTTGTGCGTGTTGGTCGTCGTACTTTTCGGAAAAATCGAGCTTGATCGGGCCGGCCATCATCTGGACTCCTGAGTTCTGATGACGCCACCTTAAGCAGCGACCTGTCAGCGTCAGGTCATCCAATTGTGAAAATTCTGTCAGGTAAATCCGCAAAGTATTACAACGTTATACAGGATTTAGACAGCTATACGGGAGTAGCCTCGAGCCACTATTTGCCGGCATTAACGCCAAGATCTACCTCGAATCGGCAGCCATTGGGGTCCATCGTGCTCAAGCTGACCGTCCAGCCCTGGTTTTCACAGATGCGCTGCACCAGGGACAAACCCAGGCCAAGGCCTTCGCCACGTTTCTCGCTGCCACGCACGAAGGGCTCGAACATCGCCTCGCGTTTTTCCTCGGGAATACCCACCCCCGAATCCTCGACGACAAAGCCGTTGGCGGTGAGCGTCAGACGAATGAAACCCTGTTCGGTGTAATGCAATGCGTTGCGCAGAAGATTGCCCATCACCGCGTTCAGCAAAGTTGCGTTGTAGCGAGTGTCCGGAGGGTCGCCGGGCTCGAACATCAGTGTCAGGCCCTTGCGCTCGATCGGCTCGCGCCACAGGCACAGCAGACTCTCGGCCACTTGTATGAGGTTCTGCTGCGGCGCCGCTGCGGCTTCTTCATTCTGTGTGCGCGCCAACATCAGGAAGGTCTGCACCAGCTCGCGCATTTCTTCGCTGGCCCGCGCAATGCGCTCGACCTGCGCACGACCGCGTTGATCTATTCCTGGGTTCTCCAGCAGCAGTTCGCAGGAACTGGCCAAGACCATCAGTGGCGTGCGCAATTCGTGGCTGACGTCGCTGGTGAACAGCCTTTCGCGGGTCAATGCCTGCCGCAGACGCCCCAGCGTGGCATCGAACGCCACCGCCAGTTCACCGACTTCATCCGCCGCGTAATCCGGCGCCAACGGTGGCGCCAGCCCGAGCAACTGGTCGCGATGCCGGACCTGCCGCGCCAGGCGCACCACCGGCGCCATTACCTTGCGTGCGAGCACCCAGCCGAGAAACACCGCCAATGCCAGGCTGAGCACGAAGCCCACCAGCACCACCGCAAAGAGCACGCGCTCGCGCTCTTCGAAATCGCTTTGATCCTGCAGCAGCACGTAGCGCCGACCATCCACCACTTCGACCATGGCGTGATAGGACAACTGCTCGCGAAATACCTCATGGAAACCCGCATCGAGGTGACGCAGATCCTTGGGCAGGTCGAAATCGCCCGGCCCACCACTGAAATAGAACAACTGATCCGGTTCGGGGCGATGGCTCCAGTCGGAGACGTTGTCCATCAGCAGCAAACGTTGCAGGTCGCCGCCCAGCCCCGCCGAAATAAGTTTCTCTTCCACCAGGTGCACCGTTGCGACGATACCCATGGCGAAGGCGCCGGCCACCAGCGCACTCATCAGTGCAAAGGCGATGATGATCCGCTGGGAAAGACTCTGTTTAAACTCCATCTCTGCCCTCAGCCAAGCGATAACCGACACCGTGCACGGTGTGCAGCAGTGGCTTGGCGAATGGCTTGTCGATCACCTGACGCAATTGGTGGACATGGCTGCGCAGGCTGTCGCTGTCCGGGCAGTCATCGCCCCACAGCGCTTCTTCGAGAATTTCCCGACGCAACACATGCGGACTCTTCTGCATCAACACCGCGAGCAGCTTGAGGCCGACCGGGTTGAGCTTGAGCAGCTTGCCTTCACGGGTCACTTCCAGGGTGTCGAGGTCGTAGCTCAGGTCACCGACCTGCAAGGCGCGGCGACCACCGCCCTGAGCCCGGCGCATGACCGCTTCGACCCGGGCCGCCAGCTCGGACAGGGCGAACGGCTTGATCAAATAATCGTCGGCGCCGGATTTGAAGCCTTGCAGCCGGTCGTCGAGTTGATCGCGGGCGGTGAGCATGATCACCGGCGTATCGCGCCGGGCGTCCTCACGCAGGCGCTTGCACAAGGTGTAGCCGTCGATGCCGGGCAGCATGATGTCGAGCACGATCAGGTCGTAATGCTCGGTCGCTGCCAAGTGCAGACCGGACAGACCATCCTGGGCGCAATCGACGGTATAGCCTTTGAGGCCGAGGTAATCGGCCAGATTGGCCAGAATGTCGCGGTTGTCTTCGACCAGCAGAATTCGCATGGGCACCTCCTCCGAACGGGGTAACGGCCGTCTTGGCCCGCGCAGCTTACGGCCAAGTGTGGCGCAGGGCTAGGGGATGTTTTCGATAACCGTGTGCAGTTCGCCGCGCGACGATTTTTTCACTTTCGGTTAACAAATCGCCGACGCCAGCGCGCGCAGACTCCGCGCGATTACGCTCTCTCCTCCGTTCATCGACCAAGGAACCTGCCATGGAGTCGACCTCTGCCCTTCCCGCTTCAAGACCGCTCAACTGGTGGCTGTGTCTGGGCATTCCCGCAGCGGCGGCGATCATTCTGCTGCTGCTCGAACTGACCGATCTGGACATGGTTCTGGCGCAGATGTTCTACGACCCGGTCGCCGGCGATTTCATCGGGCGGCACAGCTATTTTCTTGAAGACATCCTGCATGACCGGGCAAAACAGCTGGTGATCGGCTTCTCTGTGTTTGCCATTCTGGGTTTCATCGGCGCGTTTTTCTTCGCGAGACTGAAACCGTTCAAGCGCGAACTGGGCTGTCTGGTGCTGTCGCTGGGGCTGGCGACTTCGTTTGTCACTCCGGTCAAAGCCGTGACCGCCGTGCAATGCCCGTGGAGCCTGGAGCAATTCGGCGGTCACGAGACCTACAGCAAACTGATGGAACATCGCCCCGCGACCGACAAGCCCGGACGTTGCTGGCCGGGTGGGCATGCGGCGACCGGGTTCACTCTGTTTGCACTGTTCTTCGTATTGCGCGACCGCCGTCCACGACTGGCGCGGCAGGCGTTTGTGTTCGCCTTTGCGCTGGGTTCGGTGTTCTCGATCAGTCGCATGATGCAAGGCGCGCACTTCTTTTCGCACAACGTGTGGACGGCGATTTTCTGCTGGCTGATTTGCCTGGGGGCTTATTACTGGGTGCTGTATCGCCCGGCAGTGAAGGCTGGGGCTGTCGTCAGAGCACACCCCGTCAGCGCCTGAATACGCATCAACCTGTGGGAGCGGGCTTGCTCGCGAAGGCGTCCTGCCAGTCAATGCGCCTGTCGAATGACACACCGCTTGCGCGAGCAAGCCCGCTCCCACAGGGTTTGGGGCCAACCCTGAAATTCAGGCAATAAAAAACCCCGCTGACTTTCGCCAGCGGGGTTTTGCGTTACAGGGCCAGGGCTGGCTTACATCATGCCGCCCATGCCACCCATGCCGCCCATGTCTGGCATACCGCCGCCAGCTGCACCTTCTTTCTTCGGTGCGTCGGCAACCGCTGCTTCGGTGGTCAGGATCAGACCGCCGATGGAGGCTGCAGCCTGCAGAGCCGAACGGGTTACCTTGGTTGGGTCCAGGATGCCCATTTCGATCATGTCGCCGTATTCGCCGGAAGCAGCGTTGTAACCGAAGTTACCTTTGCCGTTCTTCACTTCGTTGACGACTACGCTTGGCTCGTCACCGGAGTTGGCAGCGATCTGACGCAGCGGCGCTTCAACAGCGCGACGCAGCACAGCGATACCGACGTTCTGGTCAGCGTTGTCGCCGGTCAGTTCGGTCAGGGCTTCCAGAGCACGGATCAGCGCTACGCCACCGCCAGGTACCACGCCTTCTTCAACGGCTGCACGGGTTGCGTGCAGGGCGTCTTCAACGCGGGCCTTCTTCTCTTTCATTTCAACTTCGGAACCAGCGCCAACCTTGATCACTGCAACGCCGCCGGACAGCTTGGCCAGACGCTCTTGCAGTTTTTCACGGTCGTAGTCCGAGGAAGTTTCGGCAACCTGGGCACGGATCTGAGCGATACGGCCTTCGATGTCTGCCTGCACGCCAGCACCGTCAACGATGATGGTGTTTTCCTTGGACAGGGTCACGCGCTTGGCGTTACCCAGGTGCTCCAGGGTGGTGCTTTCCAGGCTCAGACCGATCTCTTCGGAGATCACGGTACCGCCGGTCAGAACAGCGATGTCCTGCAGCATGGCCTTGCGACGATCGCCGAAGCCTGGTGCCTTGACGGCAGCGACTTTAACGATACCGCGCATGTTGTTCACCACCAGAGTCGCCAAGGCTTCGCCTTCAACGTCTTCGGCAACGATCAGCAGCGGACGGCCGGCTTTGGCCACAGCTTCCAGTACAGGCAGCATTTCGCGGATGTTCGAGATCTTTTTGTCGACCAGCAGGATCAGCGGGCCGTCGAGCTCGGCAACCATGGTGTCCGGCTTGTTGACGAAGTACGGCGACAGGTAGCCACGGTCGAACTGCATGCCTTCTACAACCGACAGTTCGTTTTCCAGGCCCGAGCCTTCTTCAACGGTGATCACGCCTTCTTTACCGACTTTTTCCATGGCTTCGGCAATGATGTCGCCGATGGAGTTGTCGGAGTTGGCGGAGATGGTGCCGACCTGAGCGATGGCTTTGAAATCAGCGCATGGCTTGGACAGGGCTTTGAGCTCTTTGACAATGGCGATGGTCGCCTTGTCGATGCCGCGCTTCAGGTCCATCGGGTTCATGCCGGCAGCGACGGCTTTCAGGCCTTCGTTGACGATCGACTGAGCCAGAACGGTAGCGGTGGTAGTACCGTCACCAGCGTCATCGTTGGCACGGGAGGCAACGTCTTTGACCAGCTGCGCGCCCATGTTTTCGAAGCGATCTTCGAGTTCGATCTCTTTGGCGACGGAAACGCCGTCCTTGGTGATGGTCGGAGCGCCGAAGCTCTTCTCCAGGATCACGTTACGGCCTTTCGGGCCCAGGGTCGCTTTTACCGCGTCAGCCAGAACGTTGACGCCTTTGAGCATCTTGGAGCGGGCGGCATCGCCGAACTTAACTTCTTTAGCAGCCATGATCGATATTCCTTAAATACTTTGTAGTAACGGGAAAATGAACGGGATTTATCAGCCTTCGATAACCGCGAGAATTTCGTTCTCGCTCATTACCAGCAGGTCTTCGCCATCGACTTTCACAGTGTTGCTGCCGGAGTAAGGACCGAACACAACCTTGTCGCCTTCCTTCACGGACAGTGCACGCACTTCACCGTTTTCCAGAGCTTTGCCCGGGCCTACAGCGAGAATCACACCGTGGTTGGCTTTTTCAGCAGCCGAACCTGGCAGGACGATACCGCCAGCGGTTTTCTTTTCTTCTTCGCTGCGACGGATGACGACGCGGTCATGCAGAGGACGAAGCTTCATTGTCGATCTCTCCTAATTGTGGTTTTCATCGGCCGGTGTAGTCCCGGCGGGTTTAACAAATCCGGCCTGTGCCGGGTGCGGCTCGTCGAGCGAACCGCGCAAGTCTGTCCGGTGGAATACCGGAAACCTTTCGGTGACCGATACATAGGGGCGTACAAGCCGATTACAAGGGCTGGCCGAAAAAATTTTTCATCCAGGCACGGTGAATAACAGCCATAAACGAGCACGGCACCCGAAGGTGCCGTGTCGAGGCTGATGTTACTTGTGGTCGCGGTGTTCGAACTCGCCTTCGATCACATTGGGCTCACGGCCCAGCGGCTCGCGCGGCGCCGGCCCGCCACGGGGTTGCAGGTCGTCAGCGAAGGCGCGCTGGCGCATGGCCTGGTCTTCGGCGCGCTGGCGCATCTTGTTCGCCAGCAGACGCCGGGTGACCGGCAACAGCATCACCAGACCGACGACGTCACTGATGAACCCGGGAATGATCAACAGGCCACCGGCCAACGCCAGCATCAGGCCTTCGAGCATGGTTTGCGCGGGCAATTCGCCGCGGTTCAGGCTTTCCCGGGCACGCAGTGCCGTGGCCAGGCCGGCGACGCGCAGCACGAACACGCCGAACATCGAGCCGAGAATGATCAGCAGCAGGGCCGGGAAGAACCCGATCGCCCCTGCCACTTTGACGAATACGAACAGCTCCAGCACTGGAAACAGCAGAAAGAGCAACAGAAAAGGGCGCATCAAAATGTCCTCAACGCAAGAAATGCCTTGCAGTAAGCCTTAGATGACGTCGCCCTTGCGTGAATTCAACCTTAAGAATCCGCTTTTTTTGGCCAGACCTCGGCGTGAGCCAATGAAACCAAGGCTTCGCGCACGTGTGTCGGCGTATTGCAAGGGCTTGGGAAGCCTAGCCAGTACAACGCCTGACCGATGCGTAAATGCATCCCTTCGCTGTCGACCCCGGCCAGTTGTGCCGGCACATTGCCTGGCAGCCCGGCGAGCTCGACGTAATGGGCGATGGCCTTGGCGTGATCGCTGTTCATGTGCTCGACCATGCTGATTTCGGCCTTGCCGGCGAACGGGTTGGCGAGGGTCAGATCGTCGATCCAGTGAATCGCGCCGAACCCGCCGATGTAGCGGTGGCGCACCGGATTGAGTACCCAAAAATCGAAATCGTGGGCCTGGTGATAATTCTGCGAGTCGGGGAAATAGCGGTAGTAACGCTCGGCGGCTGACTCGATGGCGGTCGGGTCTTCAAGCTTTTGCGCCTCGGCCAGATACGTCAGACGCCCGACCGCCTGTACATCGTCGGCCTCGCGCTCGCCGACCAGCATCGAGCACTTCGGGTCTTTTTGCAGGTTGTGGGTGTGCTGGGCGATACGGCTGATGAGGATCAGCGGCCGGCCCTGCTCATCCAGGCAATAGGGAACCACGGAGCCGAACGGGAAACCGGGCATCGATTTGGAGTGGGTCGAGAGCACTCCACGGTATTCCTTGAGAAGCAATTCTCGGGCATTCTTCGCCACTTCAACGCTCAATTTATGACTCCTTGAATAGAATCCGTCGAAAAAACGGACAGGCGCACGACAACAGGTCGGCCACGCCATCGGGCAATGCTTCTGCGCGACCCAGCCATGGCCGGGGCGGAACGGGAGCCGCCAAGAATAAAAACCATCAGACCAGCACTCGGGGCACGCACATGCAACTCAACGACAAAGTAATCATTATCACCGGCGGTTGCCAGGGTTTGGGCCGCTCCATGGCCGAGTACTTCGCCGGCAAAGGTGCGAAGCTCGCGCTGGTCGATCTGAATCAGGAAAAGCTCGACGACGCCGTCGCCGCGTGCAAAGCCAGGGGCGTCGAGGCGCGCAGCTATCTTTGCAACGTCGCCAATGAAGAGCAGGTCGAGCACATGGTCGCCCAGGTTGCCGCTGACTTTGGCGCGATTCACGGTCTGATCAACAACGCCGGGATTCTGCGTGACGGCCTGTTGCTGAAGGTCAAGGACGGCGAAATGAGCAAAATGAGCCTGGCCCAGTGGCAGGCAGTCATCGATGTGAACCTGACCGGCGTCTTCCTGTGCACTCGTGAGGTGGCGGCGAAAATGGTCGAGTTGAAGAACAGCGGCGCGATTATCAACATCTCGTCGATCTCCCGCGCCGGCAACGTCGGCCAGACCAACTATTCCGCGGCCAAGGCCGGTGTCGCCGCAGCGACCGTGACCTGGGCCAAGGAGCTGGCGCGTTACGGCATTCGCGTGGCCGGCATCGCGCCGGGCTTCATCGAAACCGAAATGACCCTGGGCATGAAACCCGAAGCGCTGGAGAAAATGACCTCGGGCATCCCGCTCAAGCGCATGGGCAAACCGCAAGAGATCGCCCATTCGGCGGCGTACATCTTCGAAAACGACTACTACACCGGGCGGATTCTGGAGATGGATGGCGGGTTGCGAATCTAAAGCAAAGTCAAAAGATCGCAGCCTCGCTCCGCTCGTCAGCTTCTACGGCAAATGTGTAGGAGCTGACGAGCGAAGCGAGGCTGCGATCTTTTTGCAGGCGACGCTGATCAATCGTCGCTGATGGTGATATTCGGCATCGCCGGCGTAGCCGCTTCCTGCAGCACGATCCGCGCGCCGACGTGGCGGGCCAGTTCCTGGTAAACCATGGCGATCTGGCTGTCCGGCTCGGCGATCACCGTCGGCTTGCCGCCATCGGCCTGTTCGCGGATCAGCATCGACAGCGGCAGCGAGGCCAGCAGTTCGACGCCGTACTGGGTGGCAAGCTTCTCGCCACCGCCCTCACCGAACAGATGCTCGGCATGCCCGCAGTTCGAGCAGATGTGCACGGCCATGTTTTCCACCACGCCCAACACCGGAATGTTGACCTTGCGGAACATTTCCACGCCTTTGCGTGCGTCGAGCAGCGCCAGATCCTGCGGCGTGGTGACGATCACCGCGCCCGCCACCGGGACTTTCTGTGCCAGGGTCAGTTGAATGTCGCCGGTGCCTGGTGGCATGTCGATGACCAGATAATCCAGATCGCCCCATGCGGTCTGCGTAACCAGTTGCAGCAACGCCCCGGAGACCATCGGCCCGCGCCAGACCATCGGCGTGTTGTCGTCGGTCAGAAAAGCCATCGACATGACTTCCACACCGTGAGCCTTGAGCGGCACAAACCATTTCTGGTCCCTGACCTCCGGCCGGGTGCGCTCGGGGATGCCGAACATGATGCCCTGGCTCGGGCCGTAGATATCGGCGTCGAGAATCCCCACCTTGGCGCCTTCACGCGCCAGCGCCAGTGCGAGGTTGGCAGCGGTGGTGGATTTGCCTACGCCACCCTTGCCGGAAGCGACGGCGACGACGTTCTTGACGTTGGCCAGCCCCGGAATCTGCGCCTGGGCCTTATGCGCGGCGATCACGCTGTTGACCTCGACGCGAGCGATGACCACGCCGTCGATGTTTTCGATGGCCAGTTGCAGCAATTGCGCCCAACCGCTCTTGAACAGTCCGGCGGCGTAACCGATTTCCAGCTGCACATTGACGCGGTCACCGATGATCTCGATGTTTTTCACGCAACCGGCGCTGACCGGGTCCTGGTTCAGGTAAGGGTCGGTGTATTGGCTGAGGACGGCTTCCACCGCTGCGCGAGTGACGGCGCTCATGGGCAACTCCGATAACAAGACTGGGAAAAGATGGCGGCTATCCTACCCCTTCTATCCTCCGGACGGCATGCCCGGCAACGATTTGCAGGGGTGAAATATCTTGTCCGGCGCTTTATAGTGGCCGACCTCCGTTTCATCAAGTAGCGAAGCCCTACATGTCCGAGCCACGCAAGATCCTCGTCACCAGCGCCCTGCCCTACGCCAACGGTTCGATCCACCTTGGCCACATGCTGGAATACATCCAGACCGATATGTGGGTGCGCTTCCAGAAGCATCGCGGCAACCAATGCATCTATGTCTGCGCCGACGACGCCCACGGTTCGGCGATCATGCTGCGCGCAGAAAAGGAAGGCATCACCCCGGAACAACTGATCGCCAATGTGCAGGCTGAACACAGCGCCGACTTTGCCGACTTCCTGGTCGATTTCGACAATTTCCACTCCACTCACGCCGAAGAAAACCGTGAGCTGTCGAGCCAGATCTACCTCAAGCTGCGTGACGCCGGGCACATCGCCCAGCGCTCGATCACCCAGTATTTCGACCCGGAAAAGAAAATGTTCCTGGCCGACCGCTTCATCAAGGGCACCTGCCCGAAATGCGGCACCGAAGACCAGTACGGCGACAACTGCGAAAAATGCGGCGCGACCTACGCACCGACCGACCTGAAGGATCCGAAATCGGCGATCTCCGGCGCCACCCCGGTGCTCAAGGATTCCCAGCACTTCTTCTTCAAGCTGCCGGACTTCCAGGACATGCTGCAGGCCTGGACCCGCAGTGGCGCGCTGCAGGACGCCGTGGCCAACAAGATCGCCGAATGGCTCGATGCCGGCCTGCAACAGTGGGACATCTCCCGCGATGCACCGTATTTCGGCTTCGAGATTCCGGGCGAGCCGGGCAAATATTTCTACGTGTGGCTGGATGCGCCGATCGGCTACATGGCCAGCTTCAAGAACCTCTGCAACCGCACGCCTGCGCTGGAATTCGACGCGTTCTGGGGCAAGGATTCGACTGCCGAGCTGTATCACTTCATCGGCAAGGACATCGTCAATTTCCACGCGCTGTTCTGGCCAGCGATGCTCGAAGGCGCGGGTTTCCGCAAGCCGACCGCGATCAACGTGCACGGCTACCTGACCGTCAACGGCCAGAAAATGTCCAAGTCGCGCGGCACGTTCATCAAGGCCCGCACGTACCTGGATCACCTGTCGCCGGAATACCTGCGCTACTACTACGCGGCCAAGCTTGGCCGTGGCGTCGACGACCTCGACCTGAACCTCGAAGACTTCGTGCAGAAGGTCAACTCCGACCTGGTCGGCAAAGTGGTCAACATCGCCAGCCGTTGCGCCGGTTTCATCCACAAGGGCAACGGTGGTCTGCTGGTCGACCACAATGCCGCGCCGGAGCTGACCGAGGCCTTCCTCGCCGCTGCACCGAGCATTGCCGACGCTTATGAGGCCCGCGACTTCGCCCGTGCCATGCGTGAAACCATGGCCCTGGCCGACCGCGCCAACGCGTGGATTGCCGACAAGGCACCGTGGTCGCTGAACAAGCAGGAAGGCAAGCAGGATGAAGTCCAGGCGATCTGCGCCACCGGCATCAACCTGTTCCGCCAGTTGGTGATCTTCCTCAAACCGGTGCTGCCGTTGCTGGCCGCCGATGCGGAGGCGTTCCTCAACGTCGCACCGCTGACCTGGAACGATCACACCACGCTGCTGGCCAACCATCAGTTGAATGAGTTCAAACCGTTGATGACCCGCATCGACCCGGTAAAAGTGCAAGCCATGACCGACGCCTCCAGGGAAGACCTGACCGCCAGCCAGACCGACACCGGCGCTGACGCACCTGCGGGTAATGGCGAACTGGCCAAGGATCCGCTGTCGCCGGAAATCGATTTCGACGCGTTCGCCGCCATCGACCTGCGCGTGGCGCTGATCGTCAAGGCTGAGCACGTCGAGGGCGCGGACAAGCTGCTGCGCCTGACCCTCGACATCGGTGACGAGCAACGCAACGTGTTCTCCGGGATCAAGAGCGCGTATCCGGACCCGTCCAAACTCGACGGTCGCCTGACCATGATGATCGCCAACCTCAAGCCACGGAAAATGAAGTTCGGTATCTCCGAAGGCATGGTGATGGCGGCAGGTCCCGGCGGTGAAGAGATTTACTTGCTGAGCCCGGACAGCGGCGCCAAGCCGGGTCAGCGCATCAAGTAAGACGTTGCCGTAAAACGATCCCACCGACGTGCTTTGCATGCCGGTGGGATTTTTCATATCTGGCCCGACAGTGCCTAACCTTAAAAGATACCCGCCCGTTTCGCTGGCAGAACCATGACCGAACTCGTGTTAACGCTGATCAGTGCTGCGCTGCTTACCAACTTCGTGTTGCACTGGCCGCTGGGCGTCGATCCGCTGTTGGCGGGAAGTCGTCGGCAAGTGCATGCGCTTGGATTGGCGACGTTGTGCCTGATGGGGTTGGTCGGCATCATCGGGCACGCGATCTGGCACTGGATACTGCTGCCATTGCAGCTTGAGTCGCTGCGCCTGTTCGTGTTTCTGCCGTTGAGCGTGTTGTTGATGACGCCGCTGCTGAAACTGCTGGCGCGCGGGCTGCCGGATTGGCCGTTCAATGGATTATGGCCGCTCTTGCTCGGCAACGCTGGCGTACTCGGACTGGCGCTGATCAACGCGCAAAACGATCAGGGCCTGCTGCACGCGACGGCGCTGAGCCTCGGCGCCGGGCTGGGTTTCTGGCTGGTGCTCAGCCTGTTCAGCGATCTGCGCGAGCGCACGGCCGATGACGATATTCCCCTGCCCTTTCGCGGCCTGCCGATCGATCTGATCAGCGCCGGACTGATCGCAGTGATATTTCTCGGATTCAGTGGATTGATCAAAACATGAGTCTGATTCAACGCATCGATGCCCTTTTACCGCAGACCCAATGCGGCAAATGCGGCCATCCCGGGTGCAAACCGTATGCACAAGGCATCGTTGACGGCGAGCCGATCAACAAGTGCCCGCCGGGCGGCGAGGAAACCATCGCAACCCTGGCCGAGTTGTTGAAAATACCGGTGCTGGAACTGGACATCAGCCGTGGCCCGGCACCGCCGCAAATCGCGTTCATCCGCGAGGCTGAATGCATCGGCTGCACCAAGTGCATTCAGGCCTGCCCGGTCGATGCCATTGTCGGCGCGGCAAAACTCATGCACACCGTGCTGATCGAAGAATGCACCGGTTGTGATCTGTGCGTGGCGCCTTGCCCGGTCGACTGCATCGAAATGCATCCTTTGCCTGCGAACACGATTGCTGTGGTTGGCGGCCTTGCGTTCGATCTTGAAGAGCAGCGCGCCCGCGCCGAAAAGCGTGACCACGCGCGCCAGCGTTTCGAGCGGCGCAACCAGCGCTTGCTGCGCGAAGAACAGCAAAAGCAGGCTGAACGTGACGAGCGAGCCGCACGTGCGGCACAGCCGCAGGTTTCGACCGCTGACCCGGTGCAGGCTGCACTTGAGCGGGTGCGTGCGCAAAAAGCCGCGAGCGCTGATGCGGCGCTGAAGAAGGCCAAGGTCGATGTAGCGATGAGTCGGGCTCAGTTGCACAAATCGCTGAAAGCCTTCGGTCATCCGCCGACGTTCGAGCAACAGTCGCAATTGATCGTCCTGCAGCAACACTTCGAAACTGCCGAGCAAGCGTTGGCGATCCTGGAAAGTCGCCAACCGTCGGTTCCCGTCGTCCCTGCCCCGAGCAACGACGCCGAACTCAAGCGAGCCAAGATTCAACTGGCCATGCGCCGCGCCGAGCTGAAAAAAGCCCAGGCAGCGGAAGTAGCGCCGCAGCAGATCGCAACACTGGAGCAAGCCGTGGCTGACGCCGAGCGTCGGGTGCAAGACCATGCCGCCCCTTGAGGCAGCGGATGATCGCCTGCGACAGGCGATGAATACCGTGCTGCTCGCTGCACTGCCGGGGCTGCTCGCGATGTTCTGGCTTTATGGCTGGGGGGTTGTGATCAATCTGCTGCTGGCGGTTATCAGCGCTTTGCTCGTCGAGGCGAGCGTCGCCAGTCTGCGGCGCCAAGCCGTGCAATCGGCCTTGCGCGATGGCAGTGCGCTGGTCAGTGCGATGTTGCTGGCCGTTGCGCTGCCGACTTATTGCCCATGGTGGCTGACGGTTATCGCGACCGCTTCGGGCTTGTTGTTCGGCAAGCACCTGTATGGCGGCGTCGGCAAAAACCCCTTCAACCCGGCAATGCTTGGCTTCGCCTTGAGTATCGCGCTGTTCCCGCAAGCGATGACCCATTGGCCAGGTCACGGCCTTGATTTTATTCGCGCGCTGCAACAGGTTTTCAATCCAGCTCAAGCACCGGACGCCTGGGTGCAGGCCACGGCGCTGGACAGCCTGCGCCTCAACAAAAGCCTGACCATGGATGAGCTGTTTGTCAGTAACCCGGCCTTCGGTCGTTTCGGCGGGCGCGGTGTGGAATGGGTGAATCTGGCGTTTCTGCTCGGCGGCCTGCTGCTGGTGCAGCGGCGAGTCTTTTCCTGGCACGCGCCGGTGGGCATGCTCGTCAGTCTGTTCGTCATCAGCTTGTTGTGCTGGAACGGCTCGGGCTCGGATTCCCATGGCTCGCCGCTGTTTCATCTGTTCAGCGGCGCCACAATGCTCGGTGCGTTTTTTATCGTCACCGAACCGATATCAGGCGCGAGAAGCGCCCTCGCTCGCCTGCTGTTCGGGGTCGGCGTTGGCCTGCTGACTTATCTGATTCGCACTTGGGGTGGTTACCCGGACGGCGTCGCGTTTGCGGTATTGCTGATGAATCTTCTGGTGCCGACGCTGGAACGCTTCGCGGCCAGCCGCCAGCCGCCGGTGAGCACATGAACCGCTCGGCGAGTGTGGTGACGGTGCTGCTCCTGACGCTGGGCGGGGCGAGCGCAACTTACCTGCTGCAGCTCAACAGCGCGCCGCAGATTGCCGCCGAGCTGCGTTTGCTCGACAGCCGCAAACTGCTCGATGTGCTTGCTGCCGGGTACTACGACAACCAGCCACTGGAGCAACCACTGACGCTCGTCGACTCAACCTTGCGCCACAGCACGCTGGCGGGCGGCTATCGCGCCATGCGGTCCGGGCAAACCGTGGCCGTGCTGTTGCGCAGTCGCAGCGTAGGTTATGCGGGTATGCTCGAGCTGCTGATCGCCATTGATGTCAACGGCAAACTCCTCGGTGTCAAAACCCTTGAGCAACGCGAAACGCCGGGGCTGGGCGGTGACATTGGCGATTGGCCGAATGCCTGGCTGCGCAGTTTCACCGGTCAATCGCGCAGCGAACCGACGGACGCGGGTTGGGCGCTGAAAAAGGATCAAGGGCAATTCGATCAAATCGCCGGTGCGACCATTACCTCCCGTGCCGCCGTCAATGCAATCCATGATGCACTGCGTTATTTCGATGAGCATCGTGCGCTGTTGCTGGGAGCTGGGACATGACGCGTGCAGCGAATTTTTTGCTGCTGGTGCCACTTCTGGGCGCCACACAAACGTTAAACGCTGCGCTGGGGATGACCTTGATGCTCAGCGTGGTAATTGGCTTGTTTGCCGTGTGCATGGCGCCGTTACGCGATCGCCTGGCGGATACAAGCGCTTTGCTGACCAGCGTGATACTCGCCGCAACGTTGACCAGTTGTGCAGACCTCCTGGCGCAACGCTGGCTCTTGCCGTGGCAGCAGACGTCTGAGCTTTATATAGGGCTGATCGCCTTGCACTGCGTCGTGCTTGAATACCACGGCTTCTTCCGCAAGCCCGTCACGGCCAGCTTCAAACGCTGCGCCATGTTCGGCACGCTTATGGTGTTGATCGGCGGGCTGCGGGAGATCATCGGTCATGGCACCCTTGGCCGAGGTTTTTCGACGCAATGGCAAGGCCTGGTTTTATTTGACGAGGGGCTGCATCTGATTACCCTGGTCCCCGGCGCTTTTGTATTACTGGGTCTGCTTCTCGCCGCTGGTCAGGCGTGGACACGCCGCAACTCTGTCATCAAGGAAACGCATCGCCCATGAATGCTGCAAAACGTCTTGAGATATTTCGCCGACTGCACGAAGACAATCCCGAGCCGAAAACCGAACTGGCCTACTCTTCGCCGTTCGAGCTGCTGATTGCGGTGATTCTTTCGGCGCAGTCCACCGATGTCGGCGTGAACAAGGCCACCGCCAGGCTTTTCCCCGTCGCCAATACCCCCGCCGCTATCCATGCGCTGGGTGTCGAAGGGCTGTCGGAGTACATCAAGACGATCGGCCTCTACAACAGCAAGGCAAAGAACGTCATCGAAACCTGCCGTTTGCTGGTTGAACGCCATGGCGGCGAAGTCCCGCAAACCCGTGAAGAACTGGAAGCCTTGCCCGGCGTCGGGCGCAAGACCGCCAATGTGGTGCTCAACACCGCGTTCCGTCAATTGACCATGGCGGTCGACACGCACATCTTCCGCGTCAGCAACCGCACCGGCATCGCGCCGGGGAAAAATGTGGTGGAAGTTGAAATGAAGTTGATGAAGTTTGTACCGAAAGAATTCCTGCTCGACTCGCACCATTGGTTGATTCTGCACGGGCGTTACGTATGTCTGGCGCGCAAACCGCGCTGCGGCAGCTGCCGCATCGAAGATTTGTGCGAATACAAACATAAAACTTCCGACGATTGAGCCGTCATCAGTTTTTTGCATGCACCGATTGAAAAAATCTTTTTTACCCGCCGCACTAATGTCGATATAAGGAGCGCCAAAGGCAGCCTTAGCCGGGAGTTGACTTCATGAGTACCGACAAAGAGCAACTGGATGTAGAAGAAGATTTTATTGCCGTCGAGGCCGATGAGGTCGAACCGGTGGTTGAAGTGGCCAAGACCAACCTCAGCAAGCGTCGCACAATCGACAACCTGCTTGAGGAGCGCCGACTGCAACGGCAATTGGCCGATTACGATTTTGATCTGTGATACCTGAAGGCCTCCCGAACCGGAGGCTTTTTATTTTCTGCGACAACTGAGCTTGATCGGCCCATGACGTTCTCAGCTGTCGAATCGTTCAGACCAGACCATTGCGTTGCGCCAGTTCGATCAGATCGACCAGAGATCGCGCATTGAGCTTCAACAACAAGCGAGTCTTGTAAGTACTCACCGTCTTGTTGCTTAAAAACATGCCGTCGGCGATCTCCTTGTTGGTCTTGCCGCGCGCCAACTGCTGCAACACCATCATCTCCCGCCCGGACAGACGATCGACCATGTCCGCCTCACTCGCATTGCCCAGACTGGTTCGCACGGTATGCAGAGCCTGATTGGGGAAATAGCTGTAACCGGATAGAACGGCCTTGATCGCACTCAGCAACTCGGTCAGGTCCTGCTGCTTGCACACATAACCGGCTGCACCCGATTGCATGCATCGCATTGAAAAATGTCCGGGAGCCTGGGAAGTCAGGACCAGCACTTTCACTGGCATGGCGATGGAAGTCAGGCGCGCAATAACTTCCAGCCCATCGAGTTTCGGTATCCCAATATCCAGAATGACAAGATCGGGCATTTGTTCGCGAGCAATTTGTAGCGCATCAACGCCATTATCCGTTTCTGCAATGACTTCGTAACCATGCCGTTCCATCAGCATACGTACCGCAAGTCGAATGACGGGGTGGTCATCCACGATCAGCACTTTATTCATGGGCAAGTCCAGTTTTCGCTGTTCGAATTTTTAGAACACGCACGATATCCCACTCACTTGCTCGAACGCATAACAACTTTTCCACGCGCTTGCATCGAGAGACATTCCCTACATGCATTGAGGATAATTCCCACAAATAGACACCTTCACACCACCGTAACCGCCCCCTGTCCTTCAAGACCGCACCTAGCCCGCCGTTTACTGCGCACGGTTCCTACGCAGCGCTGCATTCACGTTCAGCCATTCGCAACTTTCACAACTGTTTTCGTCTGGCGACCGATCCGACATATGACGTAACGATCCACCACTACTGCAAATTCGACTCGTCAGCAATCCTCCTATAAAACTTGAAACAACAGGCTGAAACTTTAACGAAGGCTTTTGCTATATATAGAACTCGACCCCACATACATAAAAAGGAATTTATAACATGCTTAGGATAAAGCAAAAAATTACCAACCCAATGACAGTTATTGCGATATTCGCCATTCTTTCGGAAACTTCGGCAGCAGTCTCGCTGCCGTTTCTCGACAACGAGGATCGAGCGATTTATGTCTGGTTTCTGATCAGCTTTCCGTTTTACTTGTTATTTCTTTTTTTTATCACGCTCAACTTCAATCACCGCTCACTCTACTCGCCCTCGGATTTCGGCAAGGACAAGAATTTCCTCAAAGCGGCTGAACATACGGAACGTGACAGCGAACGAAAACCGGTGCGCAAAACCGATGGCCCGTGCACTTTCGAAATAACCAGCTGCGTGGTTTCCAGCAACACTGCGGGCGGCGGATTCCAGCGTACATGCAGGATTCACAACGCGCCTGACCCACCACTCGGTATAGACGGCCAAGCCAACCCGGTGGTCCAGACGATCAGACTGTCACCGCTGATAAGTGAACTGAACATCATCGATGCCAGAGGCGTAGACGCTTCTCGGGAGTTCGATGCGATTCTCGACACGCTCCGCAACGCTGGTAAAAAAAATCCGCGAGTGCTGGTTTTCCTGTCGAATCACGTTTCGGACGCTTTGGCGCATACTGCAGTGCAACAAATCAAACAGGCGAAGAAAAACTCGGGTGCAACACTGTGTGTCGTTTACAACCTGTGCACGCAGACAGTGACTCTGTTGGGGCGAACCAGCTGACAGGCAAGGCGCATCCCGCAAACGGGCAGACAAGAGAAACGGCTTGATGAACCAGATGAAAATTCCAAAAAAAAGGCGGCCCTGAACAAGGCCGCCTTTTTTATTACGCGTCGATCTAAGTCGCTCAGAAAAACTTGCGGCCCTTGTTGGCAGCAATGCGCATGCGCAGCGCGTTGAGCTTGATGAAGCCCGCCGCGTCCGCCTGGTTGTAAGCGCCGCCGTCTTCTTCGAAGGTCGCGATGTTGGCATCGAACAGCGAGTCATCGGACTTGCGGCCGGTGACGATGACGTTGCCCTTGTACAGCTTGAGACGCACCACACCGTTCACGTTGACCTGCGAGGCGTCGATCATCTGTTGCAGCATCAGACGCTCAGGGCTCCACCAGTAGCCGGTGTAGATCAGGCTGGCGTATTTCGGCATCAGCTCGTCTTTCAAGTGAGCGACTTCGCGGTCCAGGGTGATCGATTCGATGGCGCGGTGCGCGCGCAGCATGATCGTGCCGCCCGGGGTTTCGTAGCAGCCACGGGACTTCATGCCGACATAGCGGTTTTCAACGATGTCGAGACGACCAATGCCGTGCTCGCCGCCGATCTTGTTCAGCGTCGCCAGAACAGTGGCCGGGGTCATTTCGACGCCGTCCAGCGCGACGATGTCGCCGTTGCGGTAAGTCAGTTCCAGGTATTGCGGGGTATCAGGCGCTTTCTCCGGGGAGACGGTCCAGCGCCACATGTCCTCTTCGTGCTCGGTCCAGGTGTCTTCCAGCACACCGCCTTCATAGGAGATGTGCAGCAGGTTGGCGTCCATCGAGTACGGGGATTTCTTCTTGCCGTGGCGTTCGATCGGGATCGCGTGCTTCTCGGCGTAGTCCATCAGCTTCTCGCGCGACAGCAAGTCCCACTCGCGCCAAGGGGCAATGACTTTCACACCAGGCTTGAGCGCGTAGGCGCCCAGTTCGAAACGCACCTGGTCGTTACCCTTGCCGGTGGCGCCGTGGGAAATGGCATCGGCGCCGGTTTCGTTGGCGATTTCGATCAGGCGTTTGGCGATCAGCGGACGGGCGATCGACGTACCCAGCAGGTACTCGCCTTCGTAAACGGTGTTGGCGCGGAACATCGGGAACACGAAATCACGCACGAACTCTTCGCGCAGATCGTCGATGTAGATTTCTTTGACGCCCATGGCCTGAGCCTTGGCGCGGGCCGGCTCGACCTCTTCGCCTTGACCGAGATCGGCGGTGAAGGTCACCACTTCACAGTTATAAGTATCCTGCAGCCATTTGAGGATCACCGAAGTGTCCAGGCCGCCGGAATACGCCAGAACGACCTTGTTTACGTCCGCCATGCCATCACTCCACGGGGTTCTACGGAAAGCCGGGGAGTCTACCGCTCAAACGCGATAATTTACAGAGGCGCGACAGCTTAAGACGACAAAGCGACAGAATCTGTCGAGAGCGCGACGATGACCGGCGAGTCAGGAAGTCGCTGCAGCGGTGGCCGGCGTACTCGCTTGCGGTGCCGGAGCCGGCGCCGTGGTTGGTGCCACGCGCGCCAGTTTCACGTTGACCCGACGGTTCTTTGCGCGGTTGGCCTTGCTGGTGTTGGGCACGATTGGATACTGCTCGCCATGGAAACGCACGGTAATCTGCGACTCCTGAATGCCATTGGCCTTGAAGAAGTCGATCACCGCCAGCGCCCGGCGGCGCGACAGTTCACGGTTGGTCAGGCGATTGCCGCTGTTGTCCGAGTGGCCGTCGAGGTCGATGTGGTTCACCGTCGGGTCAGCCTTCATGTAGTCGAGCATCACTTGCAGTTTCGCCTTGGCGGCCGGGTCCAGATCGACGCCTTCGCCGGGGAAGCCGATCTGCGACTGCTTGATCTGGTCGAAATTCTGCGGCAGCAACTTCGCCACACAGCCTTGATAGTCGTTGAACGCCTTGCTGAATTTCACCGGCAACAAACGCACTTCGGAGACTCGGCCATCGCCAGATGCACGGCGTACCACCGGACTGCGGCCGTCCAGCAGACCGCTGATCAAGCCACCTGCCTGCGACTGCGAGCTGTTGAACAAGACGTTGCCACTGCCCAGGCGCACAGAGCCCAGATTGATGTCGCCACGCCCCGGCTGCCACGGTGCAGCCGCCGCCAACAACGTCGCCGAACCGCCGCCGAGCATGGCGTTGTACGCATTCAGACGAAAGATCGCCTGCTCACCGGCCTTGCGCACGAACTCACCCGAACCGAAATCGGTGATCGGCTGGGTCAGACGGCACTCGAACTGGTCGCCGGCGACCGTCCACTCAATGTTCTCCAGACGAGTCTGGTAAGTCAGCGCCATCGCAGGAAGGCTGGCAAACACACTGAGCAGGGCTAAATAACGCTGGCGCACGGGAGGCTCCATTGGCTTGTGAAACACAAACACCGATTCACACAATGTTTACGGCATACCTTCGGGATATCGGACGCTTGTGGCAAAACTTGATAGCGGGTGCCTGCAAGAGTCTTTTCCGGTAGCATTCGCCTCAGTTTGACCCGCCTGGAAGCCCCTCATGTCCGACCGCCTGACCCTGCTGCGTCCCGACGACTGGCACATTCATCTTCGCGATGGTGCCGTGTTGACCAATACCGTTGCCGATGTGGCCCGCACCTTCGGGCGCGCGATCATCATGCCGAACCTGGTACCGCCGGTGCGCAACGCCGCTGAAGCCGACGGCTATCGTCAGCGGATTCTCGCTGCCCGCCCGGCCGGCAGTCAGTTCGAACCGTTGATGGTGCTGTACCTCACCGACCGCACCCAACCGGAAGAAATTCGGCAGGCCAAGGCCAGCGGTTTCGTCTATGCCGCCAAGCTTTACCCGGCCGGCGCGACCACCAACTCCGATTCCGGCGTGACCAGCATCGACAAGATCTTCCCGGCGCTCGAAGCCATGGCCGACGTCGGCATGCCGCTGTTGATCCACGGTGAAGTCACCCGTGGCGACGTCGATGTGTTCGACCGCGAAAAGATCTTCATCGATGAACACATGCGCCGCGTGGTCGAGCGTTTCCCGACGCTGAAAGTGGTGTTCGAACACATCACCACCGGCGACGCCGTGCAGTTCGTCAACGAGGCTTCGGCCAACGTTGGCGCGACCATCACCGCGCATCACCTGCTGTACAACCGCAACCACATGCTGGTGGGCGGGATTCGGCCGCATTTCTACTGCCTGCCAATTCTCAAGCGCAATACGCACCAGGAAGCCTTGCTCGACGCGGCCACCAGCGGCAGCGCCAAATTCTTCCTCGGTACCGATTCGGCGCCCCACGCCCAGCACGCGAAGGAAGCCGCCTGCGGTTGCGCCGGTTGCTACACCGCCTACGCCGCCATCGAGATGTACGCAGAAGCGTTCGAACAGCGTAACGCTTTGGACAAGCTCGAAGCCTTCGCCAGCCTCAACGGCCCGCGCTTCTACGGCCTGCCGACGAACACCGATCGCATCACCCTGGTTCGTGAAGAATGGACCGCCCCGACCAGCCTGCCTTTCGGCGAGCTGACCGTTATCCCGCTGCGCGCCGGTGAAAAACTGCGCTGGCGCCTGCTGGAGGAACACGCGTGAGTGAAGAGCATTTCGACGACGAGCTGGACGGTCAAAATGGCGGCGGCGGTTCCCGTCACCCGATGGCAGCACGTTTTCGCGGCTACCTGCCGGTTGTCGTCGACGTAGAAACCGGTGGCTTCAACGCGGCCACCGACGCCTTGCTGGAGATTGCCGCGACCACCATCGCCATGGATGAAAAGGGTTTCGTCTACCCGGATCACACCTACTTCTTCCGCGTCGAGCCATTCGAAGGTGCGAACGTTGAAGCGGCAGCGCTGGAGTTCACCGGGATCAAGCTCGATCACCCGCTGCGTATGGCCGTCAGCGAAGAAACCGCGCTGACCGACATCTTCCGTGGCATCCGCAAGGCGCTGAAGGCCAACGGCTGCAAACGGGCGATTCTGGTCGGGCATAACAGCAGCTTCGACCTGGGCTTCCTCAACGCAGCAGTTGCGCGGCTGGACATGAAGCGCAACCCGTTCCACCCGTTCTCCAGTTTTGACACCGCGACGCTGGCGGGTCTGGCGTACGGTCAAACCGTGCTGGCCAAAGCCTGCCAGGCCGCTGGCATCGATTTCGACGGTCGTGAAGCGCACTCGGCGCGTTACGACACCGAAAAGACCGCTGAGCTGTTCTGCGGCATCGTCAATCGCTGGAAGCAAATGGGCGGTTGGGATGACTTCGACGACTGATCCTCGTCAATCAAATCCCGCGCATGAAAAAACCGGCCACATGGGCCGGTTTTTTTTACCTCGACGTTGCGCCTTACAGGGCAGCAGCGTTCTCGGTCAGGTAAGCCGCAACGCCTTCTGGCGAAGCGTTCATGCCTTTGTCGCCTTTTTTCCAGTTGGCCGGGCAGACTTCGCCGTGCTCTTCGTGGAACTGCAGCGCGTCGACCAGACGGATCAGCTCTTCCATGTTACGGCCCAGCGGCAGGTCGTTGATGATCTGCGAGCGAACCACGCCTTTGTCGTCGATCAGGAATGCGCCACGGAAAGCCACGCCGCCTTCGGATTCAACGTCGTAGGCCTTGGCGATGTCGTGCTTCATGTCGGCAGCCATGGTGTATTTCACCTGACCGATGCCGCCATTGTTGACCGGGGTATTGCGCCAGGCGTTGTGGGTGAAGTGCGAGTCGATCGACACAGCGATCACTTCAACGTTGCGTGCCTTGAAGTCGGCCATGCGGTTGTCCAGAGCGATCAGCTCGGACGGGCAGACGAAGGTGAAGTCCAGTGGGTAGAAAAACACCAGGCCGTATTTGCCTTTGATGGCCGAGGACAGGGTGAAGCTGTCAACGATCTCGCCATTGCCGAGTACGGCCGGGACGGTGAAGTCTGGGGCTTGTTTGCCTACGAGTACGCTCATTGATATCTCCTGGTGTAAAGACTTGAAGTTCAGGCTCCGGGCCAGCCTGCCACCCTCAGGCGACAGCCCTGTGACACGAACCCTCTTCGCAAGGGACGACCATCATACACCGGGTGTTTGGCCTGTCCGTAACGGATTTTCCCTGTTCGGGTATCCGCTGCGTATTCATTGGGTCAGGCGAGTGCGCGAAAAATACCGTTCGTCAGTCGCAGGCAAATAGGTTGCGAAGCGTTCCGAAAGCACTTTGACAATCATTCTCGTTAACATTAAGATCCATCGCAATTGAGTCACAACCAGCGACGGTTATTACTTATGTATGTTTGCCTCTGCACCGGCGTCACCGACGGACAGATCCGCGAAGCGATCTATGAAGGATGCTGCAGCTACAAAGAAGTTCGCCAAGCCACCGGCGTCGCCAGCCAGTGTGGCAAATGCGCCTGCCTTGCCAAGGAAGTGGTGCGCGAAACCCTGACCAAGCTGCAAACCGCCCAGGCAGCCATCCCCTACCCGGTAGAATTTACTGCTGCGTAAACACCCTCATTTCAAAGAACCGGACTTGATGTCCGGTTTTTTATGCCTGAAAATCAATTGCTTAGCGTCCAGACGCGGAACACAAACATTCTTATTCCGATTAATTTTCATTTATTATTCAATAACTTAGGTTTGACACTTATAAACACCAAGCTCAAACTCCGCCTATATACGGTTAATACAGGGCAGGACTCCGATCATGAAAGGCGACATTACAGTCATCCAGCATCTCAACAAGATCCTTGCCAATGAGCTGGTCGCGATCAATCAGTACTTTCTGCATGCGCGCATGTATGAAGATTGGGGTCTGAACAAGCTCGGCAAGCACGAATACAAAGAATCCATCGACGAGATGAAACACGCGGACAAGCTGATCAAGCGCATTCTGTTCCTTGAAGGCCTGCCGAACGTGCAGGACCTGGGCAAGCTGCACATCGGCGAACACACCCGCGAAATGCTCGAATGCGACCTGCGCATCGAAAAGACTGGCCACGCCGACCTGAAAGCCGCCATCGCCCATTGCGAAACCGTTGGCGACTTCGGCAGCCGTGAACTGCTCGAAGACATTCTCGAGTCGGAAGAAGAACATATCGACTGGCTGGAAACCCAGCTCGGCCTGATCGACAAGATCGGCCTGGAAAACTATCTGCAGTCGCAGATGGGCGAAGAGTGATCTGACACTCGCAAGTCACTAAAAAGCCCCGCCCTCTTTCGAGGTGCGGGGCTTTTTGTTTGGCAAGTTCCGGATCGGATGCAGATCCTGTGGGAGCGGGCTTGCTCGCGAAAGCGGTATATCAGAAAAGTTGACGTTGACTGATACACCGCATTCGCGAGCAAGCCCGCTCCCACATAAAGCCTGATCAGGCTTCGGACTTGTTCGCCGCAGCCGCTTCGACAGCTGCCTTGATGGTGCTTTGCAGCGAACCGTCTGCAGCCATCTCGGTCATGATGTCGCTGCCGCCGACCAGCTCACCGCCGACCCAAAGCTGCGGGAAAGTCGGCCAGTTGGCGTACTTCGGCAGGTTGGCGCGGATTTCCGGGTTCTGCAGGATGTCCACGTACGCGAACTTTTCGCCACAGGCCATCACGGCTTGCGCAGCTTTTGCGGAGAAGCCGCACTGCGGGGCATTCGGCGAGCCTTTCATGTAAAGCAGAATGGTGTTGTTGGCAATCTGCTCTTTAATCGTTTCGATGATATCCATGGAGCACCTCGGCTGAACTTTCCGACTCAGAGGTCGGCACGGTGGCGCATTGTAACGGAATCCCGAGCGCCACGCTCGGTCTCCCCGACAGACCTGCTCAAGCTGCCGCCACTGTCACCGGCACTCCGTTCAACGCCGCGTTGCCCGACAGTTCGTCGAGCTGACATTCATCGGTCAGGTCGTTGGCGCTCGACCCCGGCTGGCCGCTGGCGATCGCCATCTGCACGCCCGGGCGCGCATGGCCCCAACCGTGGGGCAGACTGACCACGCCTTTCATCATGTCGAGACTGGCGAGTACTTCCACTTCGATCTGCCCGACCCGCGAACTCACCCGAACCCGTTGCCCATCGGCCAGCCCACGACTGGCCAGGTCATCCGGGTGCATCAGCAATTGATGCCGCGGCTTGCCTTTCACCAGTCGATGAAAATTGTGCATCCAGGAATTGTTGCTGCGCACATGGCGGCGGCCGATCATCAGCAGTTCATCGGCAGCCGGCGCTTGCAATGCGGCAAAGCGCGCCAGGTCAGCGAGAATCTCCGGCGGTGCGGCCTGTATGCGCTGATTCGGCGTTTTCAGACGTGACGCCAGATTCGGCTGCAGCGCCCCCAGATCAATGCCGTGCGGATGATCGAACAGCGTCGCCAGCGACAACCTGTGCTCAGACGCCTCACCGTAGCGGCCCATGCGCAGCCCCATATCGATCATCTTCGCCGGCGGCATGGTCGGTTTCAGCTCTTTGCCGGTCTTCTCGGCGAACGCCTTGGCCAGCCCGACGAAAATCTCCCAGTCATGCAAAGCGCCCTCGGGCTTGGCGAGAATCGCGCGGTTGAAGCGGGTGACGTTGCGCACGGCGAACAGGTTGAAAGTGGTGTCGTAGTGATCGTTCTCCAGCGCCGATGTCGACGGCAGGATCAGATCGGCATAACGCGTGGTTTCGTTGATGTACAGGTCGATGCTGAGCATGAAGTCGAGGCCGTCCAGCGCCTGTTCCAACTGCCGGCCATTGGGTGTCGAAAGCACCGGGTTACCAGCCACGGTGATCATGGCGCGGATCTGCCCCTCGCCTTCCGTGAGCATTTCTTCGGCGAGCGCCGAGACCGGCAACTCGCCGCCGTATTCCGGCCGCCCGGAAACCCGGCTCTGCCATTTGTTGAAATGCCCGCCCGAGGTCGACGCCACCAGATCCACCGCCGGCTCAGTGCACAGCGCACCGCCAACGCGATCGAGGTTGCCGGTGACCAGATTGATCAGTTGCACGACCCAGTGGCACAAGGTGCCGAACGCCTGCGTCGAAACGCCCATGCGCCCGTAGCAGACTGCACTTGGCGCAGCGGCGAAATCGCGCGCCAGTTGGCGGATCTGTTCGGCAGGCACCGCGCACAATGGACTCATGGCTTCGGCGGTGAACGACGCCACGGCGTTGCGCACCTCATCAAGGCCATCGACCGGCAAATGGTTGTCGCGGGTCAGGCCTTCGCTGAACAGCGTATTGAGCATGCCGAACAGTAACGCCGCATCGCCACCCGGGCGAACGAAGACGTGCTGGTCGGCTATCGCTGCGGTTTCGCTGCGGCGCGGATCGACCACCACAACTTTACCGCCGCGCGCCTGAATCGCTTTCAGGCGCTTCTCAACGTCCGGCACGGTCATGATGCTGCCGTTGGAAGCCAGCGGGTTGGCGCCGAGGATCAGCATGAAATCGGTGTGATCGATGTCCGGAATCGGCAATAGCAAGCCGTGGCCGTACATCAGATAGCTGCTGAGGTGATGCGGCAGTTGATCGACCGACGTTGCCGAGTAGCGATTGCGCGTTTTCAACAAACCCAGGAAGTAATTGCTGTGAGTCATCAGCCCGTAGTTGTGCACGCTCGGGTTGCCTTGATAGACCGCCACTGCGTTCTGCCCGTGACGTTCCTGAATCGCCGCCAACTTCTCGGCCACCAGCGCAAACGCCTCGTCCCATTCGATCGGCAGCCACTCGCTGCCGACCCGGCGCATTGGCTGGCGCAGGCGGTCGGGATCGTTCTGAATATCTTGCAGGGCTACGGCTTTCGGGCAGATATGGCCGCGGCTGAAGGTGTCCAGGGCATCACCCTTGATCGAGGTGATCGCAACGTTGCCATCGGTTTCTGTGGTTTCGATGGTCAGGCCGCAGATGGCTTCGCACAGGTGGCACGCGCGGTGATGGAGAGTCTTGGTCATGGCCAGTCTCTGTCTTGTTCGGGAGCAGGCAATTACGCCCGCGGGAACAAAACTATGGCCCGTGCGCAGAGGCGGCGCCAGCGACGTTCGTCTTGTGAATCGACGGTTATCAGGGCAGCCGATAAATCGCCGCGATCAGTTCGGCGGCAACTGCGGCGGTGCAGCCAGCTGGATTTCCTGGATGGTTTCGATCTGCTCGTGGGCGACGTGCACGCCGGTGAGTTCGCCGATCAATCGCCAGTGCTCATCAAGCCCGGCGCTGATGGTAGCCATGCGATCGATCATGTGCCGGCCAGCGGATTTGACCACTTCGTCGTCACTGCGCAGCAACTCGAAAGACATCGAGGTGACCGACGCGGTGAGATGAGTCAGAGAGCGAGCCGTGTGGCCCAGCAGTTCCATTAACAGTTGTTCTTTCGATTCCATGCGGAGGCTTCCTGCGTCGCTCGAAACTTATTTATAACCCAGCACTTTGCTTTAGCAAATGTTTCAGCCTGAACATCCGACCAAGCGAATCCGCAGCGCAATGCTCTCAAAGCGAACAAAGCCGCGCCGATGCCGTCGCGCCGGATTGCCAAGCGCGGCGGGGCCAGTGTACAAAGAGGCTCGCTGCTGTACTGAATCCGGCTTCAATATGCGTAATCGAAATGCTCGGTCCGCGCTCCGAATCCCGCTGAAACCGTAGCCTATTGGCGTAACGCGACATTTAGTGTCAATATCGCGCCTTCCCCTATTTCGTCGCCCCGTGCGGCTTACGCCGCAGGTCTCGCCCGTTGTTCCGTTAAACAAGGCTTTGAGCATCTGCGGTCTGTAGCAAAAGGTAGTCAATGATGAGCGCAAGGCACTTTCTCTCCCTGATGGATTGCACGCCCGAAGAGCTGGTCAGCGTGATCCGTCGAGGCGTTGAGCTCAAGGACCTGCGTAACCGCGGCGTACTGTTCGAGCCACTGAAAAACCGCGTGCTGGGGATGATCTTCGAGAAATCCTCGACGCGTACTCGGATCTCCTTCGAGGCCGGCATGATCCAGCTCGGCGGCCAGGCAATTTTCCTGTCCCCGCGCGACACTCAACTGGGCCGCGGCGAGCCGATCAGCGACTGCGCCATCGTCATGTCGAGCATGCTCGATGCGGTCATGATCCGCACCTTCGCCCATAGCACTCTCACCGAATTCGCCGCCAACTCGCGCGTGCCAGTGATCAACGGCCTGTCCGATGATCTGCACCCGTGCCAGTTGCTCGCCGACATGCAGACCTTTCTTGAACATCGTGGCTCGATCCAGGGCAAGACCGTGGCCTGGATCGGCGACGGCAACAACATGTGCAACAGCTATATAGAAGCGGCGATCCAGTTCGACTTCCAGTTGCGCGTTGCCTGCCCGGAAGGTTATGAGCCGAACCCTGAGTTTGTCGCCAGGGCGGGTGATCGCGTGACCATCGTCCGCGACCCGCAGGAAGCCGTACGCGGCGCGCATCTGGTCAGCACCGACGTCTGGACTTCGATGGGCCAGGAAGAGGAAACTGCCAAGCGCCTCAAGCTGTTCGCGCCGTTCCAGGTCAACCGTGCCCTGCTCGACCTCGCTGCCGAGGACGTGCTGTTCATGCACTGCCTGCCGGCGCACCGTGGCGAAGAAATCAGTCTCGACCTGCTCGATGACCCGCGCTCCGTCGCCTGGGATCAGGCAGAAAACCGTCTCCACGCACAGAAGGCCCTGCTCGAGTTCCTCGTCGAACCGGCATATCACCACGCATGAGCCATGAATTACTGCTGAACCTGCGCAACCTCGCTTGCGGCTATCAAGACCAACGCGTGGTGCAGAACCTCAATCTGCACCTCAACGCCGGCGACATCGGCTGCCTGCTCGGCTCTTCCGGCTGCGGCAAGACCACCACCCTGCGCGCCATCGCCGGTTTCGAGCCGGTGCACGAAGGCGAGATCACCCTCGGTGGTGAAACCCTCTCCAGTGCCGGTTTCACCCTGGCCCCGGAGAAGCGCCGAATCGGCATGGTGTTTCAGGACTACGCGCTGTTTCCGCACCTGAGCGTGGCCGACAACATTGCCTTCGGCATCCGCAAGCACCCGAACAAATCGCGGGTGGTTGAGGAGCTGCTGGAACTGGTCAACCTGAAAAACCTTGGCAAGCGCTACCCCCACGAGCTCTCCGGCGGCCAGCAACAGCGGGTCGCCCTCGCCCGCGCCCTGGCGCCGGAACCGCAATTGCTGCTGCTCGACGAGCCGTTTTCCAACCTCGATGGCGAGTTGCGCCGCAAGCTCAGCCATGAGGTGCGCGACATCCTCAAGGCCCGTGGCACCAGCGCAATTCTGGTTACCCACGATCAGGAAGAAGCCTTCGCCGTCAGCGATCACGTGGGTGTGTTCAAGGAAGGCCGGCTGGAACAGTGGGACACGCCCTACAACCTCTACCACGAACCGGCAACGCCGTATGTCGCCAGTTTCATCGGTCAGGGCTATTTCATTCGCGGTCAGCTCGTCACCCCGGAATCGGTGCAGACCGAGCTGGGTGAGCTGCGCGGGAATCGCGCCTACACCTGGCCGATTGGCGGCGCAGTAGATGTGCTGCTGCGTCCGGATGACATTGTTTATGCGCCGGACAGCGCATTGCAGGCGCAAATTGTCGGCAAGACGTTCCTGGGTGCAGCGACCTTGTATCGCCTGCAACTGCCGACCGGCGCGCAGCTGGAATCGATTTTCCCGAGCCATGCTGATCATCTGGTCGGCGCGCAGGTGGGCATTCGCGTAGCGGCGGATCATCTGGTGCTGTTCCAGGCATCCGGCAGCACCGCTGCGCAGATTCCGGCGGTGGAAAACGGCGTCCGTCGGTTCAGCACCAGCCTCTGATCGAACGAAACTCTCCGTAGGAGCTGCCGAAGGCTGCGATCTTTTGACTTTCAACATCAACATCAAGATCAAAAGATCGCAGCCTTCGGCAGCTCCTACAGGGGAAATTGCGATCAGCTCAGATGAAGGGTGCCGCTGGCCACCAGCGTCGCATTGCCACCAATCTTCACCCGCTCACCTTCCAGCCGACAGAACAACTCGCCGCCCCGCGCCGAGCGCTGGCAGGCGGTCAGGTTCGCCTTGCCCAAACGCTTGGCCCAGTACGGAATCAGGCTGCAGTGAGTCGAACCGGTCACCGGATCTTCGTCGATGCCGATCGCCGGGGCAAAATAGCGCGAGACGAAGTCATGCTGGTTGCCGCGCGCGGTAACAATCGCGCCCAGCCACGGCAGTTTCGCCAGTGCGGCCATGTCCGGCTTGCAGTCGAGCACAGCCTGCTCTGACTCCAGCACTACAAACAGCTCGTTGGAGCCGAGCACATCGACCGCCTCAACGCCGAGCGCCCGCTCGACATCCAGCGTCACACCGATTTCCGACGGCACGATGGTCGGGAAATCCAGCCACAGCCGGTCGCCTTCCCGGCTGACACTCAGCGGGCCGGACTTGCAAGTGAAATCGATGCGCTCGGCGCTTTCCTTATAAATGTCGAATAGCACAAATGCGCTGGCCAAGGTCGCATGCCCGCACAGCGGCACTTCGGTGGTCGGCGTGAACCAGCGGATATGCCAGGCCTGGCCTTCGCGGACCAGAAACGCGGTCTCTGCCAAGTTGTGTTCGGCGGCGATCTTCTGCATCAAGTCGTCGGCCAGCCAGCTGCCGAGCCGATAGACCATCGCCGGGTTGCCACTGAACGGCCGATCACTGAACGCGTCGACCTGATGAAACGCAAGCTGCATGATGTTCTCCCTGAATTGGTCGACCGAGCATGCAATGGCAGCCCGGATCAGTGCCAGTGACAGAACCTGATTTTTTTCCTCATACAGCCGATTCTGTTACTAAGCACGGCCGATGTCGGCGAACTTCGCCTGGGTATGCTCGGCCAATACTGCTGGCGCCAATTCCACTTCCAGCCCTCGCCGTCCGGCACTCACATAGATAGTCGCAAAACCCTGAGCGGAACTATCGATGAAGGTGCGCAGCCGTTTCTTCTGCCCGAGCGGGCTGATACCGCCCAACAGATAACCGGTTGAGCGTTGCGCGGCAGCCGGGTCGGCCATTTCGGCTTTCTTCACTGCGGCGGCATGCGCCAGGCCTTTGAGGTCGAGCGATCCGACGACCGGCACCACAGCTACCAGCAGTTCGCCTTTTTCGCTGGCGGCCAGCAGGGTTTTGAACACCTGCGCCGGTGCGAGCCCGAGCTTCTCAGCTGCCTCCAGCCCATAGGATGCGGCCTTGGGATCATGTTCGTAACTGTGCACGCGATGTTCGGCACGAACTTTTTTCAACAAGTCCAACGCTGGGGTCATGGCAGCTCCGGGTTCGGCAATCACAGATAAAACCAGCGGCCGATTCTAGGTCATCGCAGGCCAAAAGGCTCTATTACAAGCCGCGATTCCCGTGGGCTCCCGCGCCATTCATGCGTACTGCCTCGCTGATCATTCATGAGGCGAATAGTTATATTGTGACCGACAGTTCACTTTCGACCTTTGACAGGTTTGTTTCTTGTCTATATTTTTTCGAATCTGAATAATGTAAGAATCATGCTCCGCGCAATACCCAGCAGTAACCCGGGAACCGAATGGGGATTCCGACCCGGTGAAGATCGCGCCTCGCTCCGTTGGCAAGGCGCTACACAAGAAAAAGAACCGAGGTTTTCAATGACAGCTGCTTTACCGCAACCATCGCTTTCCGGCCAATGCATGGCCGAATTCCTGGGCACTGCCCTTCTGATCTTTTTCGGCACCGGTTGTGTCGCCGCGCTCAAGGTCGCGGGCGCCAGCTTCGGCCTGTGGGAAATCAGCATCATCTGGGGCGTCGGCGTGAGCATGGCGATCTACCTCACCGCCGGGGTTTCCGGCGCGCATTTGAATCCGGCCGTGAGCATTGCTCTGGCAATCTTCGCCGACTTCGAAAAGCGCAAACTGCCGTTCTACATCCTTTCGCAAATGGCTGGCGCCTTCTGCGGCGCGCTGCTGGTCTACACGCTCTACAGCAATCTTTTCTTCGATTACGAACAAACCCACCAGATGGTGCGTGGTTCGGCCGCTAGCCTGGAACTGGCGTCGGTGTTCTCGACTTACCCGAATCCGGTACTGTCGACGGCTCAGGCTTTCCTGGTAGAGATGATCATCACCGCGATTTTGATGGGCGTAATCATGGCCCTGACCGATGACAACAACGGCCTGCCACGCGGCCCGATGGCGCCGCTGCTGATAGGTTTGCTGATCGCCGTGATCGGCAGTGCGATGGGCCCGCTGACCGGTTTTGCGATGAACCCTGCGCGTGACTTCGGTCCGAAACTGATGACTTTCTTTACCGGTTGGGGTGAAATTTCCTTCACCGGTGGTCGTGATATCCCCTACTTCCTGATTCCGATTTTTGCACCGATTGTCGGTGCCTGCCTCGGCGCTGCCGGGTATCGCGGGCTGATTGCCCGTCACCTGACTGGCGCCACACCTGCTACAAAGGATGCAGAACCGGCCATTGACGGCAAACCAAGAACTTCTTGAAACAGTCGGCGCCGGCTCCTGCCCATCCGAGTCCGCGCCATGGCCCACTCTCCCCTTATTTCGTCCAAGGCAATCGACATGACCGACATTGAGAACAAGAACTACATCATTGCCCTTGATCAGGGTACGACCAGCTCCCGCGCGATCATTTTCGACCGCGACGCGAACGTGGTCTGCACCGCGCAGCGCGAATTTGTTCAGCATTACCCGCAAGCCGGCTGGGTCGAGCATGACCCGATGGAAATTTTCGCCACCCAGAGCGCGGTGATGGTTGAAGCGCTGGCCCAGGCCGGCCTGCATCATGACCAGGTCGCCGCCATCGGTATCACCAACCAGCGTGAAACCACCGTGGTCTGGGACAAGACCACCGGCCGTCCCGTGTATAACGCGATCGTCTGGCAGTGCCGCCGCAGCACCGAGATCTGCCAGCAGCTCAAGCGCGATGGTCACGAAGACTACATCCGCGACACCACCGGTCTGGTCACCGACCCGTATTTCTCCGGCACCAAACTCAAGTGGATCCTCGACAACGTCGAAGGCAGCCGCGAGCGTGCGCGCAACGGTGAACTGCTGTTCGGTACCGTCGATAGCTGGCTGATCTGGAAATTCACCGGCGGCAAGGTCCACGTCACCGACTACACCAACGCCTCGCGCACCATGCTCTTCAACATCCATTCATTGGAATGGGATTCGAAGATGCTGGAGATCCTCGACATCCCGCGCGAGATGCTCCCGCAAGTCAAAGCCTCGTCGGAGATTTACGGTCGCACCAAGAGCGGCATCGCCATCGGCGGCATCGCCGGCGACCAGCAGGCAGCGCTGTTCGGCCAGATGTGCGTCGAGCCGGGCCAAGCGAAAAACACCTACGGCACCGGCTGCTTCCTGCTGATGAACACCGGCGACAAAGCGGTGAAATCCCAGCATGGCATGCTCACCACTATCGCCTGCGGTCCACGCGGCGAAGTGGCTTATGCACTGGAAGGCGCGGTGTTCAATGGCGGTTCGACCGTGCAGTGGCTGCGCGATGAATTGAAAATCGTCAACGACGCCCACGACACCGAATACTTTGCCAACAAGGTCAAGGACAGCAACGGTGTGTATCTGGTGCCGGCGTTTACCGGCCTGGGCGCGCCGTACTGGGATCCGTATGCCCGTGGCGCACTGTTCGGCCTGACCCGTGGCGTACGTGTGGATCACATCATCCGCGCCGCACTGGAATCGATTGCCTACCAGACCCGCGACGTGCTCGACGCCATGCAACAGGACTCCGGCGAACGCCTCAAGGCTCTGCGCGTGGACGGCGGTGCGGTGGCGAACAACTTCCTCATGCAGTTCCAGGCCGACATCCTCGGCACTCAGGTCGAGCGCCCGCAAATGCGTGAAACCACTGCCCTCGGCGCGGCTTATCTGGCCGGCCTGGCCTGCGGTTTCTGGGGCAGCCTGGAAGAACTGCGTGGCAAAGCGGTAATCGAGCGCGAATTCGAACCAAGCCTGGAAGAAGCCGCGAAAGAGAAACTGTACAAAGGCTGGAAAAAAGCTGTCAGCCGCACCCGTGACTGGGCGCGTGAGGACGCTGAGTAAGCCAGGCTGAAGACTGACTAAAGCTGGAAACTGGTCGGGAGGAGATTCCTGCGGCATCATGGGCAAATTTTGCTTGGCAGCCCAAAGGAAGCCCCATGAATCTGCCTCCCCGTCAGCAGCAAATCCTCGAGCTGGTCCGCGAACGCGGCTATGTGAGCATCGAGGAAATGGCCACGCTGTTCGTTGTCACTCCGCAAACCATTCGCCGCGACATCAATCAGCTCGCGGAAGCCAATCTGCTGCGGCGCTATCACGGTGGCGCCGCTTACGATTCCAGCGTTGAAAACACCGCCTATGCGATGCGCGCCGATCAGATGCGCGACGAAAAGCAACGCATCGGCGAAGCCATCGCCGCGCAGATCCCCGATCACGCCTCGCTGTTCATCAACATCGGTACCACCACCGAATCGATTGCCCGCGCCCTGCTCAATCACAGCCACCTGAAAATCATCACCAACAACCTGCACGTGGCTTCGATGCTCAGTGCCAAGGATGATTTCGATGTGCTGCTCACCGGCGGTAACGTACGGCGGGACGGCGGCGTGGTCGGTCAGGCGAGCGTGGATTTCATCAATCAGTTCAAGGTCGATTTCGCCCTGGTCGGGATCAGCGGCATTGATGAGGACGGCAGCCTGCTCGACTTCGACTATCAGGAAGTGCGCGTGAGCCAGGCCATTATTGCCAACGCGCGCCAAGTCATTCTGGCGGCAGACTCGAGCAAGTTCGGGCGTAACGCGATGATCCGGCTGGGGCCGATCAGCCTGATTGATTGCCTGGTCACCGATCAGCAGCCGGTGCCGGCGCTGGTGCAGTTGTTGAACCAGCACAAGATTCGTCTGGAAGTCGTTTAACCCGCAAGATCAAAAGATCGCAGCCTTCGGCAGCTCCAGCAATGGGTTCACTTAACCTGTGGGAGCTGCTGAAGGCTGCGATCTTTTGCTTTTAATGTTCGAAAATTTTCTTTTATCTGACCGTCGATGAGTTTTTTCAATCGAGCGCGACTGGCTGTGCGCGTATTTATGGGCTACCATTTTCGCAAATGAACATTTATGTTCGAATTCCAAGACAGAAAACCAAAAGAACCGAGGCCAGCCGATGTCCACCTCTACCTTGCGTACGCCCCCACTTTCCGAGATCTATGACGTTGCCGTGATTGGCGGCGGGATCAATGGCGTGGGAATCGCAGCGGATGCCGCTGGTCGCGGTCTTTCGGTGTTCCTTTGCGAAAAAGATGACTTGGCCAGCCACACTTCGTCGGCCAGCAGCAAGCTGATCCATGGCGGCTTGCGCTATCTGGAACATTACGAATTCCGTCTGGTGCGTGAAGCACTGGCCGAGCGCGAAGTGCTGCTGGCCAAGGCGCCGCATATCGTCAAACCGATGCGTTTCGTGCTGCCGCACCGCCCGCACCTGCGTCCGGCGTGGATGATTCGTGCCGGCCTGTTCCTTTACGACAATCTCGGCAAACGTGAAAAGCTCCCAGGTTCCAGGAGCCTGAAGTTCGGTGCCGACAGCGCGCTGAAAAGCGAAATCAAAAAAGGTTTCGAATACTCCGACTGCTGGGTCGATGACGCCCGCCTCGTCGTCCTGAACGCCATGGCCGCCCGCGAAAAAGGTGCCCACGTGCACACCCAGACCCGCTGCGTCAGCGCCCGCCGCAGCAAAGGTTTGTGGCACCTGCATCTGGAGCGCGCCGACGGCAGTCTGTTTTCGATTACCGCCAAAGCACTGGTGAACGCCGCCGGCCCGTGGGTCGCCAAATTCATTCGTGACGACCTGAAGATGGAATCGCCTTATGGCATCCGCCTGATTCAGGGCAGCCACGTCATCGTGCCGAAGCTGTACGAAGGCGAGCACGCGCACATTCTGCAGAATGAAGATCAGCGCATCGTTTTCACTATTCCATACCTGAACCATTTCACCCTGATCGGCACCACCGACCGCGAGTACACCGGCGACCCGGCAAAAGTGGCGATCACCGAAGGCGAAACCGATTACCTGCTCAAAGTGGTCAATGCCCACTTCAAGAAGCAGCTCAGCCGCGAGGACATCCTGCACAGCTATTCGGGCGTGCGTCCGCTGTGCAACGACGAATCCGACAACCCGTCGGCAGTGACCCGCGATTACACCCTGGCGCTGTCGGGCAATGCCGAAGAGGCGCCGCTGCTGTCGGTGTTCGGCGGCAAACTGACCACTTACCGCAAGCTCGCCGAGTCGGCGATGGCGCAGTTGATGCCGTTCTTCACCCAGATGCGCCCAAGCTGGACCGCCAAAGCGACTCTGCCCGGCGGCGAAGACATGACCACGCCCGAAGCGCTGAGCGCACGGATTCGCGACAAGCATGATTTCGTCCCGACTGAAATCGCCCGGCGCTGGGCCGTCACTTACGGCAGCCGCACATGGCGCATGCTTGAGGGCGTGGAAACGCTGGCAGACATGGGTGAGCACATCGGCGGCGGGCTCTACACCCGCGAAGTCGACTACCTGTGCAGCGAAGAGTGGGCCACTACGGCGCATGACATTTTGTGGCGCCGCACCAAACTCGGCTTGTTCACGACTGCCGACGAGCAGCAAAAGCTGGCGACGTATCTGGGCAAGGTGGAGCAAAACCGCAAGATCGAGGCGGCTTGATATTCGCCCCACCGCTCAAACGAAAGCCCCTGAATCGCGAGATTCAGGGGCTTTTTGCTATGCCCGCAAGGTCCGGCTCCACTCCCTCACTGCCCTGAATGCGCCAAAAGAAAATCGATAAACACCCGCGACTTGTGCGGCAGGTGCGGCGTATCCGCAAATACCAGGCTGATCGGCTGTGAGGGCAGCGAGTATTCCGGCAACACACGTACCAGATGCCCACAGGCCATATCGTCTTCAACCATCCACGCCGGCAGCACCGACACGCCCAGGGACGACAAGGTCATCGAACGAATCGCCGTTGAGGAATTCGACTGAAAATGAGGCGTGCCACTGATCTCGACCGTCTCCCCCACGCCACCGCGCAAAACCCACTGCGTCGGCGCCAGCAAATTGCTGTTGGCAATCCAAGGCACGATGTTGAGATCCTGCGGTGTCTTCACCGGGTAGCGAACCAGAAACTTTTCAGTCGCCACCAGCACAATTTCATAGTCCGCCAGTTTCCGGCTTTTGAAAGATGAGTCCGCCAGGTTGCCCAGGCGAACCACCAGATCGAGCCGGTCGGCCAGCAGATCATTGAGCGAAGAGTTGAAGTCGTAGCACAGGCGGATATCGGGATAGCGCTCGGCGAACAGCGGAATCAGCGGCAGGATGAATCGCTCGCCGTATTCACTGGTGGAACTGATCCGCAGCGTTCCCGAAACGCGGTTTGTGCCGTGCAATACCCTGTCAAACGCTGTGTCGATATCGGCAACGATGGTCTTGAATTCGTTGTAAAAGCTTTGCCCGGCCTCGGTCAGCGACACAGCACGACTGTTGCGCAGCAACAGGCTGGTCGACAACGCTGCCTCCAGGGCCTTGATATGCAGGCTGACCATGGCGCGGCTGAGATTCAGATGGCTGGCAGCCTTGGTAAATGAACCCAATTCGGCAATCGCCAGAAATGTCTGCACCCGGTTCAAGTGCGTGTGCAGAGCGCCCTGGGTCACGGTTCAATCCCTTCAAACATTGTGTTCAGCTCCATTGCATCGACGGCCGGAGTCTATCGCCCCTAAGCTCGACGACAAAGGGGAAACACCATGAGTTACCGCTATAAAGTCGCGTCGATTTTCCTGCTCGGCTTCTTTATCGATTGCATCAACATCTTCATGTCGGCGGTGGCACTGCCCAGTCTGTCAGCCAGCTTGCAGGTCAGCAGCGCTTCGGTGGCGTGGGTCGCCAACGCGTACATTCTCGGACTGACGTTGATCATTGCGCTGAGCACCTGGCTGGCTGCGCGTTTTGGCAGTCGTGAAATCCTCACCGCTTCAATGCTGGTATTCAGTGGCGCGGTGTGGCTGTGCGGCCACGCCGACAGCTTCCATGAACTGGTGATCTGGCGCTTCGTCCAGGGCATCGGTGGCGGCTTGTTGATTCCGGTCGGACAGGCGCTGACGTTCAATCTTTTTCAGGGCGAACAAAGAGCGAAAATATCCACGCTGATCATGGCCGTTGCCCTGATTGCCCCGGCGATTTCACCCACCGTGGGCGGCCTCATTGTCGACATCAGCTCCTGGCGCTGGGTTTTCTACAGCACCATCCCGTTTTCGCTGCTTGCCGCTGGCCTGTCCTGGTGGTGGATCAGGGAAAGCACACCCGCCGAACGCCAGCGCCCGGACATCAAAGGGCTGTTGCTGGTCAGCGCGACGCTCGCCAGTCTCCTGATGGGGATGTCGCTGTACGGCAGCTATTACCCGCCGCTCGCAGCGCTGGGTTTTGTCATCGCGGGGCTGATATTCATCTCGCTGTATCTGCTGCATTACCGCCGCTGCAACAACCCGATCATCGACTTGAGCCTGCTCAGCAGCAGAAAACTCAGCACCTCGATCTTCATCTACTACGCGATTCCGGGGGTGTTCACCGGGGTCAATCTGATGAACATTTTCTTTTTGCAGAACACCCTGCACTTCAGCGCCCGGCTGACCGGAATGTTCATGATCCTCTACGCCATCGGTGCGTTCATCGCAATGACCCTTTGCGGCCGATTCTACAACCGGATCGGCGCCGGACACCTGTTCACCCTCGGCATGCTGTTGCACAGCGCCGGCATCGCCGCCCTGGTGCTGGTCAATGCGCCAACGGATCTCTGGCTCATCATGATCGCCTACAGCCTGATGGGCATCGGCGGCGGCATCGGTGCCAATACCGCGCAGACCACCTCACTGATGGACTTCGCCGGCGGCGATACGCACAAGGCCAGTGTCATCTGGAACATCAACCGGCAGATGTCTTTCAGCCTCGGCGCCGCGCTGTTTCTGATGATCTTCAACGTGCTGCTCCAACCGCTTGGCACCACGCCCGCTTATCACGCCACCTTCGCGATTGCAGCACTGGTCGGGCTGCTGCCATTGCTGCAGATCAAACAACTGAACCGCGCCAAGGAATGCCCATGACAAACGATCTGATCGAACAAGCCGAACACAGCATTCACCACGTCCACGAGCTGATCCTTCGGGTATTCACTGATGCCGACGGCATCGGAGCTGCGAGCCTCGAGCCGCTGATGAAAGTATTTGCCGAAGATTTCAGCATGATGGGTATATCGGCGATCCCGCTGAACCGCGCCGAAGTAGAACAACTGTTCAGGGGGGCCGTGGGCGCCAGGGCGGGACTCGATATCGCGATCAGCGATGTGCACACGGTATGGCAACAGGCCGACCTGCTGGCTGTGAGTTACGTCGAAACCCACCGTTTGAACGGCGCTGAACACTCGCGGCTCGCCGTGGCGATCCTCAGAGGGCAGCCAGATGGAGTGGAGTGGGTGTATTTGCATGAAACGCCGCTAAGCCGGGAAATCCGAGAGCGCGCCTGACTACGTATTCGGTTTTCCGAACGCGACTCTGCAGTCGATTCGGTTAACCGGATCAGTTGCCCGTCAAATGGCCACCACAAAACTTTAATACCTTTATAAAACAAGACGTTAACCAATGATGCCTGCTCTGGCACGACTCATGCTCTACACTCTCTCGACGAATGCCTGCCGTGCCAACACTTCAGGAGCCGTCAGGCATTCGAAGCACAAAAAGGGCCGACAAACTGGCTCCATAAAAAAAACAATGTCGAGGAAAATTTGATGCGCATCGTTCCCCATATCCTGGGCGCAGCCATTGCTGCCGCTCTGATCAGCACGCCAGTTTTCGCCGCCGAACTCACCGGCACCCTGAAGAAGATCAAAGAGTCCGGTGTCATCACCCTGGGCCACCGTGACGCCTCCATTCCGTTCTCCTACATCGCTGATGCGTCCGGCAAGCCGGTCGGCTACTCGCACGATATCCAGCTGGCCATCGTCGAAGCGATCAAGAAAGACCTCGACCTGCCGAACCTGCAAGTCAAATACAACCTCGTCACCTCGCAAACCCGTATTCCACTGGTGCAGAACGGCACCGTGGACGTCGAGTGCGGTTCGACCACCAACAACGTCGAGCGTCAGCAGCAGGTCGACTTCTCCGTCGGCATCTTCGAAATCGGTACCCGTCTTCTGTCCAAGAAAGACTCCAAGTACAAGGATTTCGACGATCTCAAAGGCAAGAACGTTGTCACCACCGCCGGCACCACCTCCGAGCGCATTCTCAAGGCGATGAACGCCGACAAGCAGATGGGCATGAACGTCATCTCCGCCAAAGACCACGGCGAGTCCTTCCAGATGCTGGAATCGGGCCGTGCCGTTGCGTTCATGATGGACGACGCGCTGCTGGCCGGCGAAGCCGCCAAGGCCAAGAAAGCCGCCGATTGGGAAGTGACCGGCACGCCACAGTCGTACGAAATCTACGGCTGCATGATGCGCAAAGGCGACGAGCCGTTCAAAAAGGCTGTGGATGACGCGATCAAGGCCACCTACGCTTCGGGCGCAATCAACAAGATCTACGAGAAGTGGTTCATGCAGCCAATTCCGCCAAAAGGCCTGAACCTGAACTTCCCGATGAGCGACGAGCTCAAGAACCTGATCGCCAATCCGACCGACAAAGCGGCTGACGACAAGAAGTCCTGATTTTCTGACTAACCTTATTCCCTGAAGAGGCACCTGCCTTTTCAGGGGATGGTCACTCCCTGCTGGCATTTTTCTGGAAACACTCGAACCGGTGGCTGTCGAGCCGATCGCGTGTGCCCGGTCTTTGAAAAAAGACCGGGGAGGGAACGGAGTTCCCCAGGCGGGCACTTGTACATCGATCGAATCGAGGGGAGACCCTAATGAATTACAACTGGGACTGGGGCGTGTTCTTCAAGTCCACCGGCGTGGGCAGCGAGACCTATCTCGACTGGTTCATCTCCGGCCTGGGCTGGACCATCGCCATCGCCATCGTGGCGTGGATCATCGCCCTGCTGCTCGGCTCGTTGCTGGGCATCATGCGCACCGTGCCGAACCGCATCGTATCGGGCATCGCAACCTGCTACGTCGAGCTGTTCCGTAACGTGCCGCTGCTGGTGCAGCTGTTCATCTGGTACTTCCTGGTGCCCGACCTGCTGCCGCCGGATCTGCAGGAGTGGTACAAGCAGGATCTCAACCCGACCACTTCGGCTTACCTGAGCGTTGTCGTCTGCCTCGGTCTGTTCACCGCCGCCCGTGTCTGCGAGCAAGTGCGCACCGGTATCCAGGCGCTGCCCCGCGGTCAGGAATCCGCCGCCCGCGCGATGGGTTTCAAACTGCCGCAGATCTACTGGAACGTGCTGCTGCCCCAGGCCTACCGGATCATCATTCCGCCGCTCACCTCCGAATTTCTCAACGTGTTCAAGAACTCCTCCGTGGCGTCCCTGATCGGTTTGATGGAATTGCTGGCGCAGACCAAACAGACCGCCGAGTTTTCGGCCAACCTGTTCGAAGCGTTCACCCTGGCAACCCTGATCTATTTCACCCTCAACATGAGCCTGATGCTGCTGATGCGCCTGGTCGAGAAGAAAGTCGCGGTGCCCGGCCTGATCTCCGTGGGGGGTAAATAATGGAATTCGATTTCAGTGGCATCGTCCCGGCCATTCCCGGTTTGTGGAACGGCATGGTCATGACCCTCAAGCTGATGGCCATGGGCGTGATCGGCGGGATGATCCTCGGCACGATCCTCGCGCTGTGCCGTCTGTCTCATAACAAACTGCTGTCGAGCATGGCTGGCGCCTACGTCAATTACTTCCGCTCGATTCCACTGCTGCTGGTGATCACCTGGTTCTACCTGGCGGTGCCGTTCGTGCTGCGCTGGATCACTGGCGAAGACACACCGATCGGTGCGTTCACCTCGTGCGTCGTGGCGTTCATGATGTTCGAAGCGGCGTACTTCTGCGAAATCGTCCGTGCCGGTGTGCAGTCGATTTCCAAGGGCCAGATGGGTGCCGCGCAAGCACTGGGCATGAACTACGGGCAGATGATGCGCCTGATCATCCTGCCGCAGGCGTTCCGCAAGATGACCCCGCTGCTGCTGCAGCAGAGCATCATCCTGTTCCAGGACACCTCGCTGGTTTACACCGTGGGCCTGGTTGACTTCCTCAACGCCTCACGCGCCAGCGGCGACATCATCGGCCGCTCCAATGAGTTCCTGATTTTCGCCGGTCTCGTTTACTTCATCATCAGCTTCGCCGCCTCGCGGCTGGTCAAGCGTCTGCAGAAAAGGTTCGCCGTATGATCTCTATCAAAAACATCAACAAGTGGTATGGGGACTTCCAGGTGCTGACTGATTGCAGCACCGAGGTGAAGAAAGGCGAAGTGATCGTGGTCTGCGGCCCGTCCGGTTCCGGCAAGTCGACGCTGATCAAGTGCGTCAACGCCCTGGAACCGTTCCAGAAGGGTGACGTGGTCGTAGACGGCACCTCGATCGCCGACCCGAAAACCAATCTGCCGAAACTGCGCTCGCGCGTCGGCATGGTGTTCCAGCACTTCGAACTGTTCCCGCACCTGACCATCACCGAAAACCTGACCATCGCGCAGATCAAGGTGCTCGGCCGCAGCAAGGAAGAGGCGACCAAAAAAGGTCTGCAACTGCTGGAGCGCGTGGGTTTGTCGGCGCACGCCCACAAGCATCCGGGGCAACTGTCCGGTGGCCAGCAACAACGTGTGGCGATTGCCCGTGCGCTGGCGATGGACCCGATCGTCATGCTGTTCGACGAACCGACCTCGGCGCTTGACCCGGAAATGGTCAACGAAGTGCTCGACGTCATGGTGCAACTGGCCCACGAAGGCATGACCATGATGTGCGTGACCCACGAAATGGGCTTCGCCCGCAAAGTCGCCGACCGGGTGATCTTCATGGACCAAGGCAAGATCATCGAAGACTGCCCGAAAGAGGAATTCTTCGGCGACATCAGCGCCCGCTCCGAACGCGCGCAGCACTTCCTCGAGAAAATCCTGCAGCACTAAGGCAAAGCGCCGCTCCCCACGGTGGGAGCGGCTTGCTCGCGAAGAGGCCGGCACTTTCAACATCATCATTGACTGATCCACCGCTTTCGCGAGCAAGCCCGCTCCCACACTGGATCAATGCTGATCCCGAGATTTGTGTTGTGGTTGACCCAAGGCATCTGTGATGAAATGCGACTCCACTCTTTATCGCGCAGCGCCGCCATCACTTGCCGTGAAGCCCCGTCTGATCCGTCATCTGTTCCTGCCGCCGCTGATCATCGCCCTGATGGTCGGACTGGGTTTCATCGGCTTCTGGACCAGTGAGCATTTCGGCATCCGCAGCCTCGGCGAAAATGGCCAGCGTCAGTTGGAACTGCACGCCCGCGCGGTGGAAAGTGAAATCAGCAAATACACCTACCTGCCCAGCTTGCTGGAACTCGAAACCAGTGTTCCGCAGTTGCTGGCCGACCCGACCCCGGAACACCGACAGACGGTCAACGATTACCTCGAAGGCCTGAACCGCCGCAGCCGCAGTCGGGCCATCTACGTCATGGACACCACCGGCCGCGTCATGGCCACCAGCAACTGGCGCGATGTCGACAGTTATCTGGGTGAAGACCTGTCCTTTCGCGCCTATTTCAAGGATGCCGTGCGCGGTCAGCCCGGGCGTTTCTACGGCATTGGCAGCACCAATGGCGAACCCGGTTACTACCTCGCCCACGGCCTCGAAGAGCATGGCAAGATCATCGGCGTCGCGGTGGTCAAAGTGCGTCTGGAAGCCATGGAAGAGCGCTGGCAGCGCGCGCGTCTGGAAGCCTTCGTCAGCGACGAGAATGGCATCATCATTCTGTCCAGCGACCCGGCCAGGCGGCTGAAATCGGTGATTGCGCTCAGCGATGAGGTCAAGGAAAAACTCGCCCGCAGCCTGCAGTACTACTGGTTCCCGCTCAACGAACTGCAACCGTTGGCCCGCGAGACGCTGGCCGAAGGCGTGGAGAAACTGACCTTTCCGGCCAACAGCGAATTGCAGCCCGATGAGGACGAGATCAGTTATCTGGCGCAAACCCGATTGCTGAGCGACACACCGTGGAATTTCACCCTGCTCACGCCGCTGCAGGATCTGCGCCGCGAAGCGATCAATCAAGGCATTCTGGTGGCGGTGGCGTTCGCCCTGTTCGCCTTTCTTTTGATCGCCTGGAACGAGCGCCGCAAAGTCCTCGCCACCCGCCTCGCCGCCCGCGAGGCCTTGCAGGAAGCCAACAGCCAACTGGAGCGTCGGATTACCGAACGTACGGCCGATCTGCGCGCCAGCAACGAACGGCTGAAGAGCCAGATCCGCGAGCGCCGCCAGGCCGAAGAGACGTTGCGGCGCGCTCAGGACGAACTGGTGCAGGCCGGCAAACTTGCCGCTATCGGCCAGATGTCTACCAGCATCGCCCATGAATTGAACCAGCCGCTGGCAGCGATGCGCACGCTCTCGGGCAACACCGTGCGCTTTCTCGAGCGCGGCCAGCTCGATGTCGCCAGCACCAATCTCAAGACCATCAACGACCTGATCGACCGCATGGGCCGGATCACCGCCAGCCTGCGTTCGTTTGCCCGACGCGGCGACAACAAGGGCCAGGCCAGTCTCGGCAAAGCCGTCGACGCTGCGTTGCAAGTGCTCGGCGCGCGTCTGGAAAACAACCCGTTGCAGATTCACCGGCAGTTTGCCGATGTGCAGTTGCTGATCGATCAGACCCGCCTCGAACAGATTCTGGTCAACCTCATCGGCAATGCCCTCGACGCCATGCACGCACAAGCGCAGCCGCAATTGTGGCTGGAGGGTGAAGAGTTCAACGGCAAGTATCGTTTGCGGGTGCGCGACAATGGCCACGGCATCGACGCCGAAGCGCGCAAGCATCTGTTCGAACCGTTCTTCACCACCAAACCCGGCGAGCAAGGCCTGGGACTGGGTCTGACCCTGTCCGCGAGCCTCGCCGCCGCCACCGGCGGGCATCTGGGTGTCGAACACCCGGCGAGCGGTGGCACCACTTTCGTCCTCAGTTTACCGTTGGTAAGCCCTCTTTCTGCCGAGCCAATATGAACCCCGAACTCAGTGTGCTGATTGTCGAAGACGACCCCCATGTGCTGCTCGGCTGCCAACAGGCGCTGACCCTCGAAGATATCCCGTGCATCGGCGTGGGCAGTGCCGAAGAAGCGCTGGAGCAGGTCGGCGACAACTTTGCCGGCATCGTCATCAGCGACATCCGCCTGCCGGGCATCGATGGTCTGGAATTGCTCACCCGTCTCAAGCAACGCGATCGCAGCCTGCCGGTGGTGTTGATCACCGGCCATGGCGATATTTCCATGGCCGTCGGCGCCATGCAGAAAGGCGCCTACGATTTCATGGAAAAGCCGTTTTCGCCGGAACGTCTGGTGGACGTCGCGCGGCGTGCGCTGGAGCAACGCAGGCTCGCCCGCGAAGTGTCCTCGTTGCGTCGGCAATTGGCTGAACGTGACTCCCTGGAAGGCCGGATCATCGGCCGTTCGCCGGCAATGCAGAACCTGCGCGAACTGATCGCCAACGTCGCCGACACCTCGGCCAACGTTTTGATCGAAGGCGAGACCGGCACCGGCAAGGAACTGGTCGCCCGTTGCCTGCACGATTTCAGTCGCCGCCACGGCAAACAATTCGTCGCATTGAACTGCGGCGGTCTGCCGGAAAATCTCTTCGAAAGCGAAATATTCGGCCACGAGGCCAATGCCTTCACGGGAGCTGGCAAACGGCGGATCGGCAAAATCGAGCACGCCGATGGCGGCACGCTGTTCCTCGACGAAGTGGAAAGCATGCCGCTGCCATTGCAGATCAAGTTGCTGCGCGTTTTGCAGGAACGCACCCTCGAACGCCTCGGCTCGAACCAGAGCGTGGCGGTGGATTGCCGGGTGATTGCGGCGACCAAATCCGACCTCGACGAAGCGAGCAAGGCCGGGGCATTTCGCAGCGACTTGTACTACCGCCTCAACGTCGTGACCCTCGAATTGCCACCGCTGCGCGAACGCCGCGAAGACATCCTGCAACTGTTCGAACACTTCACCCAGCAATCGGCATTGCGCTTTGATCGTGCATTGCCGGAGCTGGACAACCAGACCCTGTCAAACCTGATGAGCCACGACTGGCCGGGCAATGTGCGCGAACTGCGCAACGTCGCCGAACGCTTCGCCCTCGGCCTGCCGGCCTTCAAGAAATCCGGCGCCAGCGCCAGTCAGGGCCTGACGTTTGCCGAAGCGGTGGAAGCCTTCGAGCGCAATCTGCTGGTCGACGCCTTGCAACGCAGCGGCGGCAACCTGACCCAGGCCAGCCAGGAACTGAGCATGGCCAAGACCACGCTGTTCGACAAAGTCAAAAAGTACGGGTTGAGCCACTGATGGATCTGATTCTGAAAGCCGCTATTGGCGCGGCAGTGGTGCTGATCCTCGCTGCGCTGTCGAAGACCAGAAACTATTACATCGCAGGTCTCGTGCCGCTGTTTCCGACCTTTGCCCTGATTGCGCATTACATCGTCGGCAAGGGCCGCTCGGTCGACGACCTGAAGACCACAATCGTGTTCGGCATGTGGTCGATCATTCCGTACTTTGTGTATCTGGCGACGTTGTACGTGATGGTCGACCGCATGCGGCTGGAAGCGTCGCTGGCCGTGGCGGCGGTAGCGTGGTTGATGGCGGCGACCGTGCTGGTAACGGTTTGGGTGCGGCTGCACAGCTGACTTGGCTGTTTCAATCACTAACGAGAAGGAGCCCGAACGTTCACCCCAAATCTGCGGTTAAAGAAGATTGCGCTTCGCCACCGGCTCGACCTGCGCCCAATGCGAAGTGTCCTCGCGATGCGCCTGCAAATACGGCAGCACCGCCGCCAGCAACGGCTCCTTGAACGCCTCCTGAAACCGATGCGCCAGCCCCGGAATCAGTTTCAACTGACTGCCCTGAATGTGCGCCGCCAGGTGTACACCATGCATCACCGGTAACAAAGGATCAGCCGTGCCGTGCACCACCAGCGTCGGCACGCGCAGCTGATTGAGCAATGCCACGCGGCTTGGCTCGGCGAGGATCGCCATGATCTGCCGCTTCACGCCTTCTGGATTGAACGCGCGGTCGTAAGACGCCGCCGCCTGTTGCAGCAAGGCCTGCCGATCATCAGTCACCGCCGGGCTGCCCAGGGCAGCGAGCAGATCGGCCTGCTGTTCCAGCGCCACTTCACGGTTCGGCGCGCCCCGCCGCGAGAGCAATTGCACCAGCGCCGCACTCGGAGCCGGCAGGCCCTCGGCGCCGGAAGTGGTCATGATCAGGGTCAGGCTTTCCACACGCTGCGGCGCCATCGCCGCCATGTGCTGGGCGATCATCCCGCCCATGCTCGCGCCAAGCACGTGGAATTGCTCAACCTTCAGCGCCGTCATCAAACCCAGCGCATCGTCCGCCATGTCGGTCAGGCTGTAAGGGGCCGAGACCGGCAAACCAAGCTTGTAGCGCAGCACTTCGAAGGTCAGATTGGCCTCGATCGGCGCCTGCCGCCAGGTCGACAGGCCGACATCGCGGTTGTCATAGCGGATCACCCGAAAACCCTGCTGACACAGCGCGACCACCACTTCGTCCGGCCAATGGATCAACTGCCCGCCCAGGCCCATGACCAGCAACAGCGCCGGGTCCGAAGGGCGGCCGATGCTCTGATAGGCAAGGCTGACCTGCGCCAGCTCGGCGTGCTCGGTCGGCACGTTCACATCACAGCGCCCGGCGGCAAACGAGCCGGCCCCGAACAAAAGCGCGGCCAACGCGGCCGCGACTGAAACAAATTTCCTGAACATGAAAAACACCAAAACGCAGCACCCCAGTAGAGCGCGAGTGTGATGAAGTTCGTGCGAGCGCGCTGCCACACTTACATGACAATTTGATGAAGAGTGCCGAGCGGTCGGCTGTAGTTTGCATCGCCGGATCTTGACAGATCGACAAAGCGAGCTTCATGAGACAAACTCACCTTCCACGCCGTCGTCACAAGTTTTCCTCATGGAGCCCCGCCAGTGCTTGAAATCCGCCACTTGAAAACCCTGCACGCCCTGCGCGAGGCGGACAGTCTGGTTGATGCCGCTGACCGCTTGCACCTGACGCAATCGGCCCTGTCCCATCAATTCAAAGAGCTCGAAGAGCGCATGGGCATGCAACTATTCGTGCGCAAGACCAAACCGGTGCGCTTCACCAGCGCCGGTCTGCGCCTGCTGCAGCTGGCCGACGCCACCTTGCCGTTACTGCGCGCTGCCGAGCGCGACATCAGTCGTCTGGCCGGTGGCACCGCCGGGCGTTTGCACATGGCCATCGAATGCCACAGCTGCTTCCAGTGGCTGATGCCAACCATCGACCAGTTCCGCGATGCCTGGCCGGAAGTGGAGCTGGATCTCGCCTCTGGTTTCGCTTTCGCGCCCTTACCGGCGCTGGCGCGGGGCGATCTGGATCTGGTGGTGACCTCCGATCCGCTGGACATCGTGGGCATCACTTACGTGCCGCTGTTTACTTACGAAGCGATGCTCGCGGTGGCCAATCAGCATGTATTGGCGAGCAAGGCGTACATCGTTCCCGAAGACCTGCTGACAGAAACGCTGATCACCTATCCGGTGGAACGCGATCGCCTGGACATCTTCACCCGCTTCCTCGAACCGGCCGACATTGAGCCTGCGCAGGTGCGCACTTCCGAGCTGACGGTGATGATGATGCAACTGGTCGCCAGCGGCCGGGGCGTCTGCGGCATGCCGCACTGGGCGCTGCACGAATACAGCTCGCGGGGGTATGTGAAGGGCAAGCGGTTGGGCGAGAAAGGCTTGTTTGCAACGCTGTATGCGGCGATTCGCACGGACATGCTCGATGCGCCGTACATGCGCGATTTCCTGCTGACCGCCAAGGACACCTCGTTTTCGACCCTGGATGGTGTCAGCGCCGTACGCTGAACCGCCTGAGCAGTAGGCCCCCTCCTACATGGAGGCCCGTGTTCGATCGTTCCCCACGCTCCGCGTGGGAATGCAGCCGGGGACGCTCCGCGTCCCTTCTGAAGCCGAACGCAGAGCGTCCGTAGAGGCATTCCCACGCAGAGCATGGGAACGATCATCTGCGCGGCTCAGATTTCACGCCACATGTGGATCTTGTCGAAATAGTCTTCGCCCACCCGCACGGCGAGTGGTTCGAGGCCGTACTGAATGAAGCCGCAGCGCTGATACAACTGAAAAGCCGCGTCATTGCCAGCGGTGACAGTGAGCTGGAGCACTTTCAGTGCCGGATGCTTTTGCGCCTCGGCCACAGCCGCCTGGACCAGATCGAAGCCCAGCCCCTGACGACGGAAATCCGCCGAGACATACATGCCGAACAGCGTGGCCTTGTGGCGCGCCTTCTCACGCGGCTCGAAAGCCAGGCCGACAATCCCGGCCAATGTCCCGGCTTCGAATGCCCCCAGCACCACATCCAGCTTGCTGGTCAGGCGCCCTTCCCACCAACTCAACAGCATCACCGCGCGTTCGCGCACGCTGGAGGTGAACGCCTGCGGATGCCGGTCATAGGCTTCAAGCATGAGTTCGCGGTAAGCCAGGGCATGGCTGGCATCCAGCCGTTCGATCGACATTTCAGGCGGTCCGCCGCTGTTCGAGCATCAGCCGTACAGCGAGGCCGCCGAGCACCAGGCCCATGAAATAACGCTGCATCGCCAGCCACGTCGGGTTGCGCACAAACCACGAGGCGATGCCTGCGGCGAACAGCGCGATCAACAGATTGACGCTGAAGCTGACGCTGATCTGCGTCAGGCCGAGGATGATGCTTTGGGTGAACACCGATCCGTGCTCAGGGCTGATGAACTGCGGAAACACCGACAGATAGAACACAGCAATTTTCGGGTTCAGTGCGCTGGTAAGAAAGCCCATGGTGATCAGCTTGCGCGACGAGTCCGGCGGCAATTGCTGCGCTTCGAACGGCGAACGTGCGCCGGGTTTCAGCGCTTGCCAGGCCAGCCACAGCAGGTACAGCGCGCCGGCCCATTTCAACACTTCATAAGCCATCGGCACGGCCAGAAACACCGCCGTCAACCCCGCCGCCGCGGCGAACATATGCACGAAGAACCCGCCGACCACACCAAGCAACGAAGTCACCCCCGCGCGGCGCCCCTGACAGATCGAACGCGAGATCAGGTAGATCATGTTCGGCCCCGGCGTCAGCACCATCAGCAATGCAGCGGCGGCGAAGATCAGCAGGTCTTGCAACGGGATCATGGCAACGTCCTTTGCGGGAATGATCAGGCGAGTGCAGTCAGTGAACGGCGATAAAACGGCAGGATGTGTTCGCGTGTCAATGGCGCCAGCTCGAGCGCCGGATCAGTGGCCGGATCGACCCAGATGACCTCTTCGATTTCCGCCGCCGGGCAGACGTCGCAATCGATCGTCAGTTGAAAGATCTCGGCATGCACGATGAAGCCCGGCTCGTTGGCGGCGGGGGCGGAAAAACTGTTGAGGAAAGTCGCCTGCGCCGGGTCGATCTGCAGCCCGAGTTCTTCTTCCAGTTCACGGGCCAATGCGTGTACTGGCAACTCGTGGGCTTCGATCTTGCCACCCGGCTGCATGAACGCCGTGGTGCCGCGCTTGCGCACCAGCAGGGTCTGGCCTTGGGCGTTGAGCAACAGCGCAGCGGCGATATGAATGGTCGACATAAAGGAATCCCTTGGCGCAAAAGCGCCAAGGATCCCATGCCCGTCAGAGGTAAGCCAAGCCGCCTGGCTCAGGTCGCTTCCTGAAAATCCAGTTCCGGTGGCTGACGGCGAAAACCACCCGTCAGCACGGCCAGGTACACTACGCCAATCGCCAGCCAGCTCAGGCCCAGCCAGACCGCCAGGTGATCGAGGCTGACCATCAGCCACAAGTCGGCGACCAGACCAATCAGCGGGCAAAGCAAAAACAGCAGCAGCTCGCGCGGGCCTTTTTTCTCGCCGCCGATCCAGTAATGGAAGATCACCGACAGGTTGACCAGGCTGAACGCCAGGAACGCGCCGAAGTTGATGAACGAGGTCGAGGTGGTGACGTCGAGTTTCAGCGCCAGCAACGCCACCGCCGCGCAGAGCAGAATGCTGTTGACCGGGGTGCCGAAGCGCGCGTGCAAGGTGCCGAAAAACGACTTCGGCAACACCCCGTCGCGGCCCATGGCGAACAACAGTCGCGAACCGCTGGCCTGGGCCGACAGCCCCGAGGCGAACTGGCCGACAATCAGGCCGATCAGGAAAATCGACACGAAGAGGTCGCCACCGATATTGCGCGCAATTTCATAAGCAGCCGAGTCGACGCTGTCGAACTGGAACGACGGATGAGCGATCTGCACGAAGTACGAGACGCCGACGAAGATCAGGCCACCGATCAAGGTGATCAGCATGATCGCCCGGGGAATGGTGCGGCGTGGATCGCGGGTCTCTTCGGTCAGGGTGCTGACAGCGTCAAAGCCAAGGAATGAATAGCAGGCAATCGCCGCGCCGCTCATGATCAGCGGCATCTGCATGTCGCCGTTGAAGAACGGTTTGATCGACCACAGCGGCGTGCTCGCGTCGCCGCCGATGTAGTGCACGCACAGCGCCACGAACGCAATCAATACGAGGAACTGCACCAGCATCAGCAAGGCATTGATGCCGTTGGCCAGTTTCAGCCCGACGATGTTGATCGCACTGGTGATGCCGATAAAGGCGAGCACCCAGATCCACTGCGGAATCGACGGGAACGCCGAGGCCAGATAGGCCGAGCCGATCAGCCAGATCGCCATCGGCAGAAACAGGTAATCGAGCAACACCGCCCAGCCGGCAATGAAACCGAGTTTCGGGCTGATCGCTTTGCGCACATAGCTGTAAGCCGAGCCAGCGACCGGGAAAGCGGCGGCCATGCGTCCGTAGCTCATGGCGGTGAAGAACATCGCCACCAGCGCCGCCAGGTAAGCGGCCGGCACCATGCCGGCGGTGGACTGGGCGAGGATGCCGAAGGTGCCGAGGACAATGATCGGCGTCATGTAGGCGATGCCGAACAGCACCACCGACCCTAGCGAAAGGGTGCGTTGCAAACGAGCCATGGGCGACTTACTCCGAATGTTATTGGATTTATGGCAGAGCCGGGTTCGGCGAAAATTTCGGGTGTGGCTGATCGTTCCCACGCTCTGCGTGGGAACGCCTCAATGGACGCTCTGCGTCCGCTCTTGGGACGCGGAGCGTCCCGGGCTGCATTCCCACGCAGAGCGTGGGAACGATCGGAGTAAGGGATTAGGGAATCAATAGCTCGCGAACACCGCAAGCCTGTTCCACCACCTCACCCGGCAACTTCAAACGCTGATCATCCAGATAGCGGTAATCCCTGCGCGCCACTGCCAACTGCTGCAGATCCAGCTCGACCCCGAACTGCCCTTCTTCGCGCCCAGCCTCGAACAGCAGCGCCCCCAGCGGATCGACCAGGGCACTGCCGCCAGCGAACACCAGACCGTCATCCCCCGCTTCGACACGATTGACCATCAATGCAAACGCCTGATTCTCCTGAGCTCGAGCCATGATCGCAGTGCGGTGGGTCGGGCCGTACGGGTCCATGTTGCCGTTGGTCACGATCAACAGTTCGGCGCCCAGTTGCGCCAGGGCGCGGGCCGACTCCGGAAACTCGATGTCGTAGCAGATCAGCAGTCCGACGCGCACGCCGTTCCACATACAGGTCGCGTAACGGTCGCCGGCTTCGAACACGCCGCGATCCGAGGCCCACAGATGGGTTTTGCGGTATTTCAGGGCAATGCCTTCGGGGGTGATCAGCAGCGTGGTGTTGTAGAAGCGGCCGTTGTCGTCTTCGGCCATGCCGATCACCACGGCGATGTTGCGCTCGCGCGCCGCCGCGAGGACGGCGCTGACGGTCGGGCCGTCGAGCGCTTCGGCGACCTGCGCCACGGTCCCGGTGTTGGGGAAGCCCATCAGGTGGGTCTCCGGGAACACAATCATTTGCGTGTCCGCCGCGCAGGCAGCGATGGCCGCCAGTGCGCGCTCCAGGTTGTAAGCCGTGTCGTTGTCACGGCCCGCCAATTGGGCGAGTTCTACTTTCATGGGTATCCCTTGTTATGGGCGCCGGGCCTGGAAAGATTGCCCGGTGCCTGTCTGTGGGCCAGTATGCGCAGCAAGCAACCGGCCAGGGAATCACGCGGCCGGGGTAACCCGATAGGGGTAGATCGATGACACTTTCGTTGAATGACATCACTTGGCACCGCGCCGTCGGGCAACTGATCGACGCGCTCGACAAGCCGAACTTCTGGGCGCAACTGGTGCGCCTGCTGGAACAGTACGTGCCGTTCGATAGCTGGGTGGTGCTACTGTTCAGCGCCGATCAGCACCCGCAAGTCTTCGCCGAATGCCCCGGCGAGGACGGCAGTCCGGACCCGTTGTTCCAGGATTATCTGCGCGGCCTGTATCTGCTCGACCCGTTCTACATCGCCTGCCGTGAGCAGTCGCGCACCGGGCTCTATCGGCTGTCGGAAGTCGCGCCGGAGCATTTCGAGCTGACCGAGTACTACCAGCGATACTTTCGTCTGAATGTGGTGGCCGATGAAATCCAGTTCAATTGCCAGCTCGAAGGCGAGCGCACGCTGTGCCTGTCGCTGGGCAGTGAAAAATACTTCACTGGCGAACAGATCGCTTTGCTGTCCTTGATTCAGCCGTGGGTACTGGGTCTGTTGCGTCAACGCCTGCCATACGAGATCAACGAAACCGTGGCCCTCGCCGCCGCGCCAGCGCAAGCCAATTGGCGCGTGCAACTGGAGGCGTCGGTGCAACAACTCAAGGGCGCCCAACTGACCGCGCGCGAGCTGGATGTCGGGCGCTTGATGCTCAGCGGTTGTTCCAGCAAGGAAATCGCCCGTAAGCTGGAAATCTCCGTGGAAACCGTGAAAGTCCATAAGAAACACATGTACAGCAAGCTGGGGATCAAGTCCCAGTCCGAGCTGTTTTCGATTTTTCTACAGGCGCAGAACGCCTGATTGCAATCTCGAACAGCTTTTGTGGGAGCGGGCATGCTCGCGAAGAGGCCTTCACTTTCAACATGGATGTCATCTGACACACCCCCTTCGCGAGCAAGCCCGCTCCCACAGAAATGTGTGCCGTTGTACAAATTTGAGTCCGAACCCAGGGAAACCGTATGAGCCTGTCGCTGCTGAGCCGCTACGCCTTCTTTGCCGTCTGTGTGATTTTCACCCTCGCCAGCCTGCCCTTCCTCGAACATGACTGGCTGTGGCCGATCACCGCCGTTACTGGCGTGCTGAGCCTGCTCGGCGTGTTCGACCTGCTGCAGACGCGCCACGCAGTGCGCCGCAATTACCCGATTCTGGGCAACATCCGTTATCTGGTCGAAGGCATCCGCCCGGAGATTCGCCAGTACCTGCTCGAATCCGACAGCGATGCCCTGCCCTTCTCCCGCGCCCAGCGTTCGCTGGTGTATTCGCGAGCGAAAAACGAAACCGCTGACAAACCGTTCGGCACGCTGATCGATGTCTATCAATCGGGTTTCGAATTCATTGGTCATTCGATGCGCCCGGCGCCGTTGAGCGACCCGAACGGCTTCCGTGTCATCGTTGGCGGCCCGCAGTGCACGCAGCCGTATTCGGCGTCGATCTTCAATATTTCGGCGATGAGCTTCGGCTCGCTCAGCGCCAACGCCATTCGCGCGCTGAACCAGGGCGCGAAACTCGGCAACTTTGCCCACGACACTGGCGAAGGCAGCATCAGCCCGTATCACCGCGAACACGGCGGCGACCTGACCTGGGAACTGGGCAGCGGCTACTTCGGCTGCCGCACCAGCGACGGGCGTTTCGACCCGGAGCGCTTCGCCGTTCAGGCGCAGAATCCGCAAGTGCGAATGATCGAGATCAAGATGAGTCAGGGCGCCAAACCCGGCCACGGCGGCATCCTGCCCAAGCACAAGGTCACCAAGGAGATTGCCGACACACGCGGCATCCTGATGGGCGAAGACTGTGTTTCGCCGTCACGCCACAGCGCGTTTTCCACGCCGATCGAAATGATGCAGTTCATCCAGCAACTGCGCGAACTGTCCGGTGGCAAACCGGTGGGCTTCAAGTTCTGCCTCGGCCATCCGTGGGAGTTCATGGGCATCGCCAAGGCCATGTTGGAAACCGGCATTCTTCCGGATTTTATCGTCGTCGATGGCAAGGAAGGCGGCACTGGTGCGGCACCGGTCGAGTTCACCGACCACATCGGCGTACCGATGCGTGAAGGCCTGCTGTTCGTGCACAACACGCTGGTCGGCCTGAACCTGCGCGACAAGATCAAACTCGGCGCCAGCGGCAAGATCGTCAGCGCCTTCGACATCGCCAGCGTACTGGCCATCGGTGCCGACTGGGCCAACTCCGCGCGCGGCTTCATGTTCGCTATCGGCTGTATCCAGTCGCAAAGCTGCCACACCAACAAATGCCCGACCGGCGTCGCCACGCAGGACGCCCTGCGCCAGCGTGCCCTGGTGGTGCCGGACAAGGCCCAGCGCGTCTACAACTTCCATCGCAGCACGCTCAAAGCGCTGGCGGAAATGCTCGCGGCGGCCGGTCTCGAACATCCATCGCAACTGTCCGCCAAGCATCTGGTGCGACGCATGTCGGCGACCGAGATCAAGTTGTTCTCGCAGCTGCACGTGTTTTTGAAACCGGGGGAATTGCTCACTGGTGAAGTAAATGGCGAGTTTTACTCACGCATGTGGCAGATGGCGCGGGCGGACAGTTTTGAACCAATGGAAGTCGTAGCGGCGTAACCGCAAAGCGCCAATCTGAAAGATGGATTGGCGCTCCGTATTCATACCTTACGCGGCCACGGCGCCGTCCGTTATCGTCAGTGGCCGGATGACGGTTTTCCTTACGCTGGTGTTTGGATAAACGCTCACCAGCGTGTCTGGCGTGGTTAACCAGCCGGGTTTCGCCGAGGAATATTTCATGATCGAGGCAACACCTTCGCTGGACTGGAAATAAAGCTTCCAGGCTTGCCCCGAACGGTCATATTTCATGAACGCGAAACCCAGCATCCTCGAGTCCGCCTGACCGCTTGCATCCACGCGCAAACCATAATCGGGATACTCCATCGACGCACTGAGACCCAGACCATGTTCATGCCTGGCCAGGCCGTTGTACTGCGCGAGCTCTTTTCCGCCTTCAACGTGTCTGACCCGCAGGCGGCTGCTATCCATCTGATCCACCACCAACGAGCAACCACTGAAACCAGGCGTAAACACGTGATCCGGCTGGCCCCATTTGGGGTGTAAAGGGATATCGACATAGCCTCCTTGAGCCGCCCAGTAGCCCACCACGGCATTCGACGGTTCGGGCAGCTTGTCGATGTGTGGGTCATGAATTTTCAGCGCATTGAATTCAGCCCGAACCGCATTGGCAGGCTGAACGCGCTCCATCACAAAAACGAAGCTTGAACCGCCCTCCTTGTTGACCAGTTGTGCAGCGATTTCGGCGCTGTAGTTGACTCGCCCCGGCTGCAGCAACTCTGTCGCCACCGGGAACCGGCTCAGTTCAGAGGGCGCCAGGGCCTGGTGGATGCTGGTGCTTTGGAGCGAATAATGCGTCAGCGCAGGTTTCCCCCAGTCGTACCCCAGATGCGCAACCTGATTGGCTGGAACAACCTCAATGGCTGGCTCCCATAAACCGTTGGGCAGACGTTCGCGCACAAATGCCGTGTCGGGACGCAGCGGATTGTTCGAGGTGTGGACAAGCTGATTGGCCAGACGCGTCCCTTCATCGACAATCACCCCCGTCGGCACTTCCCCCGGCCCCGACGGTAGTTCGCCGCCGCGCAGCGACACCGCTTGCCATTGATCAGGCGCAACTTGCCTGAGCCGGCTGCCGTGCGCTCGACCGGTTGCGCGGTCGACAATGACGACATCCGTAAAATCTGCATTCAGGGAGAAATCGCTGCTGATCCTGTAGTAAGCCTGTTGGCCGGCTGCATCGATATTGCGAATGTAAAAGCTCTGGCCGTCAGTACTTCGGAAAATGCCTTTGGCATTGGCTTCAAGACCGGCAACGACCGATGGTTTGATGGCGAAGCCAAGCATCTCACTGTTGCCAAACCCGCCGAGTCCAGAGGGCCGAAAGTTGCTCGATACACCATACGGCCGTTGGGTCAGAGGACTATAGGGATACCAGTCAGCGCCTTTCAACACGGCCACGCTTTCATAACTGTGCTCACCCACTTTGAATGTCCCCAGCGCGGCCGGGCCGTGCTGTTTGCTCACGCCAAGCAGCAGGTCGTAGCCAACCACAGCGTCGCGAAACCTGTCCAATTGCTGCAACCCTTTCAAGCCCAGATACTTGCCTCCCGTAACCAGAAGCCTGCCTCCCGACACTATTGCAGTGATCGGATTGAGTTCGCTGATGACGAAGGCCCCGATGACCCTTGCCGCCCTGAGCCCCCGGCTGAGTGCCGAAGCACTCCTGCCGACAATCTGCGTCAACTTCGCCACCGTCGACGCACCGGCAGTAACGAAGCCCAATACATCGAAAAACAAATCCACTGCACCGTCGAAATACTTGCCGTTCAGGAAATTGGTGATCGCTGACTTGAACGGGATCAGGTCCACCATGAAATCGATAACCTTCTGCGCAATCGCATTTTCCCGGTCTTGCGTAGTCTGGCCCTTGGCTACCTTGAGAATATCCTCGCTATCCAGATCTAGATGTTCAACGAAAGCCTGGGCAATCAGCTCGGTCCTTTCGCTGGAATAACTGGCGGGCACCGACAAACCGTTCGAGGTCTGTGCCAGCAACTTCCCGGCTTTCGCCTCGTCAGCCAGCGTGAATGGCTCGATGGTGTACTTGATGCTCGGAACGGATGGGTTGGTGCGCTCGGTCGCTTCTGCTGAATCATACTTTGTGGATTGAATCACTCCCTTCTTCAGGTCGATTTCATACAGCTTCGATTCGTCTCCCAAATTAACCTTCACTCTCAGGATGCGGCTTGTGGATATCAGGTTCCGGCCCCACAGATCAAGACTCAAGCGATAGGTCTTGTATTGGTAAAACGAGACGTGACCGTATTCGAGATTTTTTCTGTCCTCCAGCGGCAACTCGGCGATCAGATGTTTGACAAACAGCCGCGCGCCCTGCTTGAGATTGCTGACAGCGCTTTCAAATTGCGCCTGGAAGGCCCCTGCCACGCCAAGTTCCAGCGGTGCATTGATCTGGTCAAGCAGGGGCAACAAGCGTGGATCGCGGGTCGTCCATTGATAGTAGGGAGGCCCTCCCATCATGGCGATGTCGAGCAGCGAATATTGCCCGTTAAGTGTCGGATGCAGGAAGTAACCATCGACTGCGGCGACCTTGCGCTGCTCCAGAAGGCGTTCTTCAAACGGTATGTCGCCTTTGAACTTCGTCCTCAGTCTCGCCAAAGCGATGGCCTTGCGGCTTGGTAATTCGCTGTTCAACAGAATCGAGGTATTGAGCCGATCGGCCAGTTGCAGGTTGAAGTGTGTCTTGGCGTTTTCCAGATCGTCATGGGTGTAATGTTCATTGTGGTTCTTTTTCGTCACCCCGTTGACTACACCCCAATCGGCCAGCGCGGCGGCCTGGACGTGCTGAACAACTTGCGAGTTGATCCGCGCAGCGCTTTCAGCGCCGGCCATGACTTGGGCGAACGTCATGTAGGCGACTTTCCCGGGTGTGTGAGCCTCGATCGTTCGCGCCGCGACGGTCAGGTTGAACCATGCCGTGGTGCCGTATTTCAAGTCAGGGGGCAACTTTTCGATGAGAAACTCGGGCGCCTTGCGAACCAGCAACAGGGCGGCGGTCAATCCGGCCAGTCTGCGGCTGCTCAAACGCTCCTTGACCAGGTAATCCGCCAGATTATTGAATACTTGCAGAGCGGGTTTGCCCCAGAGTGTCTCTGCGGCCAGATCGAAACCGGCAACTTTACCGCGTAACGGTTGATCTATATCGCCCTGATGCACACTCAAATGGATGCCGGCCATTGCGTATTCGCTGGCGCTGACATCGGTGGCGATGCCGTTCAAGCGGGTCTGGATTGCAAGTCCCAGTGCCTGCCCGCGAGGACTGTTGATGAGGCTCTCCAATGCCGTGGGCGGATCACTCAGCGCCTCATTCGAAAGCCGCTCGTCAGCGTCCAGATAGTCCAGCACTCCGGCACCCGGCAGCGCAATGAAATCGAGGCTATCGAGATAAACACCGGTGGCTTGCAAAACTTCTTTTTGTTGCGCAACCGTCAATGGAACAGGCCAGGACAACGCCCCGGCAAAGTCACCCAATCGGTGGGGATTGATTTTTTCGAGTTCAAGACTGGCTGCAATTTTTTCCAGCTGATCACTCTCGGACGTCGACACTTCGTCAACTACGTTCATATTGAATTCTGACATTGGATCTTACTTTGAAGGAAATAAAATGGAATCCAAAGTAAGCAATAGAACCCAGCAAGAAATGAAGTCGAGAAGTATTACCAATAAACCAGAACAGCACGACCAGACATCAGTCAACTACGCAACAATACAAAAGCATTACCGAATAAATACCACCAAATAATATTTCGCGTAAAACTGGCCACTATCGCTCACACTAAAACCGGCATCAGGCATCAAATCACATGACGTGGAAATACTCGTAAAGCTAATTCTCCAAATTACAAAAGAGAACCTTTCAAGTACTGCAACAACAAAAAAAGATCGCTTCCTGCAACAATATCTACATCACTTTACGTGTAGACACTACTGCAGGCAGCGATCTTTTCCGATGACCTTGCGCGCTTTAAAACTTACGGCGCAGAACGCACGGCACCCCGCGACAGGTTATTTGGTTGCAACTTGAACACATAAAACAACACCGTCAGCAGTACCAGAAACGCCGGCCCCACATACAGCGCTATGCGTGTATCCGGGAAGTACGCCATCAGACCGACCACCAACACCAGAAACGCCAGTGCGAAGTACGAGCTGACCGGGTACAGCCACATCCGGTATTTGAGGCCGGCACGTTCGCTGGCGCTCAGACCTTTGCGGAATTTCAGCTGGGCGAGGAGGATCATTACCCAGGTCCAGATCGCACCGAAAGTCGCGATCGAAGTGACCCAGACGAAGACTTTCTCCGGCACCAGATAGTTGAGCATCACACCCAGCAGCAATACCGCAATCGACAGCAGCAGCGCACGACGTGGCACGCCGTTGTTCGAGGTCTTGGCGAAACCGGCCGGGGCCTGGCCGTTTTGCGCCAGGCTGTAGAGCATGCGCCCGGTGCTGAAGATGCCGCCATTGCACGACGACAGCGCGGCGGTGATCACCACGAAGTTGATGATCCCGGCGGCAGTCTTGATGCCCAGACGTTCGAACGTCATCACGAACGGACTGCCCTGGGTGCCGATTTCATTCCAGGGATAGATCGACAGAATCACAAACAACGCGCCAACGTAAAACAGCAGAATCCGCCAGAACACCGAGCCGATTGCGTCAGGAATGGTCTTCTGCGGGTTCTTCGCCTCACCGGCAGTCAGGCCGATCATTTCGACACCGAGGTAGGCGAACATGACCATTTGCAGGGACATCAGCACACCGGTCACGCCGTTGGGCATGAACCCGCCATGCGCCCAAAGATTGGAAATCCCCAGCGCCACGCCATCGTTACCGAAACCGAACGCGATGATGCCGACGCCGCCGATGACCATCGCGATGATCGTGACGATCTTGATCAGGGCGAACCAGAATTCGAATTCGCCGAAGGCTTTCACCGCAATCAGGTTGATCGAGCCCATGCTGATCAGCGCTGCAAGCGCCCAGATCCAGCGCGGCACATCGGGAAACCAGATGCCCATGTACACCGCCACCGCAGTGATTTCCGCCACGCAGGTCACCAGCCACAGGAACCAGTAGTTCCAACCGGTGAGGAATCCGGCCAGCGGGCCAAGATAGTCCTGCGCGTAGCGGCTGAACGAACCAGCCACGGGGTTATGCACCGCCATTTCACCGAGGGCGCGCATGATCACCAGGATCGCCAGACCGCCAAGAATGTAAGAGAGCATGATCGCCGGCCCGGCCATTTCGATGGCCTTGGCCGAACCGAGAAACAGACCGACGCCGATACAGGCACCGAGCGCCATCAGGCGAATATGCCGTTCGCCGAGTTCACGTTTGAGCGGACCGCCCTGAGCGGTGTCGCCGTACGGTGGAGGATTGCCAACTGGCATAGGGGTACAACCTCGTCTTGTTATTGGATATGACCACCGGGTTTCGAAGCGTCGGCCGATAGGCCTTGGCTGGGCAGGAAACCGCGTCGGCTTCGTGGGCAGACGCGTCTTGCAGGGCAACCTGAAAGATCAGCGGGACGTCAGTATAAAAACCTTGGTGCAGGTCTTTTCACTCTATAAAACACGAGATTCAGTGGGAATTGTCGCGTCAGATCGAGAGCGCGAGCTCATCGACTGGAGAATGTAGGAAAACTCGCCACCGAAAAACGGCGGCGAGTATTGCACAGCACGCGTGATTTTTTCATCTGCGCCTCGGATGAGCGAGGCACGATAGGTGTGAAGATGCAGGCTGGGTCAAACATTAAGAGGGACGGACATTGAACCAGACACACCACTTGAACCGCGCCAACCTTATCCAACCCATAGTTTGCCAACGCACACGCATATACAAATATTGCTAAAGACCAGTCATACATTGAACATCCTGCCCGACTACGACTGGTGTTTACTCTGTGGACATTATCAGTACCGCAAAGGTTGTCCTCATGTCCGCGATGAACACTGTTACCCATCAACTACCCCCGACACTGAACACACGTCGAGATTACGCCACCGATGCACACGTCAGAATAATCAAAGCGGCAACGCCTTCGGCATTGCTCAACATGTCGAAAGAAAATCTCAAGGCGTTACAAAACTGCGATACCGAAACACCGGACTGGTTGAAGACCGCCCCGACAACACTGCGTTACCAAGCACAACAACTGGTTGAAGAAAGTATTACCGCTCACACGCAGCTGAATAACGCGATGGCATCGATAAAATCGCCTTACGAATTCGTCGCGCCGCTTCTCACCCAAGCGATCAAAGCCGCGCACGGGCTCGATCTGAACGTTTTCGAAGTGCAAGTGAACCTGTCTTCAGACACCGATTTCCAACATGCCAACGTCGCCCCCGCCAGCCTGCTCGAAGCGGCCTTGCACAATAGTCGAGACGACAAGCGACAGAAGCTGTTCTCAACGCCGCATTGCTTTATCTATGGGACGGAAGGCGAGCGGATCAGTACGGAATTAGGGGTCGAGGATTTCCTCAAGGTGTGCCGATCTCTGGACTTGGGCATGCAGTATCAAAAGCATTTGTCGCACACATTGAAACGCCCCGACGCCAACCCTGAACTTCGCGAACTGTTTGTGAATTATCAAAAGTCAGCCATCGAAGCGGCCAGCTACATCGCATTGCATAAAGGAGACATCGAGCTGAAACATCACACGGTTCTGACCGCAATCACCAGCGGCAAGCGTGATGTGCGCATTGATGGCATGCCTGTTTTTATACGCGGCTTAAGCTTTAACGACATGACGATGCACAGTTGCATACTCTTCGAAATCGGTGATCCAGAGGGCCCTTCGCTGGGCGATGTTCTGCCGGTTTTCTTTTCGCCTGACGATGACCACCAGCTCATCGCTTATATACCTGACGATCCCGACCATCCGATCAGACATTACCCTTGCATGCAGGCATTCAAGGATCGACTGCGCGAACAGTTTGCCCGCACGCACGAAAATAAAATGGCGCAGAATCTGACGCCTTATCAACAATTCTTCAGCCGTTTCTGCTGGTATGGAAATCGCACCAGATTCGTTTCCGCTTTTATCGAGGAACACATTGCGCGAGATGACCAAGGCAGCCTGAGGCTATGGGACAAGCCGGTTCGTCAACAAAAGCACGATGCGGATTTCAAGTTGCAATTCATCAACTATGGGCCTCCCGAGGATCTATGGCGTCAAGACGTCGACCTATGGACGAAACTGTTTGAAGATTTCATCACTGTGCATTACGCGAACGCTAGAAAAGTGGTCGTCACGAATGCCGATGCCGATGAGCGCGACTCGCCCTCAACGCTGGACATTGCGTTTGACGTGATATTGGCAGCCATGAACGTGCTGTCCTTCGCCATACCGCCACTGGGAGTGGTCATGCTCGGCGTGTCGGCGCTGCAATTGATGGGCGAAGTCATCGAAGGGATGGTGGAACTCGACAAGGGTGATAAAGACATCGGATGGGCACATATTACTGATGTCCTTTTGAACCTCGGCATCGCTGTAGCAAGTCTCCCCGCATTGTCGGCCCTCCAGTCGGAGTTCGTGGTAATTGAAACAATCGAGGGCCACCAGCGACTGTGGAAACCCGACCTTGAACCTTATCGTCGCGATGTGTCGCTGGAGGGGCTGGTCACCGATGCCAATGGTCAGTATCAGATAAAGGGCCAACACTATGTACAGATCGAAGATGGCGTTTACGAAAGAATCGAAGACGCCACCGGTCGATCGCGAATCACCCATCCCAGCCGACCGCAAGCCTATCAACCGGTCATCGAGCAGGACGCCGCCGGGCAATGGCGACCCGCCATCCCGCGCCCGTCACGGACCGCTGCGCCACCTCGTGGGTTCAGCAACGAGGACGCCCAGCGTCTGGCGGTCAAACCAGGCGAAATCGCTGGCCTGTCCCCGTCATCCAAAGGCATTTACCGCAGCGCCGATGGTCAACACTTCTATATTCGCAATATCGATGCACAGGGCAAGACCGGCGTGTATCGGATCAGGAATGACTTTCAGCTTGGCGCAGACATTGTCGATGTCACGATTGTCGACCCGCAAACCAATCGGGCCAGCGGCGCCCGGCTCTGGCAGGCGGCACCGGATCAATGGCAATCGTTGTCATTGCGCGGTGGGGAAGCAGAGGCGAGCGCAGAAACAATCTCCACCGGGTCTGCCGCTCCAAGCGCGGCCGACAGGCCAATCTGGGTTCGCCCACCCTTCAGCCGCAAGCGTTTGCCGAACGGGCTGTGGGAAACGAAGATTGAAGCCGTGCCGCTCAATGATGTCCGCCCTCTGCTCCACGAATGGAATAACCCTCAGACCACCGCCTATGCGGCCAGCCCCGCTGACATTCACCAGGCCTTGTCTTTACCTGAGTTCGGCGAGCTGACGATGTGCGGGGATCTGCTGGCGCCGCAAAAGGGGCAATACACCACGATCACCCGCCCCTTCGATATCGCTTCCCAGATTTCCCATCGCTCGGGCGCCGACCTGTTGTTTTCCATGCAACGGATGACCCATTCCGCGACGCCGCAGGGCAGCTTCAACGCCATCAGGGTAGTCGATCTTGCAGCTGGAGAATTGCCCGGCCAATCCAATGTCGTGCGCGGTTACTGGGCTCCGCAGGGCGGTTATGTGGACATACCCGTCAATCCGCAACGGTCTCACGCCGATCATGTCTTCACTCCCTCTTTCAGCGGCTGCTCACTGGTAGTGGATCAATTGGACGAAAGCACCTTGCGCGTACGCCATGTCGAGGCCGGCAAGGAAGCCGCCCAATACAATGATCTACCCGCTCACGAGCATGGTTGGGGGTTGAGTACCGCTATGGAATATCCGGATTACGGGCTGATGTTCGATGAGAATGGCAACGCCTACGCCAGCCTGACAGGGTTTGCATACATGAGATATGACCGGTCCGCAGGGCACTGGACTCTCTGCTTTCAATCCCAGCGAGGAACACCGACGATCGTTCGTTATTCCACCAAGGAGCCGGGGTGGTTCGGAAAGTCCGTCAATGAGGTCAGGTTGTTCTCAGCGGAAAAGATTATCCGCACGGGTTCCAAAGTCGTCACAACACAGAGCTCCCCGGCCTGATGCCACAACCTTCGTTGCCACTCGGACAGGGCATGATGATTGCTAACCATTTGGCGTCCATACGCTCAGCGACGCCAGCGGATGCAGATAGCGGGAACGGTCGGTAACGGCCGGTCCCACAGGACCACGCCTTTCAGCGCCTCGATTCGCGCAGGCATCACAATTCCCTCGCCCCGCGCCAACCACCGTCTAAGCTTCAGACAAGTCCGATCAATCTGCGTGTATGGATCAATCGACTATGGGCGCTTTATGGCAAACCGATTCGAGTAAAACCGTGGTTCCGACTGAACGTATGGATCAAGCGCCTGTTCCTGAAAAACCCCGTCGCCATCGGCACGGGTGGAAGGCTTTCTGGTTGTTGCTGCTGATCATCGCGATCGTGGTGGGGCTGGCTGCGTCCAGGGAAATGCGCACCTCGCGCTTTCAGGCGCGAGAACTGAGCCAGTACGCGGCTTCGCTGACTTACAAGCTGGAACCGGGGCCCAGCGAGGCGATTCGTTATCCGGGCAACGGGCCGTTCGACCTGCGTCTGGGGTACAGCTCGCTGGATGAGTTTCTGCCGCGTTTGCTCAAGCGCAATTACGTGATTACTGAACAGACACGGTTTTCGCCGGCGCTGCTCAGCTATACCGACAAGGGCCTGTTCGTGCCCTATTCGGAGAAGATCCAGGCCGGGTTGTCGATCACCGACTGCCGCGCCGCACCGCTGTACCGCTACAACTATCCGCAGCAGCTGTATGCCGATTTCGCGGCGATCCCGCCGGTGGTGGTCAACAGCCTGCTGTTCATCGAAAACCGTTTTTTGCTCGACGCCAGGCAACCACTGGCCAACCCGGCGGTGGACTGGCCGCGTTTCGGCATGGCGGCGTGGTCGCAAGTGGCGAAACTGCTGCACCTGCCGGGGCAATCGGCCGGTGGCAGCACATTGGCGACGCAACTGGAAAAATATCGACACTCGCCTGAAGGCCTTACCGCATCGGGGGCGGAAAAACTGCGGCAAATGTTTTCCGCCAGTGTCCGCGCCTATCAGGATGGCCCGCAGACATTGGCCGCGCGGCAGAACATCGTGCGCGATTATCTCAACAGCGTGCCGCTGTCGGCGGTGCCAGGGCACGGCGAAGTGCATGGCATGGCTGAAGGCTTGCGGGTCTGGTACGGCAGCGATTTTGCCAAGGCCAACGAGCAACTGAACAGTCCGGCCAGCGACCCGCAGACCATGGCAGCCAAAGGCCTGGCCCTGCGTGAAATGCTTTCGCTGATGATCGCCCAGCGCCGCCCGTCGTATTACTTGACCAAGGGCCGCGAGGATCTCGCCAGCCTGACCGACAGCCACCTGCGCCTGCTCAAACAGAACGGGGTGATCGACAGCGCGCTCGCCGATGCCGCGCTGGTGAGCATCGTGGCGTACCGTGACTGGCAGACGCAACCGACGATTCAGCCGATCGAAACCAACAAGGGCATCAGTGCCGCCCGCAGTCGTCTGGCGAGCATGCTCAACCGGCCGCTGTATGACCTCGACCGCCTCGACCTGTCCGCCACCAGCACCTTGCAGGGCGACCTGCAGACCCAGGCTACCGCGTACCTTAAAAAACTCGCCGACCCAGCCTACGCCGCCGAAATCGGCTTGCTTGGCGAGCGCCTGCTCACGCCGACCAGCACCACTCAGGTGCGCTACAGCTTCACCCTGTTCGAACTGACCGCCGACGGTTCCCGCGTGCGGGTGCAGACCGACAGCACCGACCAGCCGTTCGACATCAACGAAGGCAGCAAACTCGAACTCGGCTCGACGGCGAAAATGCGCGTGCTCACCACCTACCTGCAAATCATCGCCGAGCTGCACGACAAGTACGGGGCGATGAACGCGGCCGAGCTGAAGAAAGTTGAAGTCCCCGATCAGGACCGGCTGAGCCGCTGGGTCATCGATTATTTGATGCAAAACAAGGACCACGACCTGTCGAAGCTGCTCGCCGCTGCGCTGGATCGCAAATATTCAGCCAGCCCCGGCGAGGCGTTTTTCACCGGTGGCGGTTTGCACACCTTTCATAACTTTCGCAAAGAGGACAACGGTCGTCTGCCGACCCTGCGCGATTCGCTTCGCGAATCGATCAACCTGCCGTTCATTCGGCTGATGCGCGACATCGTCCGTTACACCACCTATTCCGGGCCGAACGCCGAATTGCTCAAGGATGATCGCGACCCGCGCCGTCAGGAATACCTGGCCAGTTTTGCCGACCGCGAAGGCACCTCGTTCCTGCTCAAGTTCTGGAAGAAGTACAGAAACAAGGACACCCAGGCGCGCCTCGACACGTTTCTCGACAGCATGCGCCCGACGCCCATTCGCATGGCCGCCGTGCATCGCTATCTGCTGCCCGAGGCCAGTCAGGAAGATTTCAACCGCTTCGTGCGCTCGCACCTCAAGGGCACCAGACTCAATGAAAAACTCACCGACGAGCGCCTGATCCGCCTGTACGACGCCTATGGCCCCGGCAGTTACGATCTGCCTGACCAAGGCTTCATCGCCAAGGTACATCCACTGGACCTGTGGATGATCGGCTACCTGCTGCATCACCCCGAGGCGACGTTCCAGGACATCGTCAAGGCCAGCCATTTCGAACGCCAGGAAGTCTACAGCTGGCTGTTCAAGAGCCGACACAAGGGCGCGCGTGACAGCCGCATCCGCACCATGCTGGAAATCGAAGCGTTCCTCGACATTCACCAGCGCTGGCAAAAAGTCGGCTACCCGTTCGATCATCTGGTGCCATCGCTGGCCACCGCCATCGGCAGTTCCGGCGACCGCCCCGCCGCCCTCGCCGAGTTGATCGGCACCATTCTCAACGACGGCGTGCGCATGCCGACGCTGCGTATCGACAGCCTGCATTTCGCCGCTGGCACGCCGTACGAAACCAAAGTAGTCAACGACCCGCATGTCGGTAAACGGGTGATGCCCGTTGAGGTTGCCAGAGCCATGCGCGAGGCGCTGTCGCAGGTGGTCGATGCCGGTACGGCCAAACGTGTTTCCGGCAGTTTCAAACTGGCCGATGGCACGCCGCTGGCCATGGGTGGCAAGACCGGTACCGGCGACAACCGCATCGCGGCGATCGGCTCGGGCGGGCGCATCATCAGTTCGAAGTCGATCAACCGCACTGCGACCTTCGTGTTCTACATTGGCGACCACCATTTCGGCACCCTCACCGCGTTCGTTCCGGGGCGCTCGGCAGAGAACTTCAAGTTCACCTCGGCCCTGCCCACGCAGGTGCTCAAGGGCATGGCGCCGATCCTGACGCCGTATCTGCAACCGGGCAGCGACTCGCAATGCCAGCCGACGCAGACCGCGAGCGTGGCGCTGAACGACACGCCGCGCCCGACAGCGAGGTAACAAATCGTGTCGGGGGATTCGCAATCAGGGTGAGGTTTTTTCCCGGCGGCGGGTGGTACTCATGCATTTTTTCGATTCGAATTTTCGTCGGGTTAGTCACCCGCAGCAGCATTTGCCTGCCGAACTTTGAACTTTTGTTTTGCCCTGCCGTGGGTAGGCTGATCATTCCTCAACAATCAAGGATGATTGGCCATGTCTCCCGCTCCCCTGCCTGCCGAAACTCCGGACAAAGGCCCGCACTACGAATTCATCAAGTCTGCCATTGATAACAATTTCCAGACCGCCACCCTCAGTCGCGCCCGCGCCCTGGCCGACGTGTCCCTCAAGCCCCAGGCCTGGTTCACCTCGGCACCCGCTGCCTGGCTGAAAAAACTCGCTGCGGCCAACCTCAAGGCGTGGAATTCGCAGAATCAGGTCGATCATCTGCTGGCGAAAACCGACCTGTACGCCTTCGCCGAACCGTTGCTCAAGGCGAAAATCAAAGCGCTTTACGGCATCGAACCGGACGTCAAAAACACCTGGTTGCGCCTGTATCTGCCCGCTGAAAGCCCTTGGTACGCGATCAACGTTTCCGAGGGTACGGTCACCCGCACGGTGTCGTTGCTCGATGCTGCGCTGCACAACTTCGCCAGCCGTGAAACGGTCGGGCCTGACTCGGACTACATCAGCCAGCCCGACGAGCGCGGTCATTTCGACATCCTGCCGATCAAACGCACGATGCCGATCAGCGCTTTTCAACAGCTATGCCGCGATCTGGACCTCGGTGCGAAGTACAAGACGCATCTGGAAAGCTACTTGTTGCCCGGCGAACCGCTGGCCGAAAGCGTGCTGCAATACAAGGTCAGCCAAAGCCAGCAGGATGCCCTCGCTGCGGCCGCGCATTTGGCGCTGATCAAGGACGACATCGCCTACGACGCGTACAAGATGGTTCTCAGCCTGAGCGAAAACAAACCGTTGTTGATGCTCAATGGCCGCTCGCTGGTGTGCGCCGACCTGTCGCTGCTCGACACCCGACTGGTCGGAATTCTGCTGCTGACCCATGCGCAGCCGGACAACCGCGGCATTCGGCGCCTGATCGTCTACATTCCCCACGACCCGGATCACCCGCTCAAGGAATACGCCTCGCTCAAGGCCTTTCGCGAGGAACTGGCCCGGCAGCTGCGCGAAGACCGCTTCAGCGACGCAACGCAACAGACCTACCGGCAGTTTTTCAGCCAGTTCGTCGAGCATCAGCAACGCGGGCACTTTTTCGCCGAGCTGGAACAACGCCTGTTCACCACCCGCTATCACCCGCGAGTCGACCCGACCGATCAGCGCCCGGCGTGGCGCAAGGACGCCGTGGACAATCCCCACCTGCAATTCGCGCGGCTGAAAGTGACAGGCGACTACTGGCGCCATACTTATCAGCAGAAGCTCAACAAGATTCTCAATGACGCCCGCGAAATCGCCGTCTCCACTGCCGACACCGACAGCCAGGCGCGCTGGGCCTGGTGGGACAACTTCAAGAAAATTCTTTCCGACATTTTCAATGTCGCCCTGTTGATCGCTACACCGTTCGTGCCGGGGCTGGGCGAGCTGATGATGGCCTACACCGCTTATCAACTGACCACCGACGTCATCGAAGGGATTGTCGATCTCGCCGAGGGCCTGTGGCAGGAGGCTGGCGAGCATGTCATCAGTGTGGTCACCCACCTCATCGAACTGGCGGCGTTCGGCGCCGGGGCGGAAATCGCCGGCGCGTTCAAGGTCAGGTTGTCGCCCGTGGTCGATGGCATGAAACCGGTGCGCTTGCCCGATGGCACAGCATCGTTGTGGCACCCTGACCTTGGCCCTTACGAACACAAGAACCGCTCGCTCGATGCCGCCTCGAAACCCGACGCTCACGGTCTGCACGATCACGGCAGCGAACGCCTGCTGCCGCTCGATGGCAAGCTCTACAGCGTGGAAAAGGCCTCGTCGCGTCCCGAGGTGAAAACCTGGCGGGTCAAGCATCCCGAGCGCCCTAATGCCTACAAGCCACTGCTGGAACACAACGAGCACGGCGCCTGGCGGCACGAGGCAGAAAACCCGGCGCACTGGCACGACAGCGCGCTGATGCCGCGCCTGGGCCATCGTGCCGAGCGGTTCTCGCCCACGCAGCTGGAGCAGATCCGCATCAGCAGCGGTACCTCCCACGATCACCTGCGCCGGATGCACAGCGACAGCAGCCCGCCGCCGCCCTTGCTGGCCGACAGCCTGACGCGTTTTGCAGCCTACGATGATGCACAGCTCGCCAGTGCCAACATCCGCTCCGGCAAACCGATCGCTGCCGAGTCGGACTGGTTCGAGCCGATTGCCACCAGTCTGCCGGGCTGGCCCTACGAGCGGGCGCTGAAAGTGCAATACGAGCACCTCGATGGCTACTCGCGGCAATACGGCAACCCAAGTGCCAGCGCCGCCGACACCCTGAGCATTACCCAGTCCGAGCTCAGTGCCGGACAGTTGCCGGAACGTCTGTTGACCTTCCTCGACGAAGGGCAAATGCGCACGCTGTTGGGCCGTGACGTGCCCGTCACCGAACGGCTGCAAGCGCTGCGCGATGTGCTTGCCGACGCCGTCGACAAACGCCGTAGCGATGTGTCCAAGCGTCTTTATCAAGCCGCCGACCGCACCACTCAGGCGGACCTGCAGGTGGTGCGCAAAACCTTCCCCGAGCTGCCGTTGCCGCTGGGCGAAAAACTGCTCGCCGAGGCCAGTGCCAGCGAACGGCAGCGCACCCTGGATCAACAACGCTTGCCGCTGCGCCTGAAAAATCAGGCACGAGAGCTGGATTTCGAAGCCAGAACCAGCCGCGCCTACGAGGGCTTCTACCGCGCCGAGCCCCTGAGCGCCGACAGCGAACGCCTGGCGCTCGGCACGCTGCGGCTGCACACCGACACCTTTGCCAGTCTGCGCATCGAGGTCCGCGACGGCAGTTACGACGGGCCGTTGCGCTGCAGCGTCGGCGCAGAGGACGCCCGCACCGGCAGACGCCTGATCAGAGACGAACACGGGCGCTACGAAGTGCTCGACGAAGGCGGCCGCTCGCTGCACGCCGCAGACGAGTTCCATGAAGCGCTGTTGCACGCCGTGCCTGAACCGACACTGGCGAACGTCGGCTACCGACGCGGTCAGGGCCGTGCGCTCAAAGACTGGCTGATGGCGCTGGCCGCCGAGCCTGCCGAGCGCCGCACGGTTCTGGCCGAACCGCCGATTCGTCCGGTAATCAGCATCGAAACCGAAACATTGCTGGGCTTGCCGAGGTTTATGCGCCGCTCGACCGCCGAGGAACGGATCCGTGACCTGTTTCCGAAGATGACGGAAAGAGAAGCCAGTACCTTCCTCGAAGCGTTGACGCGCCGGGGCGAGCCGATCGACGCCATCGCGCGGCTGGAGCAGGAACGCAAGGCGCTGCAAAACGAATTAACAGACTGGCGCAACGGTTATACAGAGACGGATCCGATAACAGGCTATCCGGGCCGATCCTCTGATTACATGCGCAAGGGTGGCGACTTCATCGAGCAGCGACTTATCAAGTGTTTCGAGCGCCGCAGCAAATGGTCCGGCGAACGCAGCGTGCATCCCGATCAAGGCTACATCCTCGATTTGTCCTCTGAAATGCTCGGCCCCGATCTCGAACGCTGGTGGAACGCACTGCTCAAGCGTCCGAAGATGAAGCAGTACTTTGATCGCATCACTGCACTCAAACTGGACCGGGCGCGTCTTTCCGCCGACCCGAGTGCGCTGCTCAGCAGCCTGCCCAACCTGCGCCAACTGAGCGCGCGTAACTGCGAACTGCAGGTGCTTCCCGACATCCTTGGGCTGATGCGCCCGTTGCGCGACCTGGATCTGGCCGATAACAGCATCAGGCTGAACACGGAATCGAGGCAGCAGCTTGGCAAGCTTGAGCAACTGCGCACGCTGAACCTGAACGGGAACCCGCTGGATCTGCCTCCCGATGTCGGGCGCATGGATCATCTGACCGAGCTGAGTCTGGCCAAGACCCGAATCGAAACCTGGCCAGAGGGCTTGTTCAGGGTAGGGGCTGTGGATAAACAGCGACCGCGCAGTTTCCTGCTGGACATGCGTGAAGCGCCCATCAAAACGATGCCCGAGGTCGAACCCGGCTCCGTACAAGCGCATATCCTCAGCCGGGCGCGGTTCGATATGAACCGGCTCTCCCCCGAAGACCATGTGCGCTACGGCAACTACCGCACCTCCACAGGTCTCACCTTCGTACCGCGCTATTTCCGCGCTGCCGATGACGAGATCGACCACTGGCGATTGCTGCCCGGGCAACCCGACGTGTTCAGCCCCTCGAATTCGCTCAGCAAATACCGCGAAGAGTCGTGGCATGACCTGATGGCAGAACCGGATTCGGCGGGGTTTTTCAGCGTGATCCAAAAGCAGAGACAAAGCGCTGACTACCGCACAGACGAAGGACGCAAACGCCTGACCCGGCGTGTCTGGGAAATGGTCGATGCCGCAGCCACGGACGCGCAATTGCGCGAAAAGCTGTTCAGATACGCGGTGTCACCCGACGACTGCGGGGACCTGGGCGCGCAGCTGTTCAATTCCCTGGGGCTGAAAGTGCTGGTGTCCAAAGCCTACGGCGAATCGACATCGCCGGCCGAGCTCGAAGACAAGCTGGTGCAACTGGCGCGCGGCGCGGCGCGTTTGAACCGGGTGGCGGACGAAGCCCGGTTTGAATACGAGACACAAGTGCGGTTAAACAAAGACGACCCGCACAATCTCGCGCCTGACGAAGTCGAAGTGCATATGGCCTATGAAACAGGACTGGCAGACCGTCTGCACTTGCCCTGGCAAACCGAAAACATGCTCTACCGGCCGCGCTCCGGTGTGACCAAAGAGAAAATCGACGCCGCTTACGCAACGATCATCAAGAGTGAACACGGCGATGGTCTGGTCATGCGCATGCTGGACTTGCCCGTCGATAATTTCTGGGCGGATTTTTTGAGAAACAATTATCCCGACCAATACGAACTCAACGACCGCCTGTTCGACCCCCATGAAGGCCTGCTCGATGAACTCTTCGAAGCCAAGGCTGAATGGGCCAGCCCGCGACAGCAGACCGACCTGCACGCGCTGACCCGCAAAATGCGAACCCTCGCCGAGCAGCTGGGCATTGTTGACGCCCCGGATTTGTTCGACGACGCCCCGATGAGCAACGAGCGCCATACAGAGCTGTTGAACGGTATCGGCGACAAACGCAACGAACTGTCACGCCGCCTGACTCGCGAAGCGCTGGCCAGAGCGGGTCTCTGACGCGACGCTGCTGCACTCGGCCCGCCACGGCTGGCCGAGTTGCCGGGCTAATTGACTTCCGAATCCCAGATCACCGTGATGTTGCCTCGATAGCGGCGGGGCGTGTTGGGTTTGAGCATTTCCTCGACCGCGTCGCGGGCCACTTCGAAATGCAACGTGCCGGGTTTGCGCTCCACGTAAAACGCTGGCTGAAACAGCTCGGTTCCCACACCGTCACGACGCAAGGGGCGGCGGTTCACCGGATTTCCCGTCGAGTCGGTCAAGCCGCCGGGCAGTGTGACGCTCATTTCAACCGGCACCTCGTGCCCCGTGTTCGCCTCCCACAGTGCGCAGTTATTACCGAGCGCGTACTGACATTCCAGATTCATTTTGAAGCGCGAAGAGGCAGACAGGTTGAAAGTCTGATCGCGAAACAGGCGGGTGGGTTTACGCCCCTGATTCAACCACGCTTGCCAACCGCCCTGAGGCAGGAGCTCAACTTGATCCCCGCCGGGTGGTACCTCAACCTTCAACTGATGCTGCACATCCAGGGTAAAGCTCAACGACAAGCTGTTGTCATTCGGAATCATTACGTTACCCATGTCAAAATCCCCTCCGGGACCAATGGTGTACGTCACGACCCCTTTGTATTCTCCGCTCTCCATACTCAAGGGGTTGGGCGTCTTTAGTTCGTAGGCATATTCCATGTGCTGATAGCTGAGCCAGGACAAGGTTGCAATTACCTGCCGGGAACATACCCCCGCATTCTCCGGAAAAATCCAGAACCACAACATGTAAGTGATAGACGCTGCCAAGTAGTTCACGCCTTCACAAGGGCTCGGTGCGTGGCGGAATGCGTTGGTTCCATTTGCCCAGGCGCCTTGCCCTGGTGGCCTGGGAAAATCCATCCGCGTCCCGATCGCGGCGATTCGCACTTGCAGGTTCTGCACTTTGCCGGTTTGCGTATGCACAACCTGTACATCTCTGAACGTCGAGGGAACCTTGTACATAGTCCCTTCCTGGGGCGTGGCGTGCCCCTCTTCCATAGGTCCGTTGCTTCTGAAATTGATGGCGGTGTTACGCAGGCTGAAAATATTCCGCGCCTTGCACAGCGGTATTGCGGGTGCGTGCCAAGCGCAAATGCCGGACTCCGGGGTGGTATTGACGAACTTATTTGATTGCGGATTAGAAGGGTCAGGCCTGAATACCGCCGTGATTTCATCGACCGCCGCTAATGCTGACGGCCCCGTGAACCCCAGCAGCGCACCTGATACCAGAAGGATCCAAGCTTTAATACCGTTCATATGAACCTCTGTGCGGATCAAGGCGCCAGCGCTTCAAAAATCATGTGCACGCTGCCGTAATAATTGCCCGGTTTATAACCGTCCACCGGTACCATTGCGGCAATCTCCAGTCCCACCCGCTGACCCGCCTGGCCATCGAGCGCCGTGATGACCTGCTCGGCCACCAGGCTCAAGCGCTGGCGATTGAACGTCACCGTCAGCGGGATGTGGTCTGTGTCCCTGCCATTGCTCAGGTAGGGCTCGACACTCAGACGGGCGCTGATGCCGCCATTGACGTTTTTTACGTCGAAGTTTTTTCGCAGTGGCGTGAACGCCCCCGCTACCGAATTGAATGGCAGGGTCTGCTCTTGATGAATCCAGTCGGGCTCGGACGGAATCACATAGAACTCTGCCGAAGGAATACTTACCGAAACCTCGAACGTTTCGCGCTCGACAATCGCGTTCACGACACCGCTCACCGGTATCAGCAGCGCCAGCGCCATGGCTGCGCGTGTGGCGTTTGACATGTTCATCACCTGTTGCTTGCACATCGACACGGCCCGGCTTTTCAACCCTTGACCTCGATCGGTTTAGTGGCCTTGCCCTCGATCAGCGTGAAGTGGTATTCACGCCCGCTCTGCTTGTCGAAGGCGAAGGCACGGCCAGGCAGGACGTGATGTTTGGTGGTCGGCTGGCAGTCGCTTTCATTGTTTTCTGCACAGTTCCTGAACTCGTCGACAACGATGGTGCTGTTGCCGTCATTGCGCACTTCATACGTGCTCGTCTGGTTGCTGATCACGCTGTTGAACCGGGTTTCCTTGGGACGCACAAAAAACACGGTGCCGTAACCGGCCAGCACGTTGACGCCGGCGGAGAGGCCTTTTTTGTAGTCCTCGCGATCCGCTTCGGCGATTGCAAATTCATCTTCCTTCTCGGGCACCACCGGGACAAAACGCACCCGGAAGTAACGCTCTTTTTCCCGCTCGCCCATGAACACCAGGCGACTGCCCTGCATGCCGTTGGCCGGGACGATCAGGCGCGCGGGGCTGGCCATCAGACCGTCGCGGGCGTTGGCGTCGGTCTGGTTGGCGAGAGGCATTTCCCGCGGAGTGCCATCGGCGTCGTAGACGATTTCCAGGATATTGATCTTGACGAATGCGGTAGCGTCGCCGCCGTTGAACACACGTTTCAAGTACGTGCTTTTATCGCCCTCGAGGTAGTCGTACACCACCCCGACATTGATCGCTGGCCCGGCTTGGGCAATGAGCGGGAGCCAGGCTGCGAGCAACAGTGTCCATCGAACATTCATTGTATTTGACCTCTTGAAAGTAAACGGGGGGTGATCAGACTTCCGAATCCCAGATCACTGTGGCGTTGCCCGCGTAGGTTTTGGATTCACCGCTGAGCATGTCCTCAACCGCGTCGCGGCCGACTTCGAAATGCAGGACGGCCGGTTTCCGATCGACGTAATAGCTCGGCTCGAACAGTTGTGTGCCAGTGCCATCGAGCAGCAACGGGCGCCGATTGACCGGCTGCCCGGAGGCGTCCGCCATGCCGGGTGGCAGGGTGACGGCAATAGTCAGCGGCACCGTATGGCCGGATACCGCATCGCGTATCGCGCAGGTGTTCCCGCCATCGGGGTACTGACATTCGAGCTGCATCTTGAAGCGGCCCGAACTGGAGATATTGAACGTCTGATCGCGAAACAGCCTTTCCGGTCGGCGGTTGCGCTGGAGCCAGGCTTGCCAGCCACCCTGCGGGATCAGCTCGACACGATTGCCGCCGGGCGGCAATTCGATTTTCAAGGCATGTTCGACGCTCAATACAAAATCGATGGTGGCCAGCGAATCGTGCGGCCGAACGGCGTCACCGAGGTCGAAGTCCAGTCCCGCGCCAACGGTGTAGGTGATGCTGCCTCGATAGGTCCCGGTCGACATTTGCAATGGATTGGGCGTACGAAGCTCGTATCCGAAGTATATGTATCGGTATTCAAACCTGGGCAGATCGAACAAGGCCGTCGTTGTGCAAGCTCCTGCATTCTCCGGCACCAGCCACATGAAGACAACGTAGTAACTGGTCCCATTTAACCCACCGCCGGAAAGACAGGGAGGGGGAGCGAGATGCCAGCGCCCTTTACTCCACAACTCGTTATAGCCACCTCCACCTGTCAACTGTCCGACATCGCCACCGTGATCGGCGCGGCCTCCGATGCCGGATATGCGAATCTCCAGATCAGCTTCGTCGCCCTTCTCATTCTTCACGGCCAGTCGACGCCATTCCGAGGGCGCTTTCAGATAAGCGCCTTGGCGCGGGTCGGGATGATTGGCCGGCACAGCTTGACCGGTGGTCACTGGATATGGGCCCAGAGGCAGATCCAGACTGAACAAATTGTTGGCTTGGCAATGCGCCCAGAAATTACTGCAGTAACCGGAGCTGGGCGTGGTATTTGTGAATTTGTTCACCATCGGGTTTGTCGGATCGGGCCGAAATGACGCGGTTACCTCGACATTGCCCGCTTGCACAAGCAGCGGCATTGTCAAAAAAAACAGCGCCGCGGTGTATCGCTCAGCATGTCGCTTCAGTAAGCTCATTCTCTTCATCATTTGATTCCCTGCTGCGTCGTTAACCTGCTGTTCGCGGAGATGGCGTGGCATCTGCCAGCGTGTCCGGCGTACAACGCAAATCGCCAATCATCAACACATCGTTCTCACTGCGCGCATTGGCTGGGTCGAGGCGGAACTGACACAGCAATTGCTCGCCGGAGCGGACTTCCAGCGTCGGCGAACCGGCGTTCATTTCCATCGAGAAGAAACCATCCACTTCGCTGACCCCGCGACTCGCGTGATTGATGATGTGGTGGCCTTTAAGCGGCTTGCCCTGCGGATCGAGCAGACGTCCCAGCACAGTCAGGGTTTTGCTCACCGTGATCTTGCGATAGTCCACTCCGCCCTTGTTCAGGTGATAGCGGGTGCGCTGCGGTTGAATGCTCGCCGAGGGCACGTGGTTGCCTTCGAAATCGAAGCTCACCGAACTGTTTTTATAGGCGGTCAGCGCCACGTAATTGCGCCCCGGGCGCAAGGTCGTGCTGCCGCCGCTGAGGTCGTCGGCGCGCAGGGCGATGTCATCCAGATCAGTTTCCACATCGATGATCATCCCGGCCCCACCGCTGGCGTGCTGGCTGGTCATGACCATCTTGTCGGCACCTACTGCCACCGTGCTGTCGAGGTTCAAGCCACCGGTGTAATTGCCGTTGTAAGACGAACGCTGGATGAAGGCATCGCCACTGAAAGCGTCCGCACTGAAACTGCCGAGCCCGGAAACGCCGACGCCATAGGTATCCGCCAGCGCCGTGACCGAAACGTTCTGCAGCACATGGTTTTCCAGAGTTTTGCTGTAGGTCAGCGAGCCGTTGTTATCGCGACCACCCTCGCGGGCGGTGCGTGTACCGATGCTGCCCGACCATTGCTCGCCGGGGCCGCCGAGGGCCAGGCTGACACTCAAATCCACACCGCGATTGCGCTCCTGCCCACTGCTGAAACTGGCAGGCCGGTCGAACACCGAAAATCGCCAACTGGCATCGCTGCCGAACAGCTGGCTGCGTTGCGTCCAGCCCAGATCAATGCCGACGCCTTCGACATTGCCTTCGCTGTGTGACACGCGCCCATTCACCGACTGTTTGCTGTTGAGTCGATGATTGATCGCCAGGGAGGTGTTGGCCGTCTGGCCGATGAACACGTTGCGCTGCCGCACTCGCGTACCGTCCGGCAAGGTTTCGTAGGTATTGGTGGTGTCCAGCCAGCTGCGGTTATGCGTAGCGAACAGGTTGCCCGAGCCATAGCTGTAGATGGCTTGCAGGTCCATCCCGGTGCCGTGGTCCTCGGTCTGGTAGACGTTTGCGTACAGGCTGGTGTTGTTGGCCAGCGTCCAGTCGACTGACGTCGCGATCTGCTGTTTGCCTTGCAGCTGCCGCGCCGACGCGCCGAGGATCACCCGTGGATGCAGCAGATAATTGACTGCTGCACCGGCGGTCATCTCGCCGCGCGACTGCTGGTCCCAGTTGCTCAGCAATTTGCTTTCCTGACCGGCGAACAGGCTGTAGCGCCAGCGATCATCGTGATTGCGCCAGTTGCTCGGTTTGTACACCAGCTCCTGAGTGGTCGAGGTGATCTGGCCGTCTTCGATCAGCCGGACTTCCACTTCGTAAATGCCCCCGGGCAACGGCCGGGTATCAAGGGTTTGCAAGCCGGCGCTGACCGCTTGCGTGTTGATCAGCACGCCATTGCGATAGATCTCTACCGACGCCTGGCGGTTGGCGGTGACGTACAGCGGGTAGACGCTGGGCTTGGGGCTGTTGATCGCCAGACTGTCGGAACTGCCGAACATCACGCCCGCCGCCGTATCGGGGCTGGCGCCGAACGAACGCAACTGCCGTGTCAAACCTTCGGAACTCGGGGTGAAATAGCCCAGGCGCAGAAAACTGCCCTGCAGCTCGCGCTGACCATACAGCTCGTGCACAGCGTGATACAGCGTGTCGTCCGGACCGCCGAGCCGTGCCAGTTGCAGATTGACGCGGTGCGTCCAGTTGCCGAGGCTGCTGCTGGCGTCCAGGCCGTAGCGCCCGCCAAGATCCTGCTCCTGTCCGCCGTTGAGATTCAATTGATTACGCAGGATCAAACCGGTACTGCCGTTTTCGGGCAACGTGTAAAACCGCGCGGTTTCAGCGTCGCGTTCGGCGTTTTCGGTGGCGATCGATACCAGCGAATTCTGCAAGTTGTAATGCACCGCCAGCACCTGTTCCGGGCAGTTGCCCTGACACGCGCCCAAGACGACACCTTGTTTAAAATACGCACCGAGTGCATCCCGTTCACTGGCAGGTATCTGGCTGTCTTCGGTGTCGGTAAATTCCAGCAACGTGACGCGATCATCTTTGGTTAATACAACCATCGCCTCACCGAGAAACTGTTGATCACGCTCTACCCGAACAGCTAATGGCACATCGAAGAAATGTTCTTCGAATTCTGCCGGCAACCCTTTAGCCTGAGCGAGCAGGCTGCGCGGAGTGTTAGCGTTATCAGCGGGCGCGGCCGAGGCACTGGCACACAAAAAAAGTGCAAGCGCCGCCGCGATGGGCGTCATCGGGAACATTATCTTAATACTCGAGTTACTTGATGAGTTGGCATCTACTGGTCATTCATAGATGACCAGTGGATGCCAAGACTATTGAATAAATGCAGCGCTATTCAAAAGCTGTATTAAGGCGTAATCACAGGCTCGAAAACCACGGCGAAGCTGCCCGAGTAGTTGCCAGTCTGAGTGGCGGTCGGGGTGGCAGCCTTGATTTCCATGGTTCGCTGAACCCCAGGCACGGAGTCGGTTGCATTGACGACTTCAGTACTGACATCGCTCAGCTGGACACTGCCGATTTTCAGGGTAAGCGGGATGCTGTCGCGGCCGTTGTACAGCGCCGCAGTGCCGTCGATAAAGGCGTTGATGGAGCCTTTGGTATCAGTGTGCTTCATATTGAAGGTTTCGGTGATCGTGCTCAGTTCACCGCTGGGTTGCTGGTACATGGTTTCGTCAACACCGAAATCAGGCTTCTGAGGGGCTACGTTGAACAGCGAAGTGGGGACAAATGCCTTGATATTGATGACCTGATTAATCGGGTCTGCGGCAAACACCATGGAGGAACTCATTGCCAGAAGAGCCAAAGGAGCAGCGATTGCGATTTTCTTGAACATTGGTAGTTACCTGGTTTCTTGATGGATTCGGTTCATTGAAGTTAAAACTGCGCGGTCCTTTCCGGGCTGCTTTGTTTCAACCTGCAACGCCGGTGCATCTTCAACGTTTCGATCCGGGAAGTAAGCAGGCAACTTCCGACAAGCTCGTAGTTCAACAGCCCGACACCCCGCCAGAAAAAAGAACAAAAAACAGATACTTGCGAAATTGGCTGTAAGTTGCAGACTACACACAGTTTCACGCAAAAAACCATACAGCATCTATGCCGCTGTAACACGGCAACTTGCGGAGAATTAGACTATATACTCAAGCTCAACTAGAGCGATAACTTTAACTTCAAGGTCACCCTTTTTTCTCGAGTAATAAATAATATTTTTTCGCTTTTTTTTGCGTCGACCACTCGTCCATTGCAGGGCGGACCAGCTAAAAACGTCTTGCAGAGCGATTAAGATATATCTTAAGTTGTATCTAAATACGACGAGAGAGAGAAAAGCAGACATGAGAGACCCTCATTCCCCCCACCGCGAACACGGTGATGGCCGCGACGGCTTCGAGAAGCGCCCGGGTCGCGAACGTGGCGGCCGCGGCCCCCGGGTGTTCGCCCCCGGTGACCTGAAATTACTGTTGCTGGCGTTGATCGCCGAACAGCCGTGCCACGGCTACGACCTTATCCGCCAGATCGAAGGCATGTTCGACGGCGCCTACAGCCCGAGCCCCGGGGTGATCTACCCGACCCTGACCTTTCTGGAAGAGAGCGACCTGATTGCAGGTGACGCCGAGGCCGGCAAAAAACGTTACAGCGTGACCGACGCTGGTCGTTTGTCTTTAAGTGAACAGGCAGTGGCGCTCGACGGCGTCCGTATGCGCATCGATGTCAGCAAGCGCTCGCTGCGCGGCCACGACCGGCCGCCGGAAATCCACGAAGCCGTGCACAACCTGCGGCACGCCTTGCAAATGCACCACGGGCGCTGGAGCGCGGAAGAAATCCTGCGCGTACGCGATCTGCTCAACAACACCGCCAAAGCCATCGTCGACGGCCCCGCCGCTCGACCCGCTACGGAGAAAGCCGAATGACCGCTGTCGATACTCAGACCATTCACCGCGTGATGCACGAAATCAAACGCCGCAAGCTGCAAGTGTTGCGCGTCACCGATCTGACCCCACGCATGCGCCGCATCACCCTCGGCGGGCCGGAACTGGCCGGGTTCATCAGCCTGGGCACGGACGACCACGTCAAATTGCTGTTTCCGCAGACCGCCGAACAGGCGGCGGCGCTGGACACACTGCAACTCGGCGCCGGCAAGGACAACGGCACGATGCCCGAGATGCGCGACTACACGCCGCGTCGCTATGACCTGGAAAAAATGGAGCTGGACATCGATTTCGTCCTGCATGGCGATGGCCCTGCTTCGACCTGGGCCGAACAGGCGCAACCCGGTCAGTTCCTGCACATCGGTGGGCCACGCGGGTCGATGATCGTGCCGGACATCTTCGACAGCTACGTGCTGATCGGCGACGAAACCGCCCTGCCCGCCATCGCCCGCCGGCTCGAAGGCCTGGCAGCCAATCGCAAGGCGCTGGTGGTGATCGAAGTGGAAAACGGCGCCGAACAGCAGCGGCTGGAAAGCGCAGCGCAGGTCAATGTGATCTGGGTGCTGCGCGAAGGCGGCAAGGACAACCTGCTGACCACGGTCAAACAATTGCAGGTGCCCAAGGGCAATCTGTATGCGTGGGTCGCGACCGAAACCAAGGTCTCACGGCAGATCCGCCGGGTACTGATCGATGAACATGGACTGGATGAACAGTTCATCAAGGCTGCCGGCTACTGGCGCGCCGAGGGCTCTGACGAAGAATAATCGCCTCCCTGCAATTTCCCCTGTGGGAGCGGGCTTGCTCGTGAAACTGGTGTGTCAGTCAACATTTATGCAAACTGTTACACCGCGTTCGCGAGCAAGCCCGCTCCCACAATGGATGATCTCAACTTCGTGCGGTCTTTCTGCGATCCAGGCCAATCACCAGCAGCCCCACCAGCACAAACCCCACCAAAATCCCCCCGGCGTTCGCCAGCACCTGTGGATAACCCAGCACCGCCACATCTATGAACGGGTACGCATACGCGCCAAGCAGGTGCCCACGCAGCAAGGCGTAGATGAAGTACACCAGCGGATAGATCATCCACACTGGCAAGTGCCACAGGCGCAACGTGCCTTTGGGGACGCAGCACCACCAATAGCCGATAAACAGCACCGGCATGACATCGTGGAGCAATTCATCAGCGATGAACTGCCAGCCTTCGGGGTGCCACAAATGCCGCAGCAGAATGTTGTACGCCAGACCGACCACGGCGATGCTTACGGCTATGCCACTGCTGACCCACGGTTGCAGAAACCAGCGCCGCGCGGCGGATTCACGCTGGCTCACGGCGCAGGTCAACACGGTCGCCACCAGCGTGTTGGTCAATATCGTGAAGTAGCTGAAGAAGCTCACCAGCCCGCCCAGCAGGCTGGCGCCGATGCTCAATCGCGCAAAGAAAATCAGGTACAGCTGAATCGTCAATCCGGCCCAGCCCAACACGGCCAGGCAGGTAATCAGGCGTCGCTGCCTCGCGCTGTCCATCTCAGAGCGGTCGCTTGGTGCGCATCAACTTCACGTACAGGCGCTCGACCTTCTCCCGCGCCCACGGGGTTTTACGCAGGAAGGTCAGGCTCGACTTGATGCTCGGATCGCTCTTGAAGCAACGGATATCGATACGCTCGGCCAGCCCCGACCACTCGTAGTGAGCGACGAGTGCATTGAGGATCTGTTCGAGAGTCACGCCGTGCAGCGGATCAGGGGTTTGTACGTTCATGCCGGGCCTTTGAGCGAAGTGGAGATGCGTAAAGCCGCGCACCTTAGCCGAGGGGCCGAGCGGGTGGAAGGCCTTCCTGAAAATGTAGGCCAACCCGGGAAGATCGCAGGCTGTGAGCCGCCCCACAATGCGCCCGTTTGCCGCACTGTTACCGAATCCGAAACGCTGCATGTCTGCAAAAGCCCTTTCTCAATTTGTTACAGATCATTATCCTGCCGCCCTTCCGCTGAAACGCTTCACTGCCTGCGACATTCTGAAGCGCTCGGCCTGCACTCGAAAAACATCAAAAAAAGACTTCTTCATGCCTGATTTTTCCTTCTCCCGAGACAGCGCTATCTCCACTCTGCGCACCCTTGGCGGCTGCGCCGCAGTCGGTCTTGCCACCTGCGCCCATGCGGCGCCGGCCTTCGACAGTGAATCCCCGTACATGCTCGGTGACTGGAATGGCACGCGCACAGAACTTGCGGAAAAAGGCTACGACTTCAAACTCGATTACACCGGCGAAATGGGCAGCAACCTGCACGGCGGTTACGACCATGACCGCACCGCGCGCTACAGCGACCAGTTCGGCCTCGGCACGCATCTGGACCTGCAGAAGATCCTCGGTTGGGACGACGCCGAGTTCCAACTGACCATCACCAAGCGCAGCGGCAACAACATCAGCAACGACCGCATCAACGACCCGCGCGTTGGCGGCTTCACTTCCGCCCAGGAAGTCTGGGGCCGTGGCCAGACCACCCGCCTGACACAGATGTGGTACCAGCAGAAATTCTTCGATCAGAAGCTCGACATCAAGGTCGGCCGCTTCGGTGAAGGTGAAGACTTCAACAGCTTCCCCTGCGACTTCCAGAACCTGGCCTTCTGCGGCTCGCAGGTCGGCAACTGGGTTGGCGGCATCTGGTACAACTGGCCGGTCAGTCAGTGGGCGCTGCGGGTCAAATATCACCTGACGCCCGAGCTGTACGCACAGGTCGGCGCCTACGAGCAGAACCCGTCGAACCTCGATCGCGGCAACGGCTTCAAACTCAGCGGCAGCGGCACCCAGGGCGCGATCCTGCCGGTCGAACTGGTGTGGACGCCGAAGCTCAACGGCCTGCCGGGCGAATACCGTGCCGGTTACTACTACAGCAACGCCAAGGCCTCAGACGTCTATAAAGACCAGAACGGTCAACCGGCAGCGCTGAGCGGCGAAGCCTACCGCAGCGCGTCGAGCAAGCACGGCGTGTGGCTGGGTGTGCAGCAGCAAATCACCAGTATGGCCAGTGATAACAGCCGTGGTCTGAGTCTGTTCGCCAACGCGACGATGCACGACAAGAAAACCAACGCGATCGACAACTATGTACAGGCCGGCCTGACCTACAAGGGCCCGTTCGATGCCCGCGCCAAAGACGACATCGGTTTTGCTCTGGCACGCGTCCACGTCAACCCGGCCTATCGCAAGAACGCCGAAGCGAGCAACCGCACCAACGCCGTCTACGACTACGACAATCCGGCGTTCCTGCCACCGCAGGACACCGAATACAGCGCCGAGCTGTATTACGGCGTGCACGTGACCAACTGGCTGACCGTGCGCCCGAACCTGCAATACATCCGCCACCCCGGTGGCGTGAACGACGTCGACGACGCCCTGATCGGCGGGATCAAGATCCAGTCGTCGTTCTAAGCGCCCGGTCAAAATCAAATGTAGGAGCGGGCTTGCTCGCGAAGGCGGTGTATCAGGTGACACCTGCGCAACTGACAGATCGCCTTCGCGAGCAAGCCCGCTGCCACAGGAATGCATTTCGTTAGCCCAACAAGTTTTTATCTGAACCATGCCTGCGCCAAATCGTCATCTAAAGTGACTACAGCGCGGGACTACATAAACGTCACGGAGAATCACACTATGAGCACCGAAAGTGCTGCGAGCCGGGGTCGGCTACTACCCGCCCTGCTCGGCATCCTGCTTCTACTGATGGGCCTGGCCATGCTGGCCGGGGGAATCAAGCTGAGCACGCTTGGCGGCTCGCTGTACTACCTGCTGGCCGGCATCGGTATCGCCTTGACCGGCATTCTGCTGCTGATGCGCCGCCGCGCGGCGCTGGGCCTGTACGCCATCGTGCTGTTTGCCAGCACTGTCTGGGCGTTGTGGGAAGTCGGTCTGGACTGGTGGCAATTGGTGCCACGTCTGGCGCTGTGGTTTGTCCTCGGCTTCGTGATGTTGCTGCCGTGGTTCCGTCGTCCGCTGCTGCTCAACGGCCCGGCGAAATTGGGCACCGGCGGTCTGACCGTCGCGGTGATCCTGGCCGGCGTTACCGCTTTGGCCAGCCTGTTCACCCACCCGGGCGAAACCTTCGGCGAACTGGGCCGCGACACCGCCGACATGACCAGCACCGCACCGGCCATGCCCGATGGCGACTGGCAAGCGTACGGTCGCACCGAGTTCGGTGACCGCTACTCGCCGCTCAAGCAGATCACCCCGGAAAACGTCGGCAAGCTGCAGGAAGCCTGGCGCATCCAGACCGGCGACCTGCCAACTGCGGATGACCCGGTCGAGCTGACCAACGAAAACACCCCGCTCAAAGCCAACGGCATGGTCTACGCCTGCACCGCGCACAGCAAAGTGCTGGCGCTGGATCCGGACACCGGCAAGGAAATCTGGCGCTTCGATCCACAGATCAAGAGCCCGGTCGGCTTCAAGGGCTTTGCGCACATGACTTGCCGTGGCGTGTCGTACTACGACGAAGCCGCGTACGCCAAGTCTGAAAACGCCGGCTCGGCCGTCATCTCCGAAGCGGGCCAAGCCGTTGCTCAGGCCTGCCCGCGTCGCCTGTACCTGCCAACCGCTGACGCCCGCCTGATCGCACTGAACGCCGACACCGGCAAGATCTGCGAAGGCTTCGGCACCAACGGCGTGGTCGACCTGACCCAAGGCATCGGCCCGTTCACCGCCGGTGGCTACTACTCCACGTCGCCAGCGGCAATCACTCGTGATCTGGTGATCATGGGCGGTCACGTCACCGACAACGAATCGACCAACGAGCCATCGGGCGTGATACGCGCTTTCGACGTGCGCGACGGTCACCTGGTGTGGAACTGGGACAGCGACAAGCCGGACGCCACCGAGCCTCTGGCCCCGGGCGAAACCTACAGCCGCAACTCGGCGAACATGTGGTCGCTGGCCAGTGTCGACGAAAAACTCGGCATGGTTTACCTGCCACTGGGCAACCAGACCCCGGACCAGTGGGGCGGCAACCGCACCCCGGGCGCCGAGAAATTCAGCGCCGGCCTCGTTGCCCTGGACCTGGCCACCGGTAAAGTGCGCTGGAACTACCAGTTCACCCACCACGACCTGTGGGACATGGACGTCGGCAGCCAGCCAACCCTGCTCGACATGAAAACCGCCGACGGCGTGAAACCTGCGCTGATCGCCCCTACCAAACAGGGCAGCCTGTACGTCCTCGACCGTCGTGACGGCACGCCGATCATCCCGATCCAGGAAATCCCGGTACCGCAAGGCGCTGTGAAAGGCGACCACACCGCACCGACCCAGGCCCGTTCGGACCTCAACCTGCTGGCCCCGGAACTGACCGAAAAAGCCATGTGGGGCGCGAGCCCGTTCGACCAGATGCTGTGCCGCATCCAGTTCAAGGAACTGCGTTACGAAGGCCAGTACACCCCGCCATCGGAACAGGGCAGCCTGATCTACCCGGGTAACGTCGGCGTGTTCAACTGGGGTGGCGTCTCGGTCGACCCGGTTCGCCAGATGCTGTTTACCAGCCCGAACTACATGGCCTTCGTGTCGAAAATGGTTCCGCGCGAAAAAGTCGAAGCCGGCAGCAAACGTGAAAGCGAAACCTCGGGTGTGCAGCCAAACACCGGCGCGCCATACGCGGTGATCATGCATCCGTTCATGTCGCCACTGGGCGTACCGTGCCAGGCCCCGGCCTGGGGCTACGTCGCCGGGATCGACCTGACCACCGGCAAAGTCGTGTGGAAACGCAAGAACGGCACCAGCCGCGACAGCTCGCCGATCCCGATCGGCTTCACGCTCGGCGTGCCGAGCATGGGCGGTTCGATGGTCACTGCCGGCGGCGTCGGCTTCCTCAGCGGCACCCTCGACCAGTACCTGCGCGCGTACGACGTCAACTCCGGTAAAGAGTTGTGGAAATCGCGTCTGCCAGCCGGTGGTCAAGCGACTCCGATGACCTATACCGGCAAGGACGGCAAGCAATATGTGCTGCTCGTCGTCGGCGGTCACGGCTCGCTGGGCACCAAGATGGGTGACTACATCATTGCGTACAAATTGCCGGAGTAAGTTTTAGCCGGCTGTCTAGTCCTGAAATAGGTTTACACCTGTTTCAGTTTCAAAACGCCCGATGCACCGCATCGGGCGTTTTGTATTTCAGGGACAAATGAGGTCGCTTACGGTTATAGATTTCTATCGAT